>JAOPYV010000149.1 GCA_025964435.1 Thermoleophilia bacterium | reverse complement strand
GTCGGGCGAGCACCTCGGGGTGCTCGCCCGACACGCGGATTCCCAGACTTAGGTAATTCCTCCCGATCCGAGTTGCGTCGGTCGGCGCATCGTAGTGACATGTCCTGTTGCATCGCCGCCACTACCTCCATCCAGACCACGCCGATCCAGCCGCAGCCGCCTGCGCTCGTGGGTGGTGGAGACGTCCCCATCGCGGCGTCGCCTGCCTTGGCAGAGGCGATCACGCAGCTGGGGGTGGCCGTCGAGCAGCTCCAGGCCGTCGTGAACGCGATGCAGGGAGCCGGATCGATCACTGGCGGAGGCGAGGCGCCACCCGCCACGGTGCAGGGCACGTCCCTGCCCAAGGGGCCGATCTCGCTCCCCGATCCGTCGCCGGATCCGTCGCCTCCACCGGCGCCGGAGTCCAAGCCCGAACCTGCGCCTGCGCCGCCTCCGCCACCGCCGCCGCCGACCAACGGAAATCCGGGGAAGCAGAAGCTCATCAGCCCGGTCGATGGCGCCAAGATCACGTCGAAGTGGGGTGATGTCGCGGCGATCCGCAACAGCATCCCGCATACCGGCCAGGACTTCGCGGTGCCTGCGGGCACGCCGATCAAGGCGGCTGCCGGCGGCAAGGTCGTGGAATCGGCGTTCCACGAGATCAATGGCCACTACGTGATCGTCGACCATGGTGACGGCCTGAGCACCTTCTATGGACACCAGTCCGAGCGCATCGCGAAGGTGGGCGACGAGGTCAAGCAGGGCGACGTCATCGGCAAGGTCGGCTCGACCGGCCTGTCCACGGGGCCCCACCTGCACTTCGGGGTCCTCGAGGGTGATCCGGCCAACCGCAAGGACATCGATCCGGTGCCCTTCCTGAACGGCTCGCGGGAGGTCTAGCCCCGGCAGCTGGCCAGCAAAGAGAAAGAACGTTCCGCTATGATCCTCTGAACGGAGGATCGACATGGCCAACCAGACGACGATGACGCACGTATCCAAGCCGCGCGAGCGCCTGCTCGCCACCGCGGCGCGCCTGTTCTACAGCGCAGGTATCCACTCGATCGGAGTGGACCGCATCCTCGACGAGGCGGGCGTGACACGTGCAACGATGTACCGCCACTTCGCCGGCAAGGAAGCGCTCGTCGCGGCCTACCTCGAGATGGAGGACACACGCATCCGATCGCTGTTCGCCGGCGCGGACACCATCGATGTCGTGATCGAGCGCATCGCGGCAGACGTCGAGCAGCACTACGACCGTGGCTGTCCGTTCATCAATGCCGCGGCCGAGTACCCCGCTGACGACAGCGACGTGCGTGGCCTCGTCGATCGCCACCGCGTCTGGTTCCGCGAGATGCTCGTCGGCGTTGCGACCACTGCGGGACTGACCGATCCTGCCGCAGCGGCCTCGTCGCTCGTACTCCTGCGCGACGCGGCGTTGGTTGGCTGCTACCTGGACGGCGTCGACGTGGCGGCACCGGCGTTTCGCGCGACCGCGCGCGTCGTGTTCGCCTGATTCGAGCACCGAAGGCGTAGTCGCGCCGCGCCCTGGCATCTGATATCCTCGTACGTCGATGCGGCTGTAGCTCAGTTGGCTAGAGCGTCTGCTTGCCATGCAGAAGGTCGTGGGTTCGAGTCCCATCAGCCGCTCCTTCGGAATCCTCGCTTCGGCGGGGATTTCGTGTCTTCCGGGACCGGGCGACGCACGGGGGCGAGGAGCGACTGCCGACGTACGACGCTCGCATGTGATCCTCACCGTGACCTCGTTTTCGAGGTGAGGCTCGCGGTACCGTCCAACCAGGCGTCGATCTGGGAGGACGGGGTCATGTTGGACCACGAACGCATTCGGCTGTTGATCGGCCATGACGGGAACTCGACGTCGGATACGGCGATCGCCACGGCCGCAGCGCTGTTTCCCGGATCGCGTGCCGCGGTGCTGCACGTGTCGAAGAGCTTCGCCGACTGGGGCGTCGGCTCCCGCGTCTGGATGCTGGACCGGGATCTCTACGACGTGGCCGTGCTCGACGCGGCCCAGCGCCAGCTGGACGCAGCCGTCGAAGCGGCTCGCACAGCCGGCCTGGACGATGCGCTCGGGGAGCTGCTCACGACAGGGGGGAGCGTGTGGCGCACGATGCTCACGGCCGCCGCCGAGTTCGAGCCGGACGTGGTGGTCGTCGGCAAGCACGCGCATGGCAGCCGGGGCAGCGTGCGGCTCGGCAGCGTCGCCCACGGGCTCGTGGCCCGGTGCCCGTTCCCGGTGCTCGTCGTGCATCCGCGCGACGACGGTACGTCGCCATTGCAGCCCGGCGGTCCGGTCGTGATCGCCTACGACGGGTCGGAGGGGGCTCGTCGCATGGTGGACATCGTCGCGCGGCTGCTGCCCGGCGCGCCGACCCGCATCGTGTCGGTGTGGGAACCGATCCCGGTGTGGGTCGTCGCACCACCGATGGGTCCGGCGACGTTCCACGCCGACTTCGACACCGAACTGCAGCAGCTCACGCAGGAGCGTGCGGACGAGGGCGTGGCGCGAGCCCAGGCAGCGGGACTCGACGCCGAAGCGATCGCGAGCGAGGCGCCCGACGGAGCGTGGAGGGCTATCATTCGCATCGCTTCGGAGCGCTCCGCCCGCGTGCTGTGCATCGGCGCTCGCTCGCGGGGCCGTGTCGCCGCGGCGCTGCTCGGGGGCGTCGCGCATGCCGTCGTGGCCGAATCACCTGTTCCGGTACTGATCGCACACCCGGACCCGGTCAGCGACGCGGACGGTACTTGAGCACGACTGCGCGGCGCAGGGAGCTCGTGTTGCCGGCCTTGTCCGTCAGCTGGACCGTCAGCACCGTGCGCAGGGCGCCGCGCTTGGCCAGCAGCTTCCGCCCGAGCGGGGTCAGCTTCACCTGCGTGGTGCCGACGGCTCCCGCCTTCAGGTACAGCGTTGCCGCTCCGATGCGGACGGTCGGTCCGCCGGGTCGCGTCTTCCATGTCAGCGACGTGCGCAGCACGCACGCCTTCTCGTTCGTGGGGCAGCGCTCGCCCAGGATGAACAGCGTGGCATTCAGTCGACGCACGAGCACGGCGCCCTTGATGACGAGCTGCATCGTGATGGACGGGGCTCGCGTGTCCGGTCGAGCCGGAAGCGGTGTGACGAGGGCCACGGGTCGTGGTGCGACTGCCGCCTTCACCGGGGGCTTGGGCTTCGCCGGGGTGACGGGAGGTGCCGGGGGGGCGGGGACGGTGAAGGTCCGCAGCGCACCGACCTCCATGTCGGCGCCCCAGGCGGCGCGCAGGCGCCAGCCGTGCAGGCCTGTCGTCGCGGTGGAGCTGACCACGACCGGGAGCTCCACGGTGACGGTCGTGACGTTCGGCATGAAGACCACGCGGCTGGTACCTGCCGGTGCCGTACCCGAGATCGCGGTTCCGGGGACGAGGGAGATCGTGGCATCGACCTGCTGGCCCATGTTGCCGCTGCGCGTGATCCGCGCCCGATACGGGACGGTCCCGCCGCGCTGTACGGTGCCGCCGTCGATCGGCGCGAGCGTCGCGATGCTCAGCTCTGCCTGGAAGGCGGGGTTGGACGCCACGAGGACGATCGCCGTGGCGGTGTGGGTGCTGCCTGCCGTGGGCGCCAGCGGTGTGAGCGTGATCTCCAGCTCGCGGGGCATCGTGCCCATCGGTGACCCTTCCTCCGACACGATCGGAACGGTCGAGGCGGGCGTCACCAGCAGCCTGATCGTGACCTGGACGGGACCGTTCGTGGCCGTGTCCCCGTCGTCGGCGATGGTGATCTTGCCGCCCGATGCGACGTTGCAGCTCACCGTTCCGGTCGAGCAGCCGGCGACCTGCGTGGCGAGGAGTGCACCCGAGGCTGCGATCTTGAAGGTCGCGCCTTCATCGGTATCGACGTGGACCTGCAGGTCGGTCGGCACCGAACGCGGGTAGCTGGCGGCGGGCGTGAAGGTTGGCGCCCCGTGCAGCGTCGCGGCAGCGGCGCGCGCCGAGGTTGGCATCGACGTCAGGATCCCGAACGCCACCAGGAGCGACGTGAGGAGCAGGAGTGCGCGGGATCGGGCGGACAGGGCGGGGGCTGAGGCAGCTCGGGCAAAAGTCATGCCGCGACGCTACGCACTCCGAACGATGGCGTCAGCCGGCGGTGCGGTGGTTCGCAGGAGGTACTGCGATGTCGCGCACATGGGCTGCAGGAGCCCGCACGATGGTGCTACTCGCCGGGATCCACGCCGGCTCGGCGCAGCGCGATTCGCTCGGCGCGCTCGAGGAATGCCGCGATGGCGGCCTCCTCGTCGGCCTGCGCGGCGCGGGCAATCTCGGCAGTGACGGATTCGAAGCCCATGCGTGCGCGCAGCGCCTTCTTCGTGAGCGTCACGAGCACGCGACGGCCGTCGGTCGGGTTCCGACGGCGGATTACGTAGCCGTCCGCTTCGAGGCGATCCAGCAGCGTGCTGATGCCGGCGGTGGTGATGCCGACGAGCTCGCTCAGCTCAGTCGGGGCAAGCGCGCCATCGGCGGCCAGGAATGCGACGACGAGCTTCTCGTTCGCCGTCAGCGCGTGCTCTCGACGCCACGTACTGTCCAGGCGTTCGAGGGCGACAAGGAGACGCCGCAATCGGTCTTCGATTCCGTCCACTTGCCGCATCATATTGCTTGGTGCCGACGCCGGGCTGTCAGGCGCCTTCGATGATCCAGAAACGTTCGTTCTGCTCGACGACTTTCTCAGCCGGAGGGATCATGTGGTCGGGCAGCACGACGAACCAGGATATGACGGATCGGACGCGGTCGTAGTCGCCGCGGGAGAGCTCGAGCATGTCCTGGCAGTTCACCAGTGCGCACTCGCACATGAGCGAGTACGTGTCGACGGCCCCGTCGAACCCGTCCACCTGCGAGCGGATGCGCTCGTTCATGGCGCGGAAGCGTGCCTTGCTGGCGACGATTCGTGCACGCTGTAGGTCATCCATGATCCGCCTCCTCCTTGGGCATCGTCGGGGAACCACGAAAAGTCGTGGTCCCGAGCTGCGCCTTCCGCTCGCTAATCTAGCGGATGGGGATACGGTCGCGCTCGCAAAAAGCCACGAGTGGCGAACTGCTTGATCAGCCAGCAGGCTTTTCGAGGATCCAGATCATCTCGGCCGGCCAGCGCTTCGCCCACGCAACCTGGTTCGGGGTTCGATAGTCAGTCTCGACGATCGAGTCCGCAGGCCGTGTCTCGATCATGTCGACGATGTCCAGGCCGCACGAGCGGAACAGTCGGATCCACGCGCCGTAGGGAAGGTTGAAGTACACGGCGCGCGAGTCGTCGAGGCGATGCATGCCGTGGTAGTCGCGCACCATCCGGTCCGAGACGACGCCTTCGCCCTTGGGCAGGCACGTCTCGAGCAGCGGGGTGGTGGAGCTGAAGACGAGGCGCCCGCCGGGGCGCAACATGCGCACGGCCTCCGGGACCCAGCGGAGCGGATCCGCGAACATCGAGGCGCCGTAGTCGCTGAAGGCGATGTCGAACGATGCATCGGGGAGGGAGCTGGTCTCCACGTCGCCGACCACGAGTGTCACGTCGGGGCGGGCGCCGTCGGCGGCCTCGGCCTCGTCGAGCAGCCGCTGTCCGAGCGCGATCTGCTCGGAGGAGATGTCGATCGCGGTGCAGCGTGCACCGGCGCGGGCCAGGGCGATGGAGAACTGTGCGCCACCGCAGCCGAGCTCGACCACGTCGCGACCGACGAAGTCACCGAGTGCGCCGACCTCGGCTTCGGGCGTGCCCCAGACCGACCAGGTCGGCACGTCGGTGGGCAGCTGGTTCGAGTGGCCCAGGTGGTAGCTGTGGGCGTAGTCGTCCCAGTAGCGCTCGTTGAGGTCGACGTGCGGCATCTCGGAGGTACGGGAAGAATCCATCCATACAGGCTACAGTGCGACGCTCCAGCATGTAGGAAGGTACGACGACGCAGCGCGTTGGATGGCGGAGCCGCGGGTAGGAGCGGAGCGTGTCGTCGGATGCTGACATCGAGGTACGCGCAGCCGCCTGGGAGCAGGCGGGCATCGTCACGCCGGAGCAGGCGTCGCGGATCGTGGCATTCGAACGCGCCGGAGCTCCTGCCGTTGGCGCGCGCGTCTCGGGCATGCTCGGTTCGATCGGCGGGTTGCTCGTCGGTCTCGGCGTGCTGCTGACGGTCGCGGCGAACTGGGATTCGATCGGCGACGTCACCAAGCTCGTGACGATCGTGGTCACCATGCTGGTCGCCTATGGGCTGGCGCTGGTCGCCGACCAGCGCGGCGCGCCGCGGTGGATGGGCACCGCCGGCTACACCGTCGGCACGCTCGTCTTCGCCGGCGGCGTCTTCCTGCTGGGCCAGGTCTTCAACGTCCAGTCGCACGACCCGCTCGGATTCCTCTACGTGGCGATTGCCGCGACGGCGGTGGCCGTCCTTGCCGAGCGTCGGCTCGTGGGCTGGATCGCAGCTGCCGCGTGGCTGGCATGGGCGATGCATGAGTTCGTCCTGGCGATCGGTGACACGAGCGACGAGGAGGCTGCCGTCGTGCTCTGCGGTGCGGCGTTGCTCCTCGCGATCACGGCGCTCGGCGCCGGCTGGGTGCTCGACGGAGCCGCGCACCGTGCGCGGCGCGAGCCAAGCTCGCCGCAGGAGCTCGGACTGGCGCGCAGCCTCGATGTCATCGGTGGTCCGTTCAGGTCCGTCGCGCTCGTGGGGCTGCTCGGCGTGCTGCTTCCCATCTCCTATGCCTGGCGCTTCGACGCCGACGACACGAACTTCGCCGGCGCGACCGGCCTCCTGGTGGTGGTCCTCGTGGCGGCGCTCGTCGCCAGCGTCCTCGTCGTCCTCCTCGGTGACATGCGCTCCCGACGCGTGACCGGCGCGGTGCTCGCCATCGCGGCCGTGCTGATCGCCGTCGGCGTGCTCGTCCAGTCCCCGACGATCGCGGGGGTGCTCGCCAACCTGCTGCTCGTGCTGGGCGGCCTCGGGCTCTGCGCGCTCGGCCTCATCGAGGATCGCCGGAGCGAGTACGCCTGGGGTGTCACGTGGATCCTCGCGCTCATCGCGGCGCGCTACATCGATGTCATGATCGAGCTCCAGTACGGCGGCCTCGGCTTCGTCGGGGCGGGCCTGCTCCTGCTCGGCAGCGCGTGGCTGGTCGGTCGCTCACGGCGGATCTGGAAGGAGCACGGCGCATGAGTGGTCCAACACGACGTCGCCGGATCCTCATCGCCGTCATCCTCCTCCAGGTCGTCGTGCTCGTGGGCGCGATGGTGTTCCAGGGCGAGCGGATCGCCAACGGGACGCGCGTGCGGGTCGCGGTGCAGCCGGTCGATCCGATCGACCTCGCACGCGGCGCGTACAACGACCTGCGCTACGACTTCGAGGACCTGCACGTACCGGACGGTTCCGGTCCGGTGTTCGTCCTGCTCCGGAAGCCCGATGCCGCAGGCGACCAGTGGCGCGTGATTCGCATCACCGAGGATGCCGACCAGCTCGATGACGTCGACGCCTGGATCCGGTTGGACCGTGACGACGACGGCGACCTGGATACCTCGCCGATCTCCACCTTCTACGGCAGCGCCGAGCGATCGAAGCAGCTCGAGACCGAGCTTCGCGACGGCGGCACGGCGGTGCTGTCACTCGACGAGGATGGCTCGCCCAGCGTCGTGGACGTCGTCGGGCGCTGAGTCAGTCGTCGGCGAGGCGGAGTGACACGGTGGTCTCATTGACGAGCAGGATGTCGGCGTAGGGTGCGAGTGTCGTGACCAGCAGCATGCGGGCCTCGCGGGCGCCGGAGGGCGCCGTGCCGTCCGGCCTCGCCTCGCCGTGGATGTCGAGCACGATGTCCCCGTTCGTGCGACGCCAGCTCAGGTCGACGTGGTCGTGCGGGCCGGCCGCGTGCATCGCGAGCTCGGCGAGCACGCGCTCCGCGATGGCGTAGACGGTGTTGACGCGCGGTGGGGTCCCGTCCGATTCCCCTGCAGTCAAGGTGACGTCGATGTGCGGCGCACACCGCCGCACGCGACGGTTGACCGCGACGAGCAGGTCGGGGAGTGACACGTCGTCGTGTCCCATCACCTTGCCGCCCTCGCAGCGCCCGAGCTCGACGAGCAGGTCGATCGACCGCGTCAACGATCGCCCGGCGGACAGGACGTCCGCCCCGATCGCCGCGAGCTCGACGTCCTCGACGTCCAGGAGCTGGCCCGCGGCGACGACGATGCCCGCGTCGTTGCGCAGGTCGTGCGCGAGCAGGTCAAGTGCCGTGTTGAGCTTCGCGGTCACGTGATCACCGATTCGACTGGCCGATGAGGCCCGCATCGAGGGCCCAGGCGACGAGGTCGGCGCGGGTCGCGAGGCGGAGCTTCGCGATGGCGTGTGCGCGATGCGTCTCGACGGTCCGGACGCTCAGGAAGAGCAGGTCGGCGACTTCCTGGTTGGTGTGGCCGAGCGCGAGCAGGCGGACGGTGTCGCGCTCGCGATCGGTCAGTGGATCGGTCGGCAGCCCGAGCGCCGCCTGCGCGAGCTTGGCGCCGAGCGACGGATGGACGTAGCGCTCGCCCCGCGCCAGGGTGCGGATCGCGTCGAGCAGGTCCTCCTCGCCGGCCTCCTTGAGCAGGTACCCCTGCGCACCGGCGGCGAAGGCCGCCTGCACGTGCTCGGGATCGTCGTGCATGCTGAGGATGAGCACGCGAGGCTTGTGCGCGTGCGAGAGCATCTGCGGCAGGATGTCGAGGGCATTGTCGCTGCCCAGGTCGATGTCGAGCAGCACCAGGTCGGGACGCTTGACCTCGACGGTCTCGAGCGCGCCGCGCACGTCGCCTGCCTCGCCGACCAGCTCGATCGCTTCCTGGTCGCGCAGCAGGCGCGCGAGCGCCGAGCGAAGGACGGCGTGGTCGTCGACGATGACGATGCGAAGCGGTTCGGTGCGATCGTTCATGGGCTGAGGCTACCGCAGCTGTTCGCTTCGGGCGTGGCGAAGCAGCGAATCGCGGAAGGCGAGCGGCGCGTCGAAGAGGTCCGGTCGCCAACGCAGCACACGGTCGTGCAGGAGCAGTCCAGCCAGCTTGTCCGGTCGACCGCCCGGTACGACCGTCGCGTCGGTGTCATGGCCGAGGAATGGATGCGCCAGCCCGTCGGCGTTCTCCATCCGGACCTGGAGCACGCTGTCGGCGAGGTCCATCTGGTACTCGATCGCCGCGGTCGGGATACCCCCGACCTGCGAGCCGAGGGAGGCGGGATCCCCGCCCAATGCACGCAGCACCCGCCGTGCCTGCCACGCCGTCGCGAAGCCTGCTCGGATCGGCCAGTGCGTCGCGTCACCTATCACGTAGATGTCGTCGGCGACCGCGCACCGGTCATCGACGCCGTACCAACCGCGCATGTCGCGGCCGGGCAAGCCGGGAATCGGCCGTGCCTCCAACCCTCCGACATCGATCGTGAGATCGCCTGCGAGCTGGTCGAAGACGGGCTCCGGCACGCCGGTCGCCAGCTGGACGCGCGCACGCCGGAGCGCTGCGCCGACGATGTCGGAGGCCTCGGGGCCGAACCACGAGAACGGCTCGCTGTCGGCAGTGACGAGCATCGTGTCCACGTGGTCGGCGATGCGGCACGACCGTGCCCAGGTACCGATGAGGATCGCCAGCTCGCACGCGGGCGCGCTCCATGCGTCGTCGCCTGCAGCCTGGATCGTGATCGTGCGTGGCACTCTCGCGCCAGCAGATTCGGCCAGCGCCACGAGCGATGCGCGGATGCGCATCGCGTCGTCCAGGGTCCGGAATCCGAAGCTGGTGCCGGCCCTCGCGGCCGCACCGGGTGCAGCGACCAACACGTCGAAGGGGATCGGGCCCGCGGGCGTGATCACCTGGCGTCGCGCCACGTCGATGCGCTCGACGTCGGCCACGACGCTGCGGACGCCATGCGGCTCGAGGTCGGTGAGCGGGATGTCGATGCGTCGTGGTGAGACGCCGAAGGGTGCGTAGACGAGGTCGGGAAGCAGTCGGATCGACGGCCATGCTCCGATCAGCAGGACGTCGACGTCGCGCAGTCCCAGCGCCAGCGTGAGCGCTGCCTCGGCGCCAGCGATCCCGCCCCCGACCACCACGATTCGACGGCGTACGAACGAGGATGTTCCGGTGCTGTGTGTCGACGTGCTCGTGGACATGGTGGTGCCTCCTGACTCGCACCATCGCCCACCGCAGCGCGCGTGTCGTCCGCTGCTCGGCGCAGTCGCATGCGGGAAAACCGCAGAGACACGGCGTGACGGGAGCGGATCAAGGATCATGCCCCCATGTTGGATCTCGCTGAACGGCTCGCGCATGCGGGTATCGCCCTCGCGCGCTGCACGACCACGCATGCGTGCCTGGAGCTGTTGGCAACGACCGCGGCAGATGTCACCGGTGCGTCGCGCGCAGGCGTCGAGGGGCTTGGTGCGCTCGCTGGTGCACGCGGAGGCGAGCTGCCGGACGCCGTCGTCGGCGACGGCGCATGGATGCAACTTCCCGTCGTCGATCCAGACGTCAACGATGGTCGACCGCTTGGGACCTTGTGGCTCGACGCACCGACGGCCGAGCACGCCATGCCCATCGCCCAGCTCGTTGCGCGACAGGGGGCCGTCGGGCTCGACCTCGCGCTCGGCCACAGCGCGATGGCGCTCAGCGAGCAGCACCAACGCGCACTCGTCGATGCCGGCAAGGTGCTGACCGGGGAGGTCTCGCTCGCGGGCGTGCTGCAGCGCATCGCCGAGCTCGCGACGGAGCTGGTGGGCGCGCGCTACGGCGCACTCGGCGTGCTCGATGAGTCCGGCACCGCGCTGTCGGAGTTCCTGACGGTGGGCATCGACGCGGAGACGCAGGCGAAGATCGGCAACCTACCGACCGGCCGCGGCATCCTCGGTGCGCTCATCACGGATGCGACACCGCTGCGACTTCGCGACCTGTCGGATGACCCGCGCTCCGTCGGGTTCCCCGAGCACCATCCGCCGATGCGCTCCTTCCTCGGCGTGCCGATCATCACCCGCGGAACCGTGGCTGGGCGCATCTACCTGACCGAGAAGCGCGGCGCCGACACCTTCTCGCTCCAGGACGAGCAGGTCGTCCAGACGCTCGCCTCGCAGGCCGCCATCGCGATCGACAACGTCTCGCTCTATGAGCAGCTGAGCCGTACGGCGGACGAGCTGGCAGAAGCCAGCCGACACAAGTCGGCGTTCCTCGCGAACATGAGCCACGAGCTGCGCAGCCCGCTCAACACGATCATCGGCTACACGCGGCTGCTGCTCGACGAGCCGGACCGCCTCGACGCCGAGCAGCTGGAGGACCTCGGCATCATCCACGGCTCGAGTGAGCACCTGCTGGCGCTGATCAGTGACCTGCTCGACCTGCAGCGGATCGAGGCGGGGCGCGTCGAGCTGATGACGACGCCCGAGCAGGTTGCCGACATCGTGGAGGAGGCGCGTGCCGCGATGGTGCCGCACCTCGCGCCCGGGGTCGAGCTGCGTGTCAGCATTCCCGACGGGTTCGACGGGCACCTTGACTGCGACCACATGCGCGTGCGCCAGATGCTGCTCAACGTCGTGGGCAACGCGGCGAAGTTCACCGAAAACGGCTCGATCGACCTCGACGTCGATGGTGATGCATCGCAGGTGCGCATCGCCGTCCGCGACACCGGCATGGGCATTCCGGCGGCTGACCTGGAGCGCATCTTCGAATCCTTCTTCCAGTCGCATGCAGCGCTGGCGCGCACGCCGCGCCGCGCGGAAGGCGCCGGCCTGGGGCTTGCCATCACACGCATGCTCGCGCAGCTCCATGGCGGCGACGTCGCCATCGAGTCCGTCGATGGCGCCGGAACGACCGTCACGATGACATTGCCGCGAACGCAGGTGGACGCATGACCGACGCCGAGACACGACACGTGCTCATCATCGACGACGACGCGGCAGCGCGACGCATGCTGCGTCGCGTGCTGGAGCGGCGAGGATTCCGCGTGGAGGAGCAGGGCGACGGGCGCAGTGGACTTGATGCCATCGTCGCCACGCGCCCCGATGTCGTCCTGCTGGACCTTCGCATGCCGGGCGAGCTGTCGGGGTTCGACGTCGCCAGCCTGGTCAAGGCCGAGGCCGACCTCGATGGCATCGCCGTCGTCGTCGTGAGCGCGAGCGTGCACCTCGATGCGCGTTCGGCCGCGAAGACGATCGGCTGCGATGCCTTCGTGGAGAAGCCGGTCGACTTCGATGAGCTGCTGGCCGCCATCGACGAGGTCGCGCCGCGCTGAGCGGTCGAGGCAGGTCAGGTCACGTCGCCGCCGGAACAGGCGCGAGGCCGCGAAGCCCGTCGTTCGCGGGAGCGTGGCGCGAAGCCCCCAGCTCGTAGCGCCGGTACGCGACGCCGACCAGTGGTCGCGCGACGTTGCGGACGGGAGTGCCCCCGGTCGTCGTGCCACGCTCCGTGCCGTGATGCGCATGTCCGTGGAGCGCAAGCTCGACGCGACCCGCGTCGATCGCCTCACCGAGCAGGTAGCTGCCGAGGAACGGGAAGATCTCCCGCCGCTCGCCGGCACACGTCTCCGCCGTCGGCGCATAGTGCAGCAGCGCCACGACGTGGTCGGCATCGGCGGCCACCACGAGCTCACGTAGCTCGTCGGCGATCCCGCGCGTGTGCCGGATGAAGGACTTCATCTCGGGCTCACCGAACTCGCTGCCGCATGCGCCTTCGAAGCCGCCGCCGAACCCCTTGGCACCGACCACGCCCAGCGTGCTCCCGGCGAGCTCGAGCCTGACGAAGTCGCCCTCGAGCACCTGCAGTCCTGCCTCCGTCAGCACGCGGACGATGTCAGCTGACCGGTCGAGGTGGTGGTCGTGGTTGCCCAGCACCACGAGCACCGGTACCTGCACGTCCGCCAGCTCGCGCGCGAGCACCTCCGCCTCGGCCGGATCGCCGTGCCGTGTCAGGTCGCCGGCGATCAGCAGGACATCGGCGTGGTCGTGGAGGTCGACGAGGGCGGGTGCGATCGATCCCGCGTCATCGAGTCCGACATGGACGTCGCCGATCGCTGCGATGCGGATCACGAGATCTGCTCCGCGGTCGTGCTCGTCGCACTGAAGTCGCGGACCCGGATGCGGTTGTCGACGTCGAGCCCGGGCGCCAACGACCGAACGACGTCCTCGACCTCGGCGCGGTGGTGCTCGTTGGTCGCCTCGCCATGCAGCGTGATGCGCCCGCGCGTGGTGCCGACGTGGATGTCGAGCGTCGAGCTGCGCTCATCCTCGGCGATCGCCTGCGCCAGGTGCTCGAGCTGGGAAGGGGAGGGCCCGAACTCGTCCTGCAGCCCCGGCGTGCCCGCGAGCAGGTCGCGCAGCCGCACGTCGCTCTGCAGCTGCGTGCTGAGCGTCCGGTCCGGCGCGATGCCGAGCAGTTCGACGAGCACGAGGAAGCTCATGCCGAAGGGCGTCGTACTCGCGCGCTGCGCCAGCGCCGTCCAGTCGATCCGTTCGCGGAGCGAGCGTGCGAACTGCAGCGTCGAGCCGTAGTCGGCGTTCTGCTCCGTGATCGCGTGGAGCTTCGTGACGAGCAGGTCAGTCGCAGAGAGCACGCCAACGTCGAGCGCGAGCAGGCCGCGTCGCTCGCAGCGCGTCAGCAGGTCCGGCGTGATCCGCAGGCCGGCGGGCCGATGGATCAGGTCGACCAGCGCCGAATCGGGGCCCTCGACTTCGCCGCTCCACGCCTTGAAGAGCCAATCCTCCGGAGGTTGCTGGATCGCGAAGCCAGCATCCCGCAGCGCGCTCTTCGCGGTCTCGACGTCCTCCTCGCAGATCGCGAAGTCGAGGTCCTGCTGCAGGTTCGGCGTCGGTCCACCCAGCGCCCAGAGTGCGAGCGACCCCATGCATGCGAAGGGGAGCCCCGCGTCGCGCAGCGCGGCGACCGATTCCTTGAAGGCGACCTCGTAGGTGGTGCGTCGAATCGGGATATCGAGTCGTCCCATCGCGAGGGAACTCCTGTCAGTGGCGGACGGTGACATCGGTGTCCCCCGCTCACCGACGGTGTATCTCGCCATCCATTAGCATCAGCCGTGCCTGAACCGGAAGTGATGCATGCCGAATCCCGTCGACCCCAGCTCCGAGCGTCGCCCGCATCGCCGCGCTCCGGACGCGGGCGATGCGCTTCCCGGTGAGCTGCGCGTGCTCGAGGCCGCCCAGCGGTCGCTCGATGGGCACGGGAAGGGCGTCCGCGGCATCTGGCCGTTCCTGGGTCCCGCCTTCATCGCGGCGGTCGCCTACGTCGACCCCGGCAACTTCGCGACGAACATCGCCGCGGGCTCCGAGTATGGCTACCTGCTGCTGTGGGTGATCCTCGCCTCGAACTTGATGGCCATGATCATCCAGTCGATGAGCGCCAAGCTCGGCATCGCCACCGGCCGCAACCTGGCGGAGGTGTCACGCGAGCGGTTCAACACGCCCACGCGCATCGGCATGTGGCTGCAGGCGGAGTTCATCGCGATGGCCACCGACCTCGCCGAGTTCATCGGCGCATCGCTGGCGCTGAACCTCCTCTTCGACATCCCGATGATCTGGGCTGCCTGCATCACCGGCGTCGTCTCCTTCGGCATCCTCAGCCTGCAGGCGCGCGGCTTCCGCCACCTCGAGGCCGCCATCGCCGGCATGGTCGGACTCATCGTCGCCGGCTTCGCCTTCCAGGTCTTCCTCGCCGACCCGGACGCGACCGACGTGTTGCACGGGCTCGTCACCCCGGGCTTTGCCGGGACCGACAGCGTGCTGCTGGCCGTCGGCATCCTCGGCGCGACGGTCATGCCGCACGTCATCTACCTGCACTCGGCGCTGACCCAGAATCGCGTCGTCGGCGCCGACGAGGAGGCGCGGCGACGGATCTTCCGCTTCGAGTTCATTGACGTGATCATCGCCATGTCGATCGCCGGCGTGATCAACATGAGCATGCTCGTGATGGCAGCCGCCGCCTTCCACGGCCAGGGGCTGACCAACGTCGGGGACATCGACGTCGCCTTCCGTGAGCTCGGCAACGTTCTGGGCAACAACGCCGACATCGTCTTCGGCGTCGCCCTGCTCGCGAGCGGCATCAGCTCCAGCAGCGTCGGCACGCTGGCCGGGCAGGTCGTGATGCAAGGCTACCTGCAGCGGCAGATCCCGCTCTTCACGCGTCGAGCCATCACCATGGCGCCCGCCTTCGTCGTGATCGCGATGGGCGTCAACCCATCGACCGCGCTCGTGCTGAGCCAGGTCGTGCTCAGCTTCGGCATTCCGTTCGCGCTCATCCCACTGCTCTGGTTCTGCTGCGACCGCACGCTGATGGGCTCGCTCGTCAACCACCGCGTCACGACCATCGCTGCCACGATCGTCGTGGCGCTCATCGTCTTCCTCAACGGCTTCCTGCTCTGGGGAACGTTCGTCGGCTAGAACCCGATACCCAGGAGAGGAGCGCGTCACGGGGGTGGCTGCGCACGACGGGGAGAACATCTTGATCGGCAGCGTCACGCCCGAAGCGGGCAACCATCTCATCGGCATCGTTCGGAGCCTCGCTGGGCGCGCCCAGGGCGCAGCCAAGCACGCAGCCGGCGGCAACCCGAACATGCGGCTCGAGTTCCAGCAGGAGCTCTCGGCGAAGATGGCGATGAACACCGTCAAGTCGTTGGACAGCTACCGGACAGGCATCGCGGCCCTCGATGGGGGTACTGCTGCGCTCAGGGAGATCGACGCCGCGATCGGCCAGCTCCGCAGGGGCCCGCAGATCCTCGCGAGCGGCATCGGCGGACGCGACGGTTCCACTGCCGGGCACTCCCTCGTCCTCGATGTCGGCATGCGCGCATCAGCGCAGTTCGAAGGTGCCGGCCAGAAGCTGCACGCCGCAGCCGACGTGCTCGAGTTCCCCGGCCTCGCCGGCTAGCACGCGGCACGCAACGTCGCAGCGCGTGCGACGCGTGTCGGCAGGATCCGTCACGATGGAGGGATGCTGATCCTGCTTCCCCCCTCCGAGACCAAGGCCGACGGCGGCGCTGGTGCGCCACTCGACCTCGATGCATTGGGCTGGCAGGAGCTCTCCGCGCCTCGTGCGCGCGTGACCAAGGCGCTGGTCCAGCTGGCCGCGCGGCCCAAGGCCGCGAGCAAGGCGCTGGGGCTGGGCCCGACGCAGGCCGATGAGCTCGAGCGCAACGTCCAGCTGCTCGACGCACCGACGATGCCCGCCATCGAGCGCTACACCGGGGTCCTCTACGACTCGCTCGACATCGGCAGCCTCGAAGGCGACGAGGGTGAGCGCGCACGGCGACGCATCGCGATCAGCTCGGCGCTGTTCGGCCTCGTGCGCGCCACTGACCCGATCCCGGCGTATCGACTCTCCGGCGGAACCAAGCTGCCACGGATCGGTGGGCTCGCGCCGGTCTGGAAGCCCCGACTCGTGCCGTTGCTGGAGCAGGTGGCCGCGCGTGAGCTCGTCGTCGACCTGCGCTCGGGCGCCTACCAGTCGCTGGCACCGGCGCGCGGCGCCGTCACCGTGCGCGTGCTCAACGAGCGTGCCGACGGCGGTCGCTCGGTCGTCTCCCACTTCAACAAGGCGACCAAGGGGCGCATCGCCCGCGTGCTGGCCTCGTCACCTGATCGCCATCGCCACTCCCTGCGCGACGTCGTCAAGTTCCTCGAGGCCGACGGCATGGAGGTCGAGCACGAGCGCGACAACCACCTCGACGTGATCCTGCGCGACTGACCCGCTGCGCGAGCGACGGGTCAGCGCCCGGCCGCGACCACGCTGCGCGAGAAGGCGCGCTGGTACTGGGGCGGCACGGGCGCGGGCTGCCCGAGCTCGAGCGCGGCGTTGATCGCCCAGTGCGGGTCGCGCAGGAAGGGTCGTGCCAGCAGCACGAGGTCCGCGTCGCCCGACCGGATGATCCGGTCGGCGTGCTCGGCGTCCTCGATCAGGCCGACGGCGCCGCTGCGCACGCCGGCCTCACGGACCGCCTGCGCGAACGGCACCTGGTAGCCGGCGCCGGTCGCGATCTGCTGGTCGGGGCTGACGCCGCCGGAGCTGCAGTCGACGAGGTCGACGCCGAGCGCCGCGGCGGCGCGAGCCAGCTCGACCGTCTCCTCGATCGTCCAGCCGCCCTCCACCCAGTCGCTGGAGGTGATCCGCAGCAGCAGCGCCGTCGTCTCCGGCACCGCCGCCCGAATCGCTCGCACGATGTCGAGCGTCAGCTTCGTGCGGCCCTCGAAGTCGCCGCCGTAGGCGTCGGTGCGCAGGTTCGACAGCGGCGAGTGGAAGGTGCTGAGCAGGTAGCCGTGGGCGCCATGGACCTCGAGCACGTCGAAGCCCGCATCGACCGCGCGGCGCGCCGCATCGACGAAGTGCTCGACCAGCTCCTCGATCTCCGAGATCGTCAGCTCGTGCGGCACCTGGTGGGCGTCGTCGTAGGCCACGGCCGAAGGGCCGACCACCGGCCATCCCTCGTCCACGTCGGGACTGATCGGCGCACCGCCATCCCACGGCGCCGCCGTCGATGCCTTGCGGCCAGCATGCGCCAGCTGGATGCCCGCGACCGCGCCATGCGTGTGCAGGAAGTCGGCGATCCGCGCGAGCGGCTCGACGTGCTCGTCGCTCCAGATACCAAGGTCGGCGGGGGAGATGCGCCCCTCCGGCACGACGGCCGTCGCCTCGACGACGATGAGGCCGGCACCCCCGAGGGCGCGCGCGCCCAGGTGCACGAGGTGCCACTCGGTCGCGAACCCGTCGATCGCGGAGTACTGGCACATCGGCGAGACCGCGATCCGATTGCGGAGCGTCGCGCCGCGAAGCTGTAGTGGACTGAAGAGGTGGGGATCGCCAGCGGTCGTCATGGCGGCATCGTAGCGGACGTTCCCGCCACCGAGCAGCGGGGTACCTGTCAGGCCATGACCGACACGGTGATCGCAGCATCCGGCCTCCACAAGCACTACGACGAGGTACGCGCCGTCGACGGCATCGAGCTCGACATCGCGCGCGGCGAGTGCTTCGGGCTGCTCGGCCACAACGGTGCGGGCAAGACCACGACGATCCGCATGCTCACCTGCCGCACGCGCCCCACTTCGGGCAACGCCACGGTGCTCGGCCACGACATCCTCGAGGCGCGACACGAGATCCGCCCGCGCATCAGCCTCGTCTCCGACCAGCAGAACCTGCACCCAAGGTTGTCGGCCCGAGCGACGCTCCAGTTCTGGGGCGCGCTTTACGGCGCCGACCTCGACCGGGTGGATGGGCTGCTCCAGCTGGTCGGGCTCGAACCGGAACGCGCGACCCCCGTGCGCGACTACTCGACCGGCATGCGCCAGCGACTCGTCATCGCGCGGGCGTTGGTCAACGAGCCTGAGGTCATCTTCCTGGACGAGCCCACACGCGGCCTGGACCCGGCATCGTCGCGCACGCTGCGCGGCATCGTGCGCAACCTGCTCGACGGCGGCACCACGGTGTTCCTCACCACCCACGACATGGCGGAGGCGGACGAGCTGTGTGACCGCGTCGCCTTCATGTCGTCCGGTCGTCTCGTCGCGGTCGACTCGCCGAGGGCGCTGCGCCTCGCGCACGTGGAGCGGACAGGGGTGGGGATGGCGGTGACGCTCGACGACGGTGCGCAGCTCGAACTGCGGATCGACGACGTCGCTGACCGACTGCGCTTCGACGAGCTCGCCGCGGCCGGACGCGTCCGAACGGCCCACACCACCGAGCCCACGCTCGCCGACGTCTTCGTCGATCTCGTCGGTCGCCCCCTCGACGAGGCGGCCTCGCAGGTCGCAGAGGCGTCATGAGCTGGCGTCGCCTTCGCACGCTCTACCTGCGCGACCTGCGTGATGCCATTCGCGACGGGCGCATCCTCGTCGCGATCCTCCTCCCGGTGGCGCTCGCCATCTACTACACGGTGGCCATCCCCGATGCGGATGAGCGGCCTGAGGCATGGCTCGTACACACCGGCGACGTGCCGGCCGACGTGCTGCGCGACGTGCGCGCGGCGGCGAAGGGCGCGGTCGACCTCAACGTCGACGAGGTGCGTGATGCCACTGCGGTCCGGCGCGAGGTGCGCGAAGACCCGTCGAGCGTCGGCCTCGCTGCGACCGATGGCGCCGCGCGACTCTCCGTCCACGGCGATGCCACCTACGGCGCGGACCTGCTCGCATCGATCACGGAGCGAGTCGCGCTCGTCGACCCCGACGCCCCGCCGCGGATCGCGATCGAGCGCGAGACGCTCGAGCAGCAGGCGCAGGACGCCTTCGAACGGCTCGGCCTCCCCACGGCGCTCGGCATCTTCTCCATCGTGATGCTCGCCGGATTCATCGGCTTCCTCGTTGTGCCGGTGCTCCTCGTGGAGGAGGTCATGCTCGGCACGCTCGACAGCCTCCAGATGGTCGCCACCACGCTCGAGATCGTCATCGCGAAGCTTGGCGTCGGACTCACCTACTGTGCCGTGGCGATCGGGATCACCATGGCGAGCGCTGACTTCGACGTCGCATCGACGGGGGCGTTCATCGCCGTCTCCCTCGTCATCTCGCTCGCCCTCTCGGGCTTCGGGCTCGTCTTCGGCCTCGCGCTCGGCGACTCCGGCCGCGTCAATACCTGGTCGGGCGTGGTGCTGATCCCGCTCCTGCTTCCGGTCTTCCTCGTCCTGGGGGAGGAGCAGCCGTCGCGCATCGCCGCGGAGCTGCTCCCGACGGGCGCCGGTGCCCAGCTCCTGGCTGCCGCCGCCGACCGTGCCAGCGTCGATTCGCTCCTCCTGCCGAGCATCGTGATGGCGGCCTGGACCGTGCTCGGATTCGGACTGCTCTGGCGGATGCTCGAGCGGCGCTCAGCGTAAGGGTGGCCTGACGCGAAAAGGCTGGTCTCCCGTGTTTCCATGTGGACGCTCGTGATCGTCAACCGATGTGGCAGAATCGTGTCGTTCGGCCCTCGAGGCCGCCGCGATCCCCATTGAGGACAGATGCCAGCCAGCACGCTCACCAAGCACCGCGCCACCGTGCGTTCGACCGTCGTCCTCAAGGCCATCATGGCGATCACCGGTCTGGTGATGATCGGGTTCCTGCTCGCGCACATGGCCGGCAACCTCTGGGTCTTCGCGGGCCGCGAGGAGTTCAACGACTACGCACACCACCTCCGCACGCTCGGCGAGCCGATGCTGCCCCACAAGGTGCTGCTCTGGGCGCTGCGCATCGGCCTCCTGCTGAGCGTCGTGCTGCACGTCTACAGCGCGATCACGCTCTGGAAGCGTGCACATGTCGCGTCCGCCCGGAAGGGTGGCACGCGCTACCACACGTCCAAGGGGCAGCGGGGCGTGCAGCGCTCGTACGCGTCGTTCACGATGCGCTACGGCGGCATCGTCATCACGCTGTTCGTGATCTACCACCTCCTGCACTTCACCGGCAACCAGATCCATCCGGGCGGCGCCTCGTCGAGCCCGTACGACCGGGTCGTCAACGGCTTCGAGATCTGGTGGGTCTGGCTCAGCTACGTCATCGCCATGGTCGCGATCGGCCTGCACCTGCGCCACGGCCTCTGGGCTGCAGCGGCATCGCTCGGCGCCAACACCAGCCCGCGACGTCGTCGACAGCTCAACACGGGTGCGATCACCATCGCCGTCGTCATCACCGTCGGATTCCTCCTGCCACCCACGCTCATCCTGTTCGGAGGGATCAGCTGATGACCGCTGACTCGTATCACGTCGTCGGGGAGCCGATCCGCGACACCAAGGCTCCCGCTGGCGACATCAAGGACCGCTGGGACACACGCCGCTTCGAGGCGAAGCTCGTCAACCCAGCCAACCGACGCAAGCTCTCCATCATCATCGTCGGCACCGGCCTGGCCGGCGCCTCCGCCGCAGCCACGCTCGGTGAGGCCGGCTACCAGGTGACGAGCTTCTGTTACCAGGACAGCCCGCGCCGCGCGCACTCGATCGCCGCGCAGGGTGGCATCAACGCCGCCAAGAACTATCGCAACGACGGCGACTCGATCTACCGCCTCTTCTACGACACGGTGAAGGGCGGCGACTTCCGCTCGCGCGAATCCAACGTCTATCGCCTCGCCCAGACGAGCGTCGAGATCATCGACCAGTGCGTCGCGCAGGGCGTGCCGTTCGCACGTGAGTACGGCGGCCTGCTCGACAACCGCTCCTTCGGCGGCGTGCAGGTCTCGCGCACCTTCTACGCCCGCGGCCAGACCGGCCAGCAGCTGCTGATCGGCGCCTACCAGGCGCTCGAGCGCCAGGTCGCCGCAGGCACGGTCGACATGCACACGCGCCACGAGATGCTCGAGCTGATCATCGTCGACGGCAAGGCGCGTGGCGTGATCGTGCGCGACATGGTCTCCGGTGAGATCGAGTCGCACTTCGCCGATGCCGTGGTGCTCGCCACCGGCGGCTATGGCAACGTCTTCTTCCTCTCGACCAATGCGATGGGCTGCAACGTCACCGCCAACTGGCGCGCGCACCGCAAGGGCGCGCTCTTCGCCAACCCGTGCTTCACGCAGATCCATCCGACCTGCATCCCGGTCAGCGGCGACTACCAGTCGAAGCTGACGCTGATGAGCGAATCGCTCCGCAACGACGGACGCATCTGGGTGCCGAAGGCGAAGGGCGACGCACGCCCCGCCGCCGACATCCCCGAGGAGGAGCGCGATTACTACCTCGAGCGCATCTACCCGGCGTTCGGCAACCTCGTGCCGCGTGACATCGCGTCGCGCGCCGCGAAGAACGTCTGCGACGAGGGCCGCGGCGTCGGACCCGGTGGGCTCGGCGTCTACCTCGACTTCGCTGACGCCATCGCCCGGCTCGGCCTCGCGTCGGTGGAAGCCAAGTACGGCAACCTCTTCGACATGTACGCGAAGATCACCGGCGAGAACCCGTACCAGACGCCGATGCGCATCTACCCGGCCGTCCATTACACGATGGGTGGACTGTGGGTCGACTACGACCTGCAGAGCACCATCCCGGGCATGTTCGTGACCGGCGAGGCGAACTTCTCCGACCACGGCGCCAACCGGCTCGGCGCGAGCGCGCTCATGCAGGGCCTGGCGGACGGCTACTTCGTGCTGCCCAACACGATCAACGACTACCTCGCCGACGGCCCGTTCGTGCCGGTCGACGAGACGCATCCCGCTGCGATCGAGGCCAAGCAGCTGGTGGAGGACCGCATTGCGACCTTCCTCGCGATCAACGGCTCCCGCACCGTCGACTCCTTCCACAAGGAGCTCGGCCAGATCATGTGGGACTACTGCGGCATGGAGCGCACCGACGAGGGTCTGCGCACGGCGATCGCGAAGATCCGCGAGCTCAAGGCGGAGTTCTGGCGCGACGTGAAGGTCAGCGGCGTCAATGAGGAGCTCAACCAGACACTCGAGCGCGCCGGCCGCGTCGCCGACTTCATCGAGCTCGGCGAGCTCATGTGCATCGACGCGCTCGATCGACGCGAATCCTGTGGCGGCCACTTCCGCGCCGAGAGCCAGACCGAGGACGGCGAGGCGATGCGCGACGACGAAAACTTCGCCTATGTCGCCGCCTGGGGCTACGGTGGCGAGGACGGGAAGCCGATCCTTCACAAGGAAGCGCTCGAATACGAGTACGTCGAGATGAAGCAGCGGAGCTACAAGTAATGACTGGCAGCGGCGACACCAGCAAGGACATGGACCTCAAGCTGCGCGTCTGGCGCCAGCGGGGCCCGAAGGACGACGGGGCGATGGTCGAGTACGACGTGCCGGCCGTCTCGCCCGACATGTCGTTCCTCGAGATGCTCGACGTGCTCAACGAGCGGCTGACGCTCGAGGATGACGATCCGATCGCCTTCGACCACGACTGCCGCGAGGGCATCTGCGGTGCCTGCGGCGTCGTCATCAACGGCATCGCGCACGGCCCGGAGGTCACGACGACCTGCCAGCTGCACATGCGCAGCTTCACCGACGGCGACGTGATCGACATCGAGCCGTGGCGCTCCGGCTCCTTCCCGGTCGTCAAGGACCTGGTCGTCGACCGTGGCTCCCTCGATCGCATCATCCAGGCCGGCGGCTACATCAGCGCGCCGACCGGAACTGCGCCCGACGCACACGCAGTACCCGTGCCCAAGGACGATGCCGACGCCGCCTTCGATGCCGCGACCTGCATCGGTTGCGGCGCCTGCGTGGCTGCCTGCCCGAACGGCTCGGCGATGCTCTTCACAGCCGCCAAGATCACCCACTTGGGCCTGCTGCCGCAGGGCCAGCCCGAGCGCGACAGCCGCGTGCTCGACATGGTCGGCCAGCACGACGCCGAAGGCTTCGGCGGCTGCTCGCAGATCGGCGAATGCACGGCCGTCTGTCCGAAGGGCATCTCGCTTTCGACGATCTCGCGGCTCAACGTCGACCTGCTCGGCGCGCTTCGTTCCACCTACGCGAAGTAGCGCCCGCCGAGCCTCAGCTCGTCGGCGTGGGTGGCAGCACGACCGCGCCGTCGATGAACGCGAGCACGTTGGGATCACTGGCGACCGGTGGCTGGAACCCGGGCATCGAGGCGATCGTCTCGAACGCGAGGTTCGGTCCTGCTCCACAGCGCATGCCGGTCGCGATACCGACCTGGACCGCCTCGAATGCGTCGCCCGACTTGAGCAGCGCCGCACCCGGCAACTCGGTGCCGAGCGTCGCCTTCGTCGTGGCGGCGATCGCCTCGTCGAGCGACTTCGGCGCGCCGATGTCGAGCTTCGTGCCGGCGTACATGTCGCCGCCGTGGGGGAGCTTGGGGTGGTTGATGTGGCCGATCGACGCCATGGGGGAGTTCCTTCCGGGGATGTGTTCCTCCTGTCCTCGAACGTCGCACGCCTGCCCCGCGCCCCGCGCGGCCCGATCGGTCGCCCTGGGCCGCGCTCATGGCCCAGGGTGTGCACGTGCTCGCCCTGACGTGGCGCCAATGCGACGGATCGAGGAAGCTGGGCCCATGCATGCTTCCGTCGCCGCCGCACGTCCTGCTCCGATCCTCACGAGCGTGGAGCGCACCATCGTCGAGACCGCGTCGCTGGAGAACGTGCGAGGCACGATCGACCAGCTGATCGCCGGCGGCCCGCGCGCTGCCAGCTCCGACGCCTACCGTGCTGCCGCCGAGCTGATGGTCGGAACGCTGGCATCGTACGGCTGGGATGCCCGCATCGAATCGGTCTCCCGCAGTGCGCTCCACGAAGCCAAGCATGGCGCTGCGACGCTCTACAACGTGGTGGCCGACCGGAAGGGCACCGCACCTGATGCGCAGCGTCAGCTCGTCATCGCCGGTGCCCATCTCGACACCGTCCCGGAAGGTGTCGGTGCGAACGACAACTCGTCCGGTGCCGCGACTTTGCTCGAGGCCGCACGCGTCCTGGGTTCGGTCCCGATGGCCAACGACGTACGACTGCTCTGGTTCGACGGCGAGGAGCAGGGCCTGCTCGGCTCACGAGCCCGCGTGAACTCCGGTTCCGACGAGCTCGCACGCACCAAGGTCATGCTCAACGCCGACATGCTCGCGTCGAAGGAGCAGCCCGGATTCGACCCCGGCACCAACACGCCGCAGGCCGACATCGACCGGATGCACGCGATCGGGCGCAAGGCCGGCATCGAGCTGGAACAGCGCGGTCCGAGCGGCTCGGGTGACCACTTCTCCTACGACCAGGCGAAGGTGCCGAGCTTCTATCTCGGCGTCTCGGAGCAGGGAGCCTACTCGGACCCCAACTACCACCAGCCCAGCGACACGGTTGCGAACATGGACACGGTGGCGCTCGGACAGTGGACGAAGCTGCTGCCACTGAGCATCTACGACTATGCGGGTGCGGGCACTGCCCACTAGCATCTGCCGCATGGAACTGACCGCGATTCCCGACATCCCGTTGTCCAGTGGCGCCGAGATCCCGCAGCTGGGATACGGCGTGTGGCAGATCCCCGACGACGAGGCCGAGCAGGCCGTCACGCGTGCGATCGAGGTCGGCTACCGCAGCATCGACACCGCGATGGTCTACGGCAACGAGGCGGGCGTCGGCCGTGCCGTCCGTGCCAGCGACGTGCCGCGCGACGAGCTCTTCGTCACCACCAAGATCTGGAACACCGACCAGGGCGCCGACACCACACGCCCCGCCTTCGAGCGCAGCCTCGGCCTGCTCGGGCTCGACTACGTCGACCTGTACCTGATCCATTGGCCTGCCGCGCAGAACGACCGCTACCTCGACACGTGGCGCGTCATGGAGCAGCTCGTGGAGGAGGGCCTCGTGCGCAGCATCGGCGTCTCGAACTTCGAGGTGCCGCACCTCGAGCGGCTGCTGGCCGAGTGCGACGTGCCGCCGGCGCTTAACCAGGTCGAGCTGCATCCGTACCTGCACCAGCGAACGCTGCGCGCCTTCCATGCCCAGCAGGAGATCGTCACGGAAGCCTGGAGCCCGCTCGGTCAGGCGGCAGTGCTCGATGACCCGACGCTGGCCGGGATCGCCGCCAAGCATGGCGTGTCAGCCGCGCAGGTCACGCTGCGCTGGCACCTGCAGCTGGGAATAGTCGCCATCCCGAAGTCCGCGAACCCGGGTCGTATCGCCGAGAACATCGACCTGTTCGGCTTCGAGCTCGACGCCGAGGACCTCGCGGCGATCGACACGCTCGACCGCGAGGAGCGAGTCGGCTCCCACCCGGACGACGTCAGCTGAGCGACGCCTCCACGAGTCGGCGTCGCGAGCACGTCCGCTCAGTCGTCCTTCTCGTGCTTGTCCTTGCCCTTCCCCTTCTTGCCTTCATCGTCGTCCACGTCCTCCTCAGCTTGGGGCGGCGGGCCGGCACTGATGACCACGTTCAGGGCGGAGCCGGGTGGGAGCTGGGTGCTCGCAGCGGGCTCCTGCTCGATGATCGTGTCCTGGGGCGCGCTGGGATGGTGCCTGGTGCCGATGACGACGAACTCGAACTTGGCAGCTCGTGCGGCGGCTCGGGCCTCGTCCAGCGTTCGTCCGCTGACATCCGGTGCCTGGGTGCTGCGCGCTCCTCGACTGACGACGAGGGCGACCGCCGTGCCTCGTTCGATGCCGTCCCCCGGCCCCGGTCGCTGGTCCAGGATGATGCCCGGGGCTTCCTGGCTGAATCGTCGTTCGAGCTTGCCGACGCGCAGGCCACTGTCCGTCAGGACCCGGGTTGCCTCGGCTTGGGTGAGTTGCTCGACCCGGGGCGCGGCGATGTCGTTGGCCTGAGCAAGCAAGGTGAACATCGCCGAGGCAGCGATCGCGGACAGGGTGGCGATGGCCACCAGCTGTACGCGCCGTGACAATCGTTGCCACCTTGACCTGGCCTGCTGCGTACCGTGGGTCACGGCAGTCTGCGCGGCATGCGTGATGGCGATGGTCCTCTCCAGCGCGGCCGCCGGCAGCAGCAGCGTCGCTGCGGTGTCAGCGTCGTGTCCGTGGTGCGAGATCGCCTGCGCGAACTCGGCTGCCGTGGCGTATCGCTCGACCGGAGCCTTGCTCAGCGCCCGCAGGATGATCGCTTCGACATCAGGTGAGATGTCCTGTCGCACCGCGCGTGGGGGAATCGGTTGGTCGTTGACGTGCTGGAAGGCGATGTCGAGCGGGCGCTCGCCGTCGAAAGGGAGCTGTCCCGTCAGCATCTCGTAGAGCACTATGCCGAGCGAGTAGACGTCGCTGGCGGGCGTGACCTGTTCACCATGTGCCTGTTCCGGGGACAGGTACTGCGCGGTTCCCACGATGGAGCCGAGCTCGGTGATCGTGTGGCCGGCGTGGGCTGCGGCGCGGGCGATGCCGAAGTCGGCCACCTTCACCCGTCCTGCTTGGTCCAGGAGGATGTTGTGCGGCTTGACGTCGCGGTGCACCACGCCATGCTGGTGGGCGTGGGCCAGCCCACGCGCGGCGTGCTCGATCAGGTCGAGGGCGCGGTCCTCAGGCATTGGCCCCTCTGCTTCCACCACCTCCTTCAAGGTGGGCCCATCGATGAGCTCCATGACGATGAAGTACTGGCCATCATGCTGGCCGCGGTCATACACCTGCACGATGTTCGGATGGTTGAGCGAGGCGACCGCCGTCGCTTCGCGTTCGAAACGATGCACGAACTTCTCGTCGCCGGCGAACCGGCTGTGCAGGACCTTCACGGCGACCCGACGGTCGAGCATGTTGTCGTGGGCGAGGTAGACGCTGGCCATGCCGCCGGTGCCGAGCAGTTGCTCGATCCGGTAGCGATCGCACATCACGGAGTCGATCAAGCCAAGAGTAGTCACGGATCAAGTATCCCATCCGGCGCGGCCATTGATCGCACGCACCGTACTCGCGTCATCGCAGACACAGCCATGGCCTGCGTCCGATCCGGAACCGGAGCAACGCCTGTGGTCGCCTACCGTGATGGCGCTCCTCGCACTCTGGTCCACGTCCAGCTAGCTGAGCGGCTTCTCCATGACGTAGTGCGGTCCAGCCGACGGGATCTCGAACTCCTCGCCGAGCACGATCCAGCCGGCTCGCTCGTAGAAGCCGATCGCCGGGGTGCGCGCGTTGCACCACAGCAACCTGCCGCCCTCGGCACGCGCGTGTGCCTCGATCGCATCGAGCGCTGCCCGTCCGGCTCCGGTTCCCCGGGCTGCGGGCTCCGCCGCCATGCCGCGCAGGCGCCACTCGTCGTCGCCGTCGCTGTCGGGCCGCGCCTCGCGGTACACGGTCGCGATGGCGATCAGCGCATCGCCGCGAAAGGCACCCATGTGGTGCGTCGTGGCGAGCTCGTCGCCATCGAACTGGACGTCCTCCATCGGAGCGTCCGGCCGCAGCACGCGGTGGCGCAGGTCGTACGTGGCAGTTGCGTCGATCGGTCGGGCCTCGACCGGCTCAGTCATCGTGGCATCCATGTGCCACAGACTACCCGGCGTCGCAAACGCGTCTCAGCGCGAGGCTGCGAAGGCCGTCAGGTTGCCGCGGACGTACTCCCAATCGTCGATCTCGCCGCGATTCGTCTTGTCGCCATTGCGGCACCGCACGATCACGTTGTACTGCTTCGGGGCCGTGGCGGATGCGTTGTACGACTTCGTACCGACGAGCGAGACGGTGACGAGCTCGTGCTCCTGGTTGGACGAGACCCAGACTGGTTCACCGATCGTCGTGAGCGATGATCCGTCCGAGCCGAACAGCTGGCATTCGGCGCGAGTGTGGACGTCACCCTTGTGGATCAGCGTGATCGCCGCGGTGCCGGTGACATAGCTATTGAACGAGACGTTCAGCTGACCACCGTTGGCCTGGCCATCCGTCAAGGAAAGCAGGTTTGTCTGGTCAGCCAGCATCGTGCCGTTGAGCGGTGGCTGTGCCACATGGTCATTGATCGCGTCGGCAACGTTTCCATCATCGACCTCGGTCGTCCGGTCGTAGGAGTACCACGCCTGGGCGAGCGAGTTGGGCGTGCTGCCATTCGGACTGACATAGCGATCGTGGCCGGCAACGGATCCGAGCGTTCCAGGACGCTCGCTCGCAAAACTCGACACGAGCTGGGCTGCTGCGCCGTTGGCACCGGTCGGACCGGTCGCGCCGGGTTCGCCCTTGGGTCCCGTCGCACCGGTCGCGCCCTTGATGCCGCTCGCGCCCGTCGTGCCCTTGAGGCTCCTGATGGCGGCGAAGGAGAGGTCGGCAGCACCGAGTGAACGGTTCTTGACGTCGATGCCCGTCAGCGTGCTGTCCTTCACGTGTGCGCCGGTGATGGTGGCTGCAGCGAAGGCAGTGCCGCCCAACGACATCACGAGTGCGACGGTTGCGATGACATTTGCTGGAGTGGCGGCTCGGCGGAGATGCATGTTCAAATTCCCGTCTGTGCCGCCGCGAGGACGGACATGTTGGCGTGGACGAATTCCCAGTCGTCGTGCTGCTGCTTGGTGGTGCGATCTGCCATGCGGCAGACGGTGCGGAACGTATAGCTGCCCTTGGAAAGGGAGATCCCTGAAGTTAGCGGGAGGTTCACCAGGCGTTCGGTCGTCCAGCCGCTCGCGAACACGCCCTCACCCATTCGTGCAGGGCTTGAGCCATCCGCGTTGGCGTACTCGGTCCAGCACTCGACACGCGTATGGACGTTGACGTCATCGCTCTCGTCGGGCGTGATCTTCACGGGCGAGTCGCACGCCGCTGCTGCCGAGTCCATCGTGGCAGTCGCGAAGCCGTCGTCGCAGCGTGCGTCGCCACGGTGGAGGAGCGAGATCGTCGACGTCACGATGA
The DNA here is from genome assembly GCA_025964435.1 of Thermoleophilia bacterium. Lineage (GTDB taxonomy): Bacteria > Actinomycetota > Thermoleophilia > Gaiellales > SKUG01 > JAGQUL01. The sequence goes on along the minus strand of JAOPYV010000149.1, from coordinate 14,671 downwards.
CGACGCTGGCGCGCGGCAGGTTCAACACGCCGCCGCTCTCCTGCGACTGGGCGAGGTCAGTCATGATCAGGCCGCTGGTGTTGAGGAACTCCGGGCTCTTGAAACCGCTGATTGAATTGCGCAGATACCACGGGGCCGTGGTGTTGGGATTGGTGATCGTCGAGAAGCGGGAACCGGCGTCGCGATAGCTGAAGCTGAACTGGCGTTCGGCGGCGTTGCCGACCTCACCTGAGGCGCCCGTGGTTCCACGCGAGCCTTGGCGACCGGTGTCGCCGACCTGGCCCTGGCTGCCGACCGTACCTGGCGCACCAATCTTCGTGCCGAAGTCCATGTAGTCCAAGCTCCGGTTCTTGAAGTCATTGGTGGTCAACGAGGAGTTCTTGACGTGCGCGCCCGTGATCGTCGGCTTGACCCTGGCAGCCGTAGCGGTGGCCGTGGTCGCGCAGACGACAGCGAGCAGCGACGCGCAGACGGCGTAGCTGGGGCGCTGCATCCTGAAGCGGGGCATTCCCACGAAATCGAGCCTCCTCCCGCATGCCAAGCAGCCCGGAGTGGGTGCGGCTCAATGCGGTCAGGGGAGGTGACACCGCGGCGCACGGTACCGACGTCATGATTGTGTAAAGCCGGCCTCGGGCGAGGCCGGGCTACGTCGGCACGTCGAAATCAAGGCGCCGACCGGATTCGAACCGGTGTACGAGGCTTTGCAGGCCGCCGGAACGACGCGCTCAAGCCAACTTCGAGCTACTACGGACCAGTATATCGGGCACTGCGCGGTACACGGGGAATGGCGAAGTGCCACATAAGTGCCACATCGGGGGGCGGCATTCCACGCACGGTTGACGACGGGACCGATCGCCGAAGTGGTCGGTGGAGGGGTGAGCAGGGTAGTGGTCAGAAACCATTGCATGCGTCGGCTCGTCCGAAGGGTACGACGCGTGCAATCCAAGTTGGGGGTCCTGTTAATGCGACGTGCCGAAGTGTGGTCATGCGTGATCCTCGCGGCCTTAACGGCAGCCGGATGTGGCAAGTCGGAGCCTCTGGCCAAAGCCAAGGCGAAATCCTGCGACATGTATCCCAAGCAGCTAGCGCCCCAGTGGACGTCGTGGGGTGGAGCAGGAGTCGGGCGGGTGACCTACGATCAACAGGTCACTGACGCCGAGGTGGTTTTCGTCGGCAGCGTTCGCTCCAGCAGTGTCGAATCGAAGCGTGGCAAGAATGATTTTGCTTTGTCGCTCCGCACCACCAGCTTCGCAGTGGACTGCACGTTGCGCGGTGACCGTGACCAGCGAGTCGAGGTAACGGAGATCTACGGCGAGGATCACGCCAATCGCGTTGCCAAGGGCGGGACGTATCTTGTCTTCGGTGAGTACCGCACGCTGCTCGGCGAGTACCGTCGCCTTGTCCCGATGGGCTACCTGCAAGGGATCTACGCGGTTGACGAGCGGGGACGAGCGTCTAATGAGTCGAACGGGGAACATGAGCTTGCAGAGGTGGTGCGAGAGGTCGAGGCGCGTGGTAGTCGGTAGCCCCTCGACTAGTTTCGACCTGGGTATGTTGGACGCATGAGCAAAGACCACGCATCGCTTCCCGCACGCTTTCACGAGGCGATCTCGGTGACGATCCACGTCACCGACGACCGAGCGCACGTCGCCTGGCACGGCGACGGGTGGACTTACGCAGCCAATGCGCATCGCGGCCGAGACGGCGAAATCACCTCGTATGAAGCGGCGGGTACGTGCTCCGAGGAAAGGCATTTGCCGTCCGACCTGCGTGAGCGGGTGGGGCTTGTCCTCGCCCTCCTGCCGGCCCGCGCTCTTGAGCAACACCCCATCGGTTCTGGCGACCGTGAGTGGTCCGAGGACGTATGCGTGGCGGACGTGTTGTAGCCGGTGAACGAAACGAGTGACAACGACGTCGACGCACGTCCGAAAGCGGGTGCCGAGGATACGGCGTGTTGGATCGACGACACCGCGCGTCGGCGGTTAATTGCCTCGCCTGCCGCACCAGTTCTCGCTGCCAGCATTCGGGTCTTGGCCGGGAAGGCAGGGACACTCGACGGTGATCCCCCACCAAGGCGCCCGGACAATGGGGTGGATTACGAGCGGCTACTGGTGAAATACGATCCTGCTGTCAACGCGGACCTCTACGCCCGCTGCACCGTGATGCCTGCTGTTTGTTTGCTGGCGATCTCAGCGATTGTGTGCGGCATGGCGCTTTCCATCCTCTCCGCGATCTTCGATTCATTTGTGGCCAGCATCCCGGTGCCTCCGCCCACATTGCCTTTTTACGCCGCCGTGGGGGCGCTCGGCGTTTTTGGAATGGCGGAGTCAGCCTGGTGGGCGACGAATGCGTGGAGGTCGGAGAAGCCCGGTATCCGTGCGTCGGTGAAGGCTCGCCGCCTCCGAAGGGCTGTGCCGGGGCCGGGGGCCTACCGATTTGCGCTGGTGTGTTCCGTCGTCGCAGCTTCGGGCTCCGCGCTCTTGGCTTGGGATGCGGGCGGAAACGAGACGAGCTATTGGATTGGCGGGGGCGTGGGCCTGGTTCCGCCTGTCCTTGCGTACTTCCTGCTGCGCCTGCGACCGGCTCCCGCGAGCCCGTAGTCCACCTCAACCCTGGTAGACCCCGCACAACTCCATCCAGCACGCTCTCCGGTGCGACGGCAGTGCTCCGGTACAGGCCGCTAGCGTCAAACCGATCCGCCGGATGGCGGGGATCGGCGTGAGCGCAACCATCTGCCTGCTAACGCTCCGGGTAGCGACACCACGAACGTCGGCACCGCCATGATGAAGAATGTAGTCAGTGGTCCGGCCTGATTTGGGGGGTCGGTATCGGGCTGCACAATGACCAGCGCGGCCCCGGCCACCACCCCGATGGCCACTGCGATCTTCGTCGGCCGGACCCCGCGCGGCTGGAGCAACCAGCCAAGCACCATGCCCGGCCCGACATCAGATGCTCTGAGAACCCGCGGAGGAGGTCCAGGTGCCGTCTGGCATCACGGGATGTGGCTCGCTCTCGGGACGTGACTTCACGACGATGGTTCCGGCCGCCTTGTCGCCGAGACGCTGGTTCTCTTTGCTGATCCAAATGCTTGTCGCGCCGACGAGGTAGAGCAGCGGTAGCAAGTCGATCAGCCGCACGACGTTACGGATTACCGCTTGCTTGGGCGTGAGGCGGGAGCCGTCGCTTGCTACGACCCGAAGGCCGACCATGCGCTTGCCGAGGGTCATCCCCCACCGACGTTCACAGACGGCGTAGTACGCCGCGACGGTGAGTAAGTAGGCGATGAACGGCCAGCCGCTCAGGTTGTAGAACACGCTGCCGTTCGGACTGTCGATCCGCTCCCCGAGGAGCGCCACGAATGCTATGAACAGCGGGACTGTGACAATTAGGTCGCCAAGCACGGCGACGAGTCGGAGTGGCACGCCTTGAGGATGCATGGCAGTCATGCTCCCACGCCAGCCGGCTGCAGCTCACCGGCTTAACCGACATCACAGCTGCGAGAGCGCCGTGCCGATCGATGGCAGCATCCCGAATTTGGCTTGTAGAGCCGACTTTCGCGCCTGTCGCCTGTTGCCGATGTGGCACCTGTTGCGGGTGCAGTGCCACATCGACTGCCACATCGTAGCCGACAGATGCTTCCGGAGTTAGGCGGCGATGTAGCTGCTCGGGGGGCCGGCATCGCACGCGGCGGGTGTCGCTACTCGACCCGCGCCATCCACGGTCGTAGAATTTTTCGGAGTGCGAGGGACGCACGAACCGGAAACGGATTCACTCGCCTCGGATTAGCGCTGGACGAGGATCTCGTGGACGTGGGTGGCACGGTCTCCCGCATCCTCGATGATGTAGCAAGCGTGGATCCCCTTCAAGTTCGGAAGCGCCAGAGCGATGGCGTCGTAAGGAGCGGTGGGACCGACTCGATGTGTTAGTCCCTTCTCCATTGCCTCGAGGAACACTTGGTCGTAGTAGTCGTGCCCGACCTCCGTGGCCACGGCCGACGACGACATGTCGACAAGGAGGATTCGTAACGGACCTCCTGTAGCGCTCCCGGCCTGCTGACGCTTCGCCTTCGAATCCGCGCGACGCACGACCCTCTCGATGAGGTGCTGAGGCGACCACCCCGTCGCTGACCCTCCGCCGGTACCGGGACGATAGAGGGCATCTTCCAGCGGAATCTCAACCGGTTCCAACGTGATGACGATCCGGCGGTTATCGAAGATGTGCGACTGCGTCAGTCCGGCCGTGATGGTCGGCAGGCCCTCGAGCCAGGCCTGCACCTGGGTTAGCCAAGGCATGGCCTTCTGGAACGCCCTGTTGGTCTCGGCCGGGTGCATGTACTGGAGGTGTCCGTCGATGAACTGCTCCGCAAGGTCGACGGTCGTGTTGGATGCGAAGTTGAACGGGATATCCACGTTGCCAAGCAGGTCGCTCAAACCTCGCTCGAAGTGGCCTGTTTCCGACCATTGCTGCGGGCGGGTTACCTCAATGATTGCAGAGATATCATCGCGCTTGATGACGATGTCGGGGTCGGTCTGGAGAGTCTCGGCAAGCCCGGTTATAGAGAACCCTCGCCGAAGAAGGTCGGCTGCGACGTAGACCTCGGATAAGGCGCTATCGAAGTGGTCGTATGCGCGTGACCGGAGACCGACGGCCGGGATGAATCCTCCCACAATGGATGCCTCGATCGCGTCGAGTACGTCCGCCATTCGCTCGGTGCGCAACAACCGGTAGATCTGCCGGTCGTTCCTGCGCAAGGCGTCCGACGCCCTCGCTGCTGAGCCCGCCTTGTGGGGATCTTCCTTCAACACTCGCGCGAGGCGCGGCCGGCGCTTCAAGGCTTCGGCGACGAGGTTGGGGTCGAACAGGTATGGGACGAGCGGCTTGGTCATGATCATGGTGCGCGCTGGTCGATTTCGTACGCGCGGGTAGATCTTGTCGCATGAAGCTCTCCCATGAGGAACTGCGCGAGAAGCTGTCAAAGGAAATCGAGGTCGTAGCCGGGGTGCTCTCGGAGCTGACCGACACCTGCGACAAGCAAGTCGGGCACGACTGGATCGAGGAGGAACGTGCTGTCGCTGAGCGTTGGCGCACGCCCTTGGCACGGGTTGCTGCAGTGGAGTACATGGCGGTGAAGGTGTGCTCGATCGCGATGGAGCTGGTCAACTCAACCAAGCGCATTACCGTCACGAAGCGAGCGGTCTTCCTTCTTCACGCCCGGATCTGTCGGGGCGCCCGCGAAGTTCGATTGCTGCTCTCACACGGCTACAACCTCGGCGCATGGAGCGCCATGCGAACCATGTACGAGCTGCACGTTCTAGCTTGGTTCATCGACAAGCATGGCGACGACACGGCTCAGCGCTACCTCGAGCATGGAGTGATCGATCTACGCGACTGGATCGGGCAGATGGGCAAACTCGCTGGCGAGGACGTCGCCGACGTAATCCGAGGTGATACCGAACGTCTCAAGCAGCTCGACGATCGGCTGCGCGAGCTCGGCGATACCTACGGTCCCAAGTACCTCAAGAAGTACGGATGGGCCAACTCCGCTCTTCGCCCCGACAACTCGAAGTACGAGGCCTCATTCAAGGACATCGACGACGACGTCGGTCCCTCACCACTTCGCCCGCTCTATGAGATGGCTTGCGCCGCTGTCCACGGCAGCTCGTACGCGAGCCACATGGGATCGGACCTCGTTCCCAGCGCCAACATGCTCTTGGTTGGCTCATCGCCCCTTGACCTTGGCGCCCCTGCGATCGGTTGCATCAGGGTGCTGCAACAGCAGGTGGCCGTGCTCGTGGACGCTTGGGACGAGAATGACGACGTGCGGCACCTCATCATCGCCACGCACATCGCACTGACGGACTTCGTGAACGACACCGCCGAGATCCTGATCGAGGCGGACGATCGTCTGCGCGATTTTGACGCCCGTAATCGGGAGCATGGCCAGTTCACCTTCACAGAGGAGGAGTCGCCTTGGGGTGACAAGCCGGAACTTTGACCCAGGCCGATTCGTTCCCAACCGCTCCGATGTCCGGTAGCGTACGCGTCGTGGAAGTATCCGAGGCAGGACAGATCGCTCGGGTCGTCTCAATCGACCCTGCCGCCGACACGATCGGCGTCGTGTTTCCGAACAATGCGTACGCAACTGCCACGGGGGTCATCACCAGCGCGCTCTTCGTTGGAGCGGTGCTGTTGCTCCGGGGCAGCAACGCTCAGTTGCTGGACGAGTCGTATTGGCCTAACAAGCGGGCGCTGGCTGTCGTCAAGGAGAGACGTGACACCATCACGCTACTCGAGACGCCGAACAGCATCGTCCAGGTACCGACTACCACCATAGAGTACGAGGCGGGCAACACGGTCGAGTACGACGACCATCTCGGCGTCAGGTCAGTCATCTCCGATGTTCCGATCCGTCCGTCTCTCCGGGATGACGAACCTGTCTCCATCGAGCGCTTCCGCTTCGACCTTTCCGACTTCCACGAGACATTCGATGACTTCGAGGGGATGCCCTCGATCGTAGCGCGCGCGAGGGAATTGATCGAACTTCCCCTGAGCAAAGCGGACAAGCTCAAGACGATCAACGCCCGTCCCATCAAAGGCGTGCTGTTCACTGGCACACCCGGCACTGGCAAGACGATGCTTGCGCGCATCGTCGCGAAGGCGTCGGAGGCCGCGATCTACGAGATCCGCGGGCCCGAACTCTTCAACAAATGGGTCGGGCAAAGCGAGGAGGTACTCCGTCGGATCTTTGAGCATGCTGCGAAGCAGCCTCGTTCGATCATCTTCTTCGACGAGATCGATAGCGTCGCGAGCAAGCGGGACGACAACTCGCACGAGATGTCGAAGCGCATGGTGACGCAGCTGCTCACGCTGATGGACGGATTCAAGAAGGACGACAACGTGCTCGTCGTAGCCACGACGAACCGGCCCGATGACCTCGATCCCGCCCTGCTGCGTCCCGGTCGCTTCGATTGGAGCATCCACTTCCCACCGCCGGGACTTGCTGGACGTGAGGCGATCCTTCGGCGACAGGCGGGGAAGCTGTCGGTCGAGGAGCCCCTACCGCATCGCTACGTAGCGGAGCGTACTGAAGGTTGGTCCGGGGCGGATCTCGGGCTGGTGTGGCGCGAGGCCGCCCTACTCGCCGCGGCCGACGACCGCGACATGATCATGACCGAGGACTACTTGGGTGGGTTGGGTCGCGGCCTGGCCCGTCGCTCGCCTATCGAAACCGCTTCCATGGGAGGAAGGTAGGCATGAGAAATTGGTGGCGAGAGCGACGCCAACGCAAGTACGCAAAGAAGCCGGGAAGCGCCCCGACACTGTCGGAACTCCGCGAGTTCATCTACTTGGATGACGTAAGCGTGTTCAGCCTGCTCTCATCTCGAGTAGGCGCGATCGACGCGGAGTTCACCGATAACCAATCGACCGCCCTTATGACCGAGGCAACCATCGAGGGTGGCGGTGACATCAAGGTCGTGCAGGCGAAGACGTCCGGTCGTCTCCAAGCGTCGTCTAATCAGGGCTCGCAGGTCCTACGCAAGGCAACGATCCAGTCGACATTCAAGCGTCTCTATGAAATCGAGAAGGCACAGGGGAGCTTCGTGCTCCGGCCTAACGCCCCGGAGGACGACAAGCCGCCATTGCTGCCCACCGACCGTGACGGGCTTTCTATCGCAGTGTCGAACTCCGAGTATGCCGGCTGGATCACCAAGCCGACTGCCTTCGCACGAGGCGGGCTGATCGAACTCGACGTGCAGCTCGACTCGGACACGCTCTTCAGGGCGAGCACGATCTTCTCGTCGATGCTCGGCATGATGGAAGAGTATCCGGAGATGTTCTCGGAGGGCGGGGGCATCGACCTCCATGGCATCGGGGGTCTCGCCCGTTTACTCGAGACAATGCTCGTAGGTCTCGTGCCCATCAAGGGCAGAGTCGTGGGGTACGAAGGGCTTCGAATCGAAGGCGCCGAGTACGTCGTCCGCAGCGAGTTGCTCGACCGTGCAGATGCGCTACCCTCGTCCATGACTCGGCTGCCCTTGTACGTCGTGGGCGTCGCTGAGGAGGGGCTTTTCTGGAAAGACCTCCGACGGGTCCTTTTCTCAGGTTCCAAGTACACCGTTTTTGGCCGGGTAGCTCGACCGGGGATCAACACGACGTGGACCCCAGTGAAGTTGGCCGACCTCCTACAGTCGATCCAGCCCGACCTCGTGCGGTCCATGCACGAGGCGGCACGCAGCTTCGAGGCACTCGCGGGACACGTCCCTGCCGCCGACCATTCGCTTCTCACGGCGCAGTTGCTCGGCGCGCTCGAAAGCTACGAAGCAAGCCTGCGCGAAGCGCTATCGCTCGATGCACCGGGTTCATCGATCGCCCTGGCGGTGCTTGCCGACAAGGTGCCGGAGGCCGTAGTCTCGAATGTCACGGTGCGCCGGCAAACCTTCGGCGAGATAACGCTCCGCATCGAGCAAGAAATGGGTGTCGACGTCGATCCTGTACTGGCTTCCAGGTGCCGCACGAACGCGTTCCTGGAAGCCGGGCTGCCGATGGATGGCACTCTTCCAGCCAGCCCGGACTTCACCCCACCCACAGTACCTGCAGAGGACCACCTCGTGCTAGATACGGAGATCGTCGCGATGTACTGGTAGGCGACGTGCCTCGGCGAGATGAGTGTGCTGGCACGCCCCGAATCCTGGTAGCACCTGACAACGGGATACGCCTTGGCCTCCTAGCGCGTCACTTGGCGCGTTAAGTGGCGCGTCCAACGCGCCACCTTGGCTCTCACGATCCACGCTGTCGCGTGGTTACTGCCCGGTTCACCCTCCTGACCCCTCCCCCTCTACGATGGACAGGGGTCAGGAGGGTGAACCGGGCAGTTCTGGTGGGGGATTGAACAGAGGTCAGGGTGGTGGAGTGTGAGGTTGGTGAGATAGGTGGAGGAGGTTGGAAAGAAGACTAGGCAGGGCGAAGCACAAGGGGCCGACAGCGTGAAGTCGTCGCCGGAGGCTGAGCAGTTCTCGGGTGCCGGCTGGGCGCTACGCTCGAGCGTGATGGGCTGCAGAGTTTCAGATGAGTGACACAGTCGATATCAAATGAGGGCGGAGGCCAACCGTTTGTTCGCCTTGCTCCGGCACCTACATTTGTCAGCTGAATCTCGTACGCTCCCGGCATGACCGACCGCATCACAGTTCGCTACGAGGCGTTCCCCGACTCCTTGGGATACGGATATATCGGGTTCGGCCCTCATCAACCGGGTGCTTCCGCGAGGATGGAGCCGGTCGACGAGTACGACGGGGAGGACCGAAAGGTGCATCCATCCCTGGTTGGGGCCGTTATCGACTTCAGGTTCGACGGATCGATCTACGGCATCGAAGTCACTGAGGCTCCGAGCGTCTTTCCCATCGAAGCCGATGAGGGCCTCGGCGATGATGGCGAGCTGAGTTTGAGCGGCGTGATTATTCCGACTGCTGAGGGTGGATACGTCCTCAGCCTGGGGCTTGAGCCGAACTTCATCACCGAGTGGCACCCAGTCGATGCCCTCGGGGATGAATGGCTCGGGTTCGACATGGGACCGACGGGGCGGATCGTAGGAATCCGCGTCCGCGATCAGCAAAGCAGGCGACTTCTGCCGAGTAGTTCCGCCTGATCTCTCGGACGTAGTGCATTGCCGTGTCGACGCGACCGAACTCCACCGAGCTGAGCCGAGATCGCCGCACATTAACCGCTTGTCGATTCAGGAACATCAACCTTCAATGGCAGACGTAAGCCCTCGACAATGGATGTGCTCATGTCACGCGTTGCGGCCCCACGCCCTGCAAGCCTTGCCCGACTTTGGAAGACCCAGGACGTTGCAGACTATCTTGGGATGAGCGCGCGCCAGGTACGTAAGTTGGTCGTCGCGGGACGGCTGCACGCAGTGCGAATCGATCACCACCTGCGCTTCGATCGCGCAGAGGTCGACGAACTGATCGAACAGGCAACTCGCGCAGGAGTGGGAGCTGCTGCCGATCAGTGCGTCGGGGGCCCGCCGAATCGGTCCTCCACGAACCGGGCCCTACTTACGCCAATATCGATATGACGGCTGCTGAGGGCGCCGGCGCGAAGTATGCGGTGAGATCGGTGTCGCTCTGCAGCGCCTTGATGTACCGCGCGTAATGGTCGTAGATCACCTGCGGCGAGTTACCCGACTGACCGGCGACCCACAGCGGCGCCTTGCCTGCCATGAGCATGTTGCTGATGTATGTCTGCCGCACGTTCTGCATCGTGAAGCGCGGAGCACCTGCGCGCACTATCGCCGGCTTGAGCACTCGCTCGCTCCACGAGGTCGCCGAGATGACTTCCTTCGTCGACGCCCGGCCGCCGTACCGCGGAGCCGCGGCGTCGATGACGTTGGGGAACACGAGGCTCGAATCAGGTGCTGCCCTGCGCCATTCGGCAAGGAGCGCCCGGGCCATGGGCATCAACTCGACCTCGCGGCAGGGCTTGGAGATCGTCTTGGTCATGTCCTTGCGCTCGCGCAGGATGGAGGAGACGTTCCCGCTGACGATCAGGTGGTCGTCGAGCACGTCGTCCCACAGGATTCCGATCAGCTCCCCGATCCGCAAGCCGGTCAGGTGGTCCAGCAGGAGCATGGTCCGGTCGCGCAGGTGCGGGAGCTCGGCCGCGACCGCGTGGATCGTCTCGGCCGACTGTGGGCGCACCGGGCGACGACTGACTTCCGCGACGCGCAGCTTCTTCGTCGACTTACGGTTACGGGCGCGGTCGGCATGCCACGGGTTCGTCTCGGGCCAGTTGTACGTCTCCATCGAGAAGGTCCACATGCTCGAGAGCGCCGTGATCGTCTTGTTGATGGTGCGATTGCCCGTCCCGGCTCGCTTGAGCTGCGCGACCACATCTCGCGCCACTCGCTTGTTGACCGTGCCGACCGGGAGGTGCGCCATGAGCGGCTCGATCCGGTTGCGCCAGTGGTTCTCGTAGTCGGCGCGGCTGGACTCCTGCAGCGCCACCTTCACGTACGTGTCGAGCCAGGCGGAGTAGAGGTCCCGGACGGTCATGTCGATCGCTTCGACCGAGGCGCCGCCGTCGAGCAGCCGCAGGAACTCGTCGCGGCCCTTCTCCGCAGCGCTTATCGTGCGGAATCCGCCCTCACGCTTGCGCTTTCCATCGCGAACGACTTGCCATTCGTAGACGAGATCGCCGCTGGGATTGGTGCGAACGTTGATGCCGCGGGGCAGCTTTGCCTTGCGTGGAGCCATGGGGGTGGTCCTTCGGTCGTCGTTTCCAACGTAGCCCGAAGTGCCACATATGTGCCACAGGGATCCCGACCCAATCGACCGGGTCCCTCGGAAAAAGTCGCCATATGCGGGGACTTTGTGAAAGGCGCCGACCGGATTCGAACCGGTGTACGAGGCTTTGCAGGCCTCTGCCTAACCTCTCGGCCACGGCGCCGTGGTGAGCCGGGAGCATACCAGCACCTCGCCGAGAGATGGGACCGCGGCGCCGTTCGCTACGGCGAGCGAAGCACATGAGCTTTGTGCACCTTCTCCCCGGCTAGTGGAGCAGACGAGTCGTGGGTGGCCGCTCGCCCCGCGATAATCCGCAGAGCATGCGGGATCTTGCTGGATCCTCATCGCGCGCGAACTACTTTCTGGGGGAATGTCCGTGGACATCGAGGATCGCACTGCCATGGCCAACGGTAACGGGGCCGGGACCGAGCTGGACGAACGAGCCGCGAACGCCGCTGTCGTGGCGTTGATGGACGGCGCCGCTTCTGGTGACGTCGAGACGGATGGCCGTGCGCCGGCTCCCCGTCGCCGTCGCACGAGCTGGTGGCGTCGCAGCGACGACTCGCGCCGCGTCACCGTTCGCAGCGTCGACCTCGACAACGTGGTGCAGGTCCTCAACCAGGGACGCTCCGGCAACTTCGCCGCACGCGTGCCGGTTGCTGCAGACCCCGCAATGGTCGAGCTCGGCATGCGCGTCAACGACCTCGTGGCGATGAACGAGCGCATGCAGAACGAGCTCGAGCGCGTCGGTCGCGCCGTCGGGCAGGAAGGCCGCATCAACGAGCGTGCCGCGCTCTCGGGCGCAGGTGGCGGCTGGCAGTCCAGCGTCGAGGCGGTCAACGGACTCGTCGACGACCTGATGCGCCCGACCACCGAGGTCGCACGCGTGCTCGACGCCGTCGCCAAGGGCGACCTGACGCGCAAGATGGCGCTGACCATCGAGGGGCAGCCGGTCAAGGGCGAGTACCTGCGCATCGGTACGACCGTGAACGAGATGGTCGACCAGCTCTCCTCGTTCACCGACGAGGTCACGCGCGTGGCGCGCGAGGTCGGTACGGAAGGTCGCCTCGGCGGCCAGGCCGACGTGCGCGGCGTGTCCGGCACGTGGAAGGACCTCACCGACAACGTGAACCTCATGGCGTCGAACCTGACCGACCAGGTCCGCTCGATCGCCGAGGTCACCACCGCCGTGGCGCGAGGCGACCTGTCGCGCAAGGTGACGATCAACGTCCGCGGCGAGATCGCGGAGCTCAAGGACACCATCAACACCATGGTCGACCAGCTCTCGTCGTTCACCGACGAGGTGACGCGCGTGGCGCGCGAGGTCGGTACGGAAGGCCGCCTCGGCGGCCAGGCCGAGGTGCGGGGCGTCTCCGGCGTGTGGCGTGACCTGACCGACAACGTGAACCTGATGGCGTCGAACCTGACGACCCAGGTGCGAGGCATCGTGAAGGTGGTCACCGCGGTCGCGGAAGGCGACCTCGACCAGAAGTTCGTGCTCGAGGCCAAGGGCGAGGTCGCCGGCCTCGCCGAGACGATCAACGACATGATCGACAAGCTCCGGCGTTTCTCGGAGCAGGTGACCGAAGTGGCGCGCGAGGTGGGTACGGAGGGTCGCCTCGGCGGCCAGGCGGACGTGCCGGGCGTGTCAGGCACGTGGAAGGACCTCACCGACTCGGTGAACTCCATGGCGTCCAACCTGACCGACCAGGTGCGAGACATTGCCGTCGTGACCACGGCGGTGGCGAACGGCGACCTGTCGCAGAAGATCACTGCGGACGTGCGTGGCGAGATCCTCGAGCTCAAGAACACCGTCAACACCATGGTCGACCAGCTCCGCGAGTTCGCGGGCGAGGTGACGCGCGTGGCGAAGGAGGTGGGTACGGAGGGCAAGCTCGGTGGCCAGGCCGAGGTGCGTGGCGTGTCAGGTACGTGGAAGGACCTCACCGACAACGTGAACCAGCTGGCAGGCAACCTGACCGGCCAGGTGCGAAATATCGCCGAGGTGACGACCGCCGTCGCCAAGGGCGACCTGACGCGCAAGATCACGGTCGATGCGCGCGGCGAGATCCTCGAGCTCAAGAACACGATCAACACCATGGTCGACCAGCTCTCCTCGTTCGCGGACGAGGTGACGCGCGTGGCGAAGGAGGTGGGCACGGAGGGCAAGCTCGGTGGCCAGGCTGCCGTGCGTGGTGTGTCAGGTACGTGGAAGGACCTCACCGACAACGTGAACCAGCTGGCAGGCAACCTGACCGGCCAGGTGCGAAATATCGCCGAGGTGACGACCGCGGTGGCGCAGGGCGACCTGACCCGCAAGATCACCGTCGAGGCGAGCGGCGAGATCGCCGAGCTCAAGGGCACGATCAACACCATGGTCGACCAGCTCTCGTCCTTCGCGGACGAGGTCACGCGCGTGGCGCGCGAGGTCGGCATGGAGGGCAAGCTCGGTGGCCAGGCCGAGGTGCGTGGCGTGTCAGGTACGTGGAAGGACCTGACCGACAACGTGAACCAGCTGGCAGACAACCTGACCGGTCAGGTGCGAAATATCGCCGAGGTGACGACCGCGGTGGCCCAGGGCGACCTGACCCGCGAGATCACCGTCGAGGCGCGTGGCGAGATCGCCGAGCTCAAGGAGACGATCAATACGATGGTCGGCCAGCTCGGTTCCTTCGCGGACGAGGTGACCCGCGTGGCGAAGGAGGTGGGAATGGAGGGCAAGCTCGGTGGCCAGGCCGACGTGCCGGGCGTTTCCGGCACTTGGAAGGACCTCACCGACAACGTGAACCAGCTCGCAGGCAACCTGACCACCCAGGTGCGCGCGATCGCCGAGGTCTCCACGGCCGTGACGGCGGGCGACCTGAGCCGGGAGATTACGGTCGAGGCGAGCGGCGAGGTCGCCGAGCTCAAGGACAACATCAACCAGATGATCGGCAACCTCGCGGAGACGACCCGCGTGAACGCCGAGCAGGACTGGCTCAACGTCAACCTCGCCCGCTTCAGCTCGCTGCTGCAGGGCCAGCGCGACCTCCAGCAGATCGCCGAGCTCGTCATGCGCGAGCTGACGCCGCTGGTCGATGCTCAGCACGGTGCGTTCTTCATCGGCGAAGGTCCGGAAGGGCCGGGCACCGCGACGGATCCTGACGAGCTCGAGCTGCACCTGCTCGCGACGTGGGGCCTCAAGGAGCGCCGCCACGCATCCAACCGCTTCCGCATCGGCGACGGGCTCGTCGGCCAGGCGGCGCTGGAGCGGCAGCGCATCCTCGTGGACCATGCGCCGGCTGACTACGTCACGGTGAACTCCGGAATCGGCGAAGGCTCGCCGCTGTCGATCGTGGTCATACCGATGCTCTTCGAGGACCAGGTCATGGGCGTGCTGGAGCTCGGCT
>JAOPYV010000021.1 GCA_025964435.1 Thermoleophilia bacterium | reverse complement strand
CGATCACCTCGTTGGTGTTCATGTTGCTCGACGTGCCCGAGCCGGTCTGGAAGACGTCGATCGGGAACTGCGCGTCGTGCTCGCCGCTCGCCACGGCGTCGGCGGCTGCGGCGATGCGCGCGGCGACATCGCCATCGAGCAGGCCGAGGCTGGCGTTGACGAGCGCCGCATCACCCTTGATGCGCGCGAGCCAATGGATCACCTCGGCGGGGATCGTCTCCCCACTGACGGGGAAGTTGCGGACGGCCTTCTCGGTCTCGCCGCCCCAAAGCTGCTGCATCGTGGTCATGGTGCTCCTTGGCTTGAACGCGCGCGAACGCACGAAAACTGAGCTTGATCCTACTCCGATGCGGCCACCCCCGGTGGCACCCGCGGCCACGCGGCGCAGGAGGCCGCGCCGAACCGCCGGTGGACGGGGAGATACGGACAGATGCAGGTTCGCCCCACCCCATCCGCCGCGATGCTCGTCACTACCGCTCCCATCGGGAAGCGGAAGGTGCGCGCGAGTGAGCAGGCGGCCGTGGAGCGCGCGATCGCGCAGCTGCCGAAGGCTGACCGTGCCCTGCTCGCCAAGCACGGCCTGAAGGTGCAGCTCGTGCCGAAGGCCTCGCTCGAGGACGGCATGCTTGGCGCCACTCGCATCGTCCGCGCCACGGATGGCACCTGGACTCCCACTACGATTCGCGTGGCCTCACGCCTCGCCGACCGCAGGGGCATGAACTCGATCGGCGAAGTCGCCCAGCACGAGATCGGCCACGCCCTCGCCGTCATCCGCAAGCAGGACCGCTCCGAGGCCGCCGCCGAGGCCTACGCGGCGAAGCACTGATGCGCGCCAGTCAGTCGGACCAGCGCAGTACGCAGCTGGCAGTCTGCAGGCCAGCGCCGTAGCCGACGAGGCAGAGCAGGTCGCCGGAGCTGACACGGCCGTCACGCACTGCGGCGTCGAGCGTGATCGGGATCGAGGCGGCGGCGGTGTTGCCGAAGCGGTCGATCGTCGTCGCGAGCCGCCCCTCGGGAAGGCCGAGCTCGTCGATCGCGGCTTCGAGCATGCGGCGATTCGACTGGTGCGGAATGACCAGCGCGAGTTCATCGACGTCGAGCAGCGCGTCTCGACAGGCTGAGCGCACGCCCTCGACCAAGGCCGGGATGGCGAACCGCTTCGCCGCCGGTCCGTCCATCGTGAAGAAGCCCCCCGTCGCCATCGTCAGCGACTCGGAGCCAACGTCGATCGTCGTATAGGTGACGGAGCGCAGGCCAGCCGTGTCGTCCTCATGCGTGCCGCCGTCGATGCCCTCATTGAAAGCGGCGCCCGGGTCGAGCCCGGCGTCGGCGGCCGCCATCGCAATCACGTCCGCGACCTCGAGGTCCTTGCGCAGCACGACGGCGCCCGCGCCATCGCCGAAGAAGATGCGCGTCGTCCTGTCAGTCGGATCGGTCGCGCGCGAGCACACCTCGGCGCCGATCACGAGCGCATTCGTCCAGGTCTCGCCGCCGGCCAGCATCGACGCACCCGCGTGCAGCGCGTAGACGAACCCGGAGCAGGCGGCGTTCACATCGAGCGCGCCGGCGTCGGTGCGCAGGCCCAGCCCGGCGTGCACGGCGGCAGCAGTCGACGGCATCGGCTGGTCGGGCGTGGTGGTGGCGACGACGATCAGGTCGATCTCGTCGGGATGCACCTGCGCCGCCCCGAGCGCGCGACGCGCAGCTTCGATCGCCAGGTCACTCGTGCGCTGCTCGTCCGTCGCCCAGTGCCGCGTGCGGATCCCGGTGTGTTCGACGATCCACTCGGGCGTCGTCTCGAGCCCGGTCGCCACGAGCTCCTCGTTCGTCACGACACGCTCGGGCAGGTACGAGCCCGTACCGGCGATGCTGATGGGGGGCCACGTATCGAACGACGTCATGGCAGGGGTCTACCCGGACGTCGGCCGTTCCATGATCTTGTCGCTCGGCGCGCCGAATCCGACCTTGCGATACAGGTCGTGGGCATCGCGGGTCGCCAAGATCCAGCGCACTTGTGGGAAGTCCGAGCCATCGACGAGCTCGCGTGCGAGCGCCGTTCCGCGACCCGCGCCGCGATGCGCCTCCAGCACGTACACATCGGCGAGCCACGCGAAGGTCTGGGTGTCGGAGATGACCCGGCCGAAGCCGACCAGTGCACCGTCGGGCGCGTACAGCCCGACCATGCGCGCCGAGCCTGCAAGCGCCAGCTCGGTCACCGAACGAGCTCGACCGAGCCCCCAATAGGACTCGGTCGAGATGAATCGGTGTACCGCGTCGACGTCGATGCGGCTCACATCGTCGTCGAGCGTGTAGCCCTCGGGCAGGTCGCGCTGCGTCACGGGCAGACGCGCCCGTTCTCCTCGAACACCTCGAAGGCGACGGGGCAGACGGTCTTGGCGAGCTCCTCGACGGCGATCGCGTAATCGCGGATCTCACGCTGTGCGTGCTCATGGTTGCGGAGCGAGAGGAAGTTGAAGAGGCCGCGCAGGTTGACGGTCCACTTCATGCGGCTGAACATGCCGACCGGCAGCACCGTGCGAGCGAGCTCCTTGGCGACGCCCATCTCGAGCATCTCGCGGTAGGCGGCGAAGGATGCCTGCTGCGTCTCGTCGAGGAGCCGGAGCGTGGATTCGACGACGGCAGGATCCTCGATCGGGCGGAATTCGTACGAGCCGGGCTTGCCGAACTGGCCGCGAACGAGCTCGGCCTCGGGGACGTAGTACTCGTCGGGGATCACCGAGTAACGTGCCGACTGCTCGTTGAAGCTCGAAATTCGATGCCTTTGCCACTCGCGAATCACGAAGATCGGCGCCTTCACGTCGAAGCGGAAGATGACCGACTCCCACGGGCTGCCATGTCGCTCGCGCATGAGGAAGTTGAGGAGGCCGCGCTCCTTCGGCGTGAACTCCGCCGACTCCTGGTCGAACGAGACGCGCGCGTTGTTCACGATGTGCAGGTCGCTGCCCATCGAGTCCTCGAGGTGGACGTGTCCATGGTTGTGGACGTTGATGAGGCGCTCGATGGCGGCGAGTTCGGAAGTCGTCATGGTGCACACATTGCCCATGCGGCCGGACTCCATGCAAGTCGAGTGTCAGAGGACGATGATCTCGCCCGTGCGCGCCGGGTCATTCGCCAGAGCGATCACGAGCGATGCGAGCTCGTCGGTCGAGCCGATCCGGCCCGCCGCTTCCTCGAGCTTGATCCGCGCTGCATCCCAGCTGTCGGGCGGCAGGATCGTCCCCGGCGCGATCGCATTCACGCGCACGCCGACCGGCGCGAGGGCGGTCGCGCCCGAGAGCGTCAACGAATCGAGCGCCGCCTTCGACGCGGAGTGGATCGGGAAGGTCGGCCAGTGCTCGTGCGCCGCGCGGTCGCTGATGTTCACGATCAACCCCTCCGCCGCCGTCAGCTCGGGCAGCAGCGCTCCCATCAGCAGGTACGGCGCCCGTGCGTTGACGTCCATCGCGCGCGCCCAGCCATCGAGCCCCGCAGCTTCCCACTGCTCGACGCGCTCGAAGGAGGAGGCGGAGTTCACCAGCAGGTCGAGCCGTCCGCCCAGCTGCGTGCGCACCGCCGCGGCGATCACGTCGGCTGCCTCGGGGTCGCGCAGGTCCGCGCCCACCGACCCGGCGGCTCCCATCGCGTCCGCCGCATCGCGCGCCGCCTGCTCGAGCGTCGCGTGGATCAGCACCCGCCAGCCGTCGGCGACGAGCGCCTGCGCGATCAAGCGCCCGACGCGACGCGCGGATCCCGTGACGAGTGCAGTGCGCTGAGCTGTTGACGAGGCCACCATCTGGCCCCATCCTAGACCCATGGCTGCGAACCCCGGCACCGATCAGCGCGCACCCGAATCATCGGGTGGCTGGCTGGCGCGCAAGACGCGCGAGTTCCTGCTCGGCACGCCGGTCGAACCGATCGACCCGGCAAGCGTCCATATCTCGCAGGTCGCGGACGAGGTCTACAACCCGGGTTCGCCCAATGCCACCGCCAACTGCGGCCCGACCTCGGTGATCATGGCGATCCGTCTCGTCGGCAAGCCCGTGCCCGGCGCCGACCGCTTCCGCGGCGAGGACCTGGTGCTCTACGTGCGCCAGCTCGGCACCGGCAACATCGATCGCCTCGACGGCACCCACAACCTGCACCTGCAGCGCGTGCTCGAGCTCGCCGACTGCCGCTGGACGGTGCTGCACGACGTGCGCGACATGCTCGCCCGCGTGCGCGAGCGCGGCGAGCCGGTGATCATGGCCGGCAACCCTGCCGTGCCCACCACCTACACCGCACGCTTTCCCTACTACGACATCCGCCGCTACGACAGCGGTCACTGGATCGTCGTCAGCCGCTACGTGCCCGAACGCGGCACCTACATCGTCAATGATCCACAGTCAGTGATCGGACCGGTCGAGGTGACCGCGCAGGAGCTGGTCGCCTTCGACAGCCGCGACGGCGGTTTCGGCCTGGCCGTGCGCCCCGCCTGAGCCGGCCACCGGCGAAGCGTCATCAGCTACTCGCCCTGCGCGCCGCGCACCAGCGAGCCGATCCCGAAGCCGAGCACGGTGGCGCCCAGCAGTGCGGCGACCATGCCGCCGACCGGTCGCATGCCGGGCATCGACGAACCCAGCCCGAAGCCCACCGTGCCGATGAATCCAGCGCCCGCGAGCGCGGCGCCCGGGAGATGGACCTTCGGTGGATCGCCCCACTCGCCCTTCGGCTGCTTGTGCGTCTCGGTCAGGAAGGCACCCGTCGCGAGCGACGCCGCCGACAGGCCAAGGCCGATCATCGTGGTGCGTGGCAAGATCATCGGTCCCACCGAATTGGCGTCGCGTCGTCGAACATGTGGCTTCCCCCGGAATCTCGTGGTGCGTCGCCAGGTTCCCCCGAACCGTCAGTCGTCGCACACCCCGCTATCGGGTTCGGCGCCGTTCCTGTCTCAGTGACCGTCGACGGGCATCGTGCCGCCGTCGACGATGATCCGCCCCGGCACCTTCGTCGGCACGGGCTTGCCGTCGCTCAGGTACTTCACGAGCGCCTCGAGGTCCTCGCCGACGTCCTGACGCTTGCGACCCTTCTTGAGCGCCGTGTAGCCGTCGCCGCCATCGGCGATGAAGGAGTTCGCCGAGACGGTGTAGGTCTTCTTCGGATCGAGCGGCTTGCCATCGGCCATCACGATCTTCACGACCTTCGAGCCGACCGGCTTCGTCAGGTCGACGTGCACCGTCAGGCCGCTCAGCTGCAGCACCTTCGCGTGGCCCTCGGCGGTGAACTGCTGCTCGAGCGTCTCCTTCACCTCGGCGCCGGTCAGCTCGAGCTTCATGATGCGGTTGGCGAAGGGCTGCACGCCGAACAGCGTTCCCCACTTCACGGGTCCCGACTGCTCGATGTCCTGGCGCACGCCGCCATTGTTCATCAGGCCGATGTCAGTCTTCGCCCACGCGCGCTGCGCATCGGCGATCAGGCTGCCGAGCGTCGTCTCGCCGTTCGCCGCCTTCGCGCGTGTCAGTGGCGCGGTCAGCGTCGTGATGACCTTCTCGGTACGCGGCGCGACGGCAGCGTGGAACTGGTCGACCATCTTGGCGACCTTCGCATCGGGCTGGATGCCCGCCTCGTCGTTGCGCACGAGCCGCGAGTCGCTCTTGATGACCTGGCCGGTCTTGCGGTCGACGGCGAGCTCGACGACGGCGAGCGCCTTCGCGTAGTTGCCCGCCTGCACGACCTGCTTGCCGTTGATGCTCGTGGCGTACTCCTTGTGGGAGTGGCCGGAGATGATCGCGTCGACCTCCGGGTGGAGCTTCTCGGCGAGCTCCACGACCGGGCCGGAGAGCTTCTTGGGATCCTTGGCGTCAGCCTCGCCGCCCTCGTGCACGACGACGACGATCGCCTTCGCGCCCTTGGCCTGGATCTCGGGCACGAGCTTGTTGATCGCCACGACCGGATCGATCGCCTCGATGTTCTGGATGCCCTTGGCGACGGTGACGTTCTTGAGGTCCTTCGTCGTGGCGCCGACGAACGCGACCTTCACGCCGTTGATCTCGCGGATCACGTATGGCGGCAGGATCGGCTTCTTCGTCTTCTTGTCGACGACGTTCGCGCTGACCCAGGGGAAGGGGGAGCCGGGCCAGGCGGGCTTGCCCTTGGCGGCTGCGGCATGTGCGGCGCCGGCCGTCGCGTCGAGCTGCGCGGAGCTGCCCTTCTTGCGCTTCTTGGCAGGCGCGACGCCGGTCTGTGCAGCCAGGGCCGTCTCGTACGCGGCGTCGCCGAAGATGAGGCGGATCGCCTCGGCGTAGCCCTTGTCGAACTCGTGGTTGCCGAACGTCGCCAGGTCGAGGCCCATCGCGTCGAGCGCGGCGATCGAGGAGTGGTGCTTGAGCAGCGTCGATTCCGGCGGCGATGCACCGACGGCGTCGCCGGCGCTGACGAAGAAGGTGCCGTCGGGATTGCCGGCGCGCTCGCGGGCGACGTAGGCGGCGAGCGTCGCGGCGCCGCCGATCTTGACGCCGTCGACCTCGGCCGTGCTGTCAGGCAGCTGGCCGTGGAAGTCGTTCACCGACAGGATCCGCACGTGGGCGACGGCGCTGTCAGCGGCGGCCCCTGCATAGGGCGTTGCCCATGGCTGCGCCGGCGCCGGTGGCGTGGCTGGCGTCAACCCGAGGGTCGTGGTGATGCGCGAAATGAGGCTCACGACCAGTTTCTCGCATGGCACGGGTGCCTCGACCACGCCGCGTCGGGCTGCTTTGGCCCGGTGCGGTCACGGGCCGGCCGGGAGTGTCCGTCTCCAGATTGGGGAGGCTTCGACCTGACGCGTCGGTTACGGAAGCGTAGTATCGGCGCGAGGGCGCGTTCGAGGGACGCAGCCATCCAACGTACAGCTTCGAGGAGGAACCGAACATGGCAACAGCAACCGCATGGCCCCTGCAGGGCGGCGACATCAAGACGATCGAGTGGAAGGACTCGTGGACGTCGCTCACCGGCATCAGCGAGGCCACGATGCGTGCCCACTGGAAGCTCTACGAGGGCTACGTCGGCAAGTGGAAGGAAGCCGAGACCAAGCTCGCGGCAGCCGACCTCACGACGGCCAACCAGATCGTCAGCGAGTGGCGCGCGCTCAAGACCGACATCACCTTCGCAATCGGCGGCGTGAAGAACCACCAGCTCTACTTCGACCACCTCGGTGGCGACGGTGCCGCTCCGACCGGTTGGCTCGCCGACGCGATCGACAAGCAGTGGGGCTCGTTCGACAAGTTCAAGGCCGACCTGAAGGCAACCGCCATCGCAGGTCGCGGCTGGGCGTGGCTGGCATTCGACTGGGAGACCGGCAAGCTCGGCACCTATCTCGGTGATGCGCAGAACACGTTCCCCGTCTGGAACGCGACGCCGCTCGTGGCGCTCGACGTGTACGAGCACGCGTACTTCGCGGACTTCGGCACCGACCGTCCCGGCTACATCGATGCGTTCTTCGCGAACCTCGACTGGAACGTCGTCATCGAGACGGCCGAGATGTTCGAGATCCAGAAGCGCTTCGGCGCCTGACGCCTCGTCACATCGCACGCACGTATGGGGGCTGCCTTCGGGTGGCCCCCATCTGCGTTACGTGGCGTTGCGGATGGGGCATCGGTGGGAAGGTACGTGGCATGGCGGCGCGAAGTGTGTCGTGTGGAGGAGAACGCATGAACCAGTTCGCGATCGCGGCGATGGGCACCGACAGGCCCGGCATCGTCGCAGCCGTCGGTGAGGCCATCCTCGGCGTCGGTGGCAACATCGACGATTCGTCGATGACCATCCTCGGCGGTCACTTCGCGATGCTGCTCGTGGTCCAGGTCGAGGGTGATGCCGACCAGCTCGAATCCACGCTCCGCCCGGTCGCCGAGAAGTTCGAGCTCATGCTCGAGGTCCGCACCGCCGCGATGCACCCCTTCAGTGACGTGGACCGCGACGACTACGTGGTCGCCGCCTACGGACCCGACAAGCCGGGCCTGGTCTCCACCATCTCGCGCGTGCTGGCAGGCGCCGACGCGAACATCAATGACTTCGGCAGCCGCCTCGGCGCCGACCACACCTTCGCGATGTGGTTCAACGTCAGCCTCGCCGAGGGCACCGACACGGCGGCGCTCGGCGAGCAGCTGCGCGCGGAGGGCCGCGACCTCGGCCTCGACATCCGCCTGTACCGCGCCGAGGTCGAAGACCTCTAGTGGCGATTCGCGATGTCGTCATGTATCCCGATGCGCGGCTCAAGACGGAATGTGATCCGGTCGAGCTGCCACTCGACGATGCCACGCGCGCCATCGCCCGCGACCTGCTCGACACGATGGACAGCTTCCCGGGATGCGTCGGCATCGCCGCGCCGCAGATCGGCGCGCTCGTGCGCATCGTGGCGATCGACGTGTCCGGTCACAAGAAGGCGGTCAGCGACCACGGCCGTCGCGTGCTCGTCAATCCGGTGATCGTCAGTCGTGGCGCCGAGCGCGTGAAGATGCGCGAGGGCTGCCTCTCGATCCCGGACTTCACGGGGAACGTCACGCGCGCCGAGTCGATCGTCGTCGAGGCGGTCGGCCTCGACGGTGCGCCGCAGCGGCTGGAGTGCGACGCCTACGAGGCGCGCGTCGTGCTCCACGAGCTCGACCACCTCGACGGCCTGCTCTTCCTCGATCGCGTGCAGCACGCGCGCGACGTCTTCCCCCGAAAGCGCTACCAATGACCCGCAACGCCCCCGGCCGCGAGCCCTGGATCCTGCGCGCCGCCGATGTGGAGGCGGATGGACGGCCGATCCTCGCCGAGCTGCTCGGTGCCGACTACTCGGCTCGTGCGATCACCGCGCAGCGCTCCGACACCGCGCCTGACGTCGTGCGCCAAGCGCTGGCGCGGATCGCGCCGTGGGATGCGCGCAGCCAGCTCGACCTCGCACGCTGGTGCATCGCCGACCACGGCAATGCCGGAGCGATCGGTGCGCCGACATGGGAGGAGGCCGTGCGCCTGATCCGTCGGCGCGCGGACGAGGCGTTCGCATCGGAGCGCTTCGTCATCGCGCTCGGCGGCGACCACTCGGTGACCTGGCCGCTGGCGGAATCCGCGGCCGCCGCAGCACGCGTGCGCCACGGGCAGGAGGCGCGGCTCGGCATCATCCAGCTCGACATCCACCACGACGTGCGGCCGCTCGACCACGGCCCCTCCAACGGTACGCCGTTCCGTGGCCTGCTCGAGACGGGCGTCGTGCGCGGGGATGACCTCGTGCAGGTCGGGATCCACCCCTTCGCCAACCGCCGCCACCTGACCGAGTACTGCGACGAGCAGCGCATTCGCCGCTTCGACCTGGACGAGGTGGCGCAGCTCGGTCCCGAGGCGACCGCGACTGCGGCGCTGTCCGCGCTCTCGGGCGTGCACGCGATCCATCTCTCGATCGACATCGATGTCCTGGACCGCGCCTCCGCGCCGGGGACGGCCGCGGCGCTGCCCGGTGGGCTCGATCCACGCACGTTGCAGGGCATCATCGAGGGCGTCTGCGCCGATCCACGGGTCGCCTCGATCGACGTCGTGGAGTTCGATCCGGAGCGTGACGTTGCGGACACAACTGCATTGAATGTCGCGCTGGCCATCGTCGCAGCGGTAGCATCGTTGGCACGGCGCACGATGCCGCCACTGTGAACCGCATGTTCGATCGAATCTCACCCAACGCAATCACCTTCTCGCGAATCGCCCTCATCCCGGTGTTCGTGCCGCTGCTGCTCATCCGCGATGACTACTCGGCCGGGTCCTGGATCGCCTTCGCAGTGTTCGCGCTGCTGAGCCTGACCGACGGCCTCGACGGCTACGTCGCGCGCTCGCGCAACAAGGTGACGCGCCTCGGCATCTTCCTCGACCCGCTCGCCGACAAGCTGCTCGTCACCGCGGCGCTCGTCACGCTCGTGCAGCTGGAGGAGATCGCCGCCTGGGTCGTCGTGCTGATCCTCAGCCGCGAGTTCGCCGTCACCGGCCTGCGCCTCATCTCCGCGAGCGAGGGCATCGTGATCGCCGCGCACTGGCTCGGCAAGCTCAAGACCGTGGCGCAGATCGCCCTCGTGCTCGTGCTGATCATTCCCGGCACGCCCGAGTGGGTCGGCACCGTCGTCACCGCCATCACGGTGTTGCTGACGATCGGCTCCGGCGCCGAGTACTTCTGGAAGGCACGGTTCGTGCTGCGCGAGACGCCGCACGCCGCCGAGGAGCTCGCCTCCGACCACCCGCAGCAGGTCTGAGCCACTGCGGCGTGCGCGACCTTCGTCGGCCACCCCGCGTGGCCGGGGAGGCCACAGCCCGGGAACGGCCGTCCGCGGCGCTGCAGTCACGGCGAGGATGAGGCATGCCCAGTGCACCCCTCTACTACCAGCCGCTCGTCCAAGCTCGTGTCGCCATGACGGTGATCGGCAAGACGACGGTCGCCGAGGCGACCCAGAACCAGCTCAACTTCCGCTTCGAGGGCGGTGAGAACGGTGGCGAGCGCAGCATCACGGGCGTGACCAAGGCCGCCGAGGACTTCATCTCCAAGGAACCCGACGCCGCGGGCGTGTTCGCCACGTACCTGACCGGCATCGAGCAGCTCCAGAAGGCGACGCCGGGCTCGCGCGTCTTCGACGGCATCCAGGTCGCGACCGACACCGAAGGGTGGATCGCGAACCGGATCAACACGACGCTGCGCAACCACCCCAGCCTGCTCGACACCGCCTCGCCCGACCAGGCGGAGGAGATCACCAAGAACCTCGCCAAGCAGGCAGAGGAAGACCTCAAGGCGAATCCGACGATGCTCGCGAGCGGCGACACGCTCGAGGTCGCGCCGACGATGGTCGGGCTGATCAGCGCCCACCTCTACAACCAGCCGATGAGCGCCGCGCAGGCGGGGCAGCTCGCGCTCGAGACCTTTAAGGCGATCCAGCAGAACGTCACTCCCATCCCTGCCGACAGCGGCGCGGGCCATCCGCTCGCGTGGGTCGAGGATGCGACGCCGAACGTGCTCGGGCTCTGGCCCGGCGCGCTGTCGAAG
The DNA here is from genome assembly GCA_025964435.1 of Thermoleophilia bacterium. Lineage (GTDB taxonomy): Bacteria > Actinomycetota > Thermoleophilia > Gaiellales > SKUG01 > JAGQUL01. The sequence goes on along the minus strand of JAOPYV010000021.1, from coordinate 2,441 downwards.
ACCGCCGCCGCGCTCAAGCTGCGCGCCGAGGCGCCGGCGATCGAGGAGTTCGCTGCGACTCGACGTGGCGAGCTGAGCAAGGGCAACGCCGCCTACAACTCGTTGACGTCGCTGCTGTCAGCTGCCGACATCGGCGGCAAGACGCCCTACGATGCTGCCTTCCAGGTGCTCCAGGCCTCGCCGCTCGAGGGCGTGCCCGTCGGCATCGCCCAAGCAATCATCGCGGCGCAGAAGCTGCCCCCGGAGAAGACCGGCTACGTCGCCGACCGCATCATCGAGACGAAGGGCTCGCCCGGCAACGTCCAGGGCCTGCTCGCCGAGCTCGACGCCATGCGCAACGCGCCGAAGATCCCCGGCCCCGATCCCGAGCCGACGCCTGAGCCGAAGCCCGACCCGAAGCCGGAGCCCAAGCCCGAGCCCAAGCCGGAACCGGAGCCCAAGCCGGAACCGGAGCCGAAGCCGGAGCCGAAGCCGGAGCCGAAGCCGGAGCCCGATCCAGGTACGCCTCCCGCGCCTGTGCCCGATCCCGGCACCCCTACGCCCAAGCCTGAGCCCGATCCGGGAACGCCTCCGACTCCAAAGCCTGACCCGGAGCCGGCGCCCGGCGAGCCGAAGAAGCCTGACGAGGACGGCGTCGCCTAGTCACCTGGGTGCAGTTCGTACCGCTGAACGGCACGTGGAACACGCACGTGACGCTCGGCGCGCTGACTCGCGCGGCGTCCCCGCGCCCTATGCCGTCGTCGCGCTCGCGAAGGCACGGACGGCGGCCACGGCCGCCTCGAAGCGGACGAACCCGGCGGCCAGCGCGCCGTCGCTGCCCGGCTCGAAGGTGCGCTCGCACTGCCAGACCGATTCCACCTCGTCGAGTGACTCGTAGATCCCGGCGCCCGCCGCCGCGAGATATGCCGCGCCGATCGACGTCGTCTCGATCTGCACGGGCCGCACCACGGGGATGCCGAGCACGTCGGCCTGCAGCTGCATGAGCAGGTCGTTCGCCGCCATGCCGCCATCGACGCGCAGCTCGCGCACGTCGGTGCCTTCCGCCCGCATCGCGTCGACCACCTGCTTGACCCGGAAGGCGACCGCCTCGAGCGTCGCCCGTGCGATGTGCCCGCGCGACGTGCCACGCGTCAGCCCGAGCGTCGCGCCGCGCGCCTCGGAATCCCAGATCGGTGCGCCCAGTCCCGCGAACGCAGGAACGACCACGACGCCACCGGAGTCCGGCACGCTCTTCGCGAGCGCCTCGACCTCGGGCGACGCCCCCACGAACTGCATCTGGTCGCGCAGCCACTGCACGCTCGCGCCGGCCGTGAAGATGCTGCCTTCCAGCGCGTAGGTGAGCTGCTCCCCCACGCGCCAGCCGACGGTCGAGATGAGCGCCGTGCTCGCGGGCGCATTCGCCCCGCTGTTGACGAGCACGAAGGCGCCGGTGCCGTAGGTCGCCTTCGCCTGGCCCTCGTGGAGGCACGCCTGCCCGAACAGTGCGGACTGCTGGTCCCCCGCGATGCCGGTCACCGGCGCGGAGATCCCCAGGAACGTGTCGGCCGCCGCGGCCTCGGCGATGTGCCCGCTCGATGCCACCACCTCGGGCAGCCACGCCACGTCGATCCCGAACAGCTCACACAGCTCGGAGCTCCACGCCCCCGCGTGGATGTCGAACAGCATCGTGCGGGCCGCGTTCGACGCATCGGTCGCGTGCACCGCGCCCCCGCTCATGCGATGCACGAGCCAAGCGTCGATCGTGCCCAGCCGCAGCGTGCCGGCCTGCGCCGCGGCCTGCACGTCGGCATCGTTGGCGAGCAGCCACTCGATCTTCGTCGCAGAGAAGTACGGGTCGATCGGCAGCCCGGTCAGCTCGCGCACGCGCGCCTCGCGACCCTCCGCCCGCAGCTGCGCACAGCGCGCCGAGGTGCGGCGGTCCTGCCACACGATCGTCGGGCCGATGCTGCGGCCCGTCGCCGCGTCCCACGCGACGATCGTCTCGCGCTGGTTGGTGATGCCGATCGCCGCGATGTCCTGGGCGCGCGCCTTCGCCTGCCCGAGCGCGGTCGCGGTCGATTCGAGCACCGACGTCCAAATAGCGTTGGCATCGTGCTCCACCAGGCCGGGCGTCGGGAAGTGCTGCGGGTGTTCGCGATAGCCGCGCCCCAGCACGGAGCCATCGGGATGGACGACGAGCACCGTGGATCCCGTGGTGCCCTGATCGACGGCGAGGATGAGCTGATTCATGTGCTGCTCCTGCCCCAAGGCTGCGAATTGCACCCCTCCGCGCCGTTTTCGTACCTAGGTAGGTGACTTAGGTAATTCCACCGACTAGGTAGACGCGGAGCTGTCGTAGATTGATGTTGCGAGGCAGCGAAGCACACACCGCCCGGAGAGATCGGGAACACGGAAGGCTTCTTGCGAGCGCCACGGACAGACCGGATCGCCAGTCCGGATGT
>JAOPYV010000158.1 GCA_025964435.1 Thermoleophilia bacterium | reverse complement strand
CGGCTCCACGACGGGTGCGACGCTCGTCGACACGGTCAAGCCGGGCAGCGTCAAGGTGACGGGCGCCGCCACGGGCTCACGGAACTGGACGATCCGCTGGGGCGCCGCGCGCGACAATGTCGGCGTCGCCCGATACGAGGTGCAGCGCAAGGTCGGCCGCGCATGGCGCACCGTCGCTCGCCCCGGCGCCACCTCGCGCGCCGCGACGATCGCCAAGGTGCCGCGTGGCGCGACCGCACTGCGCGTCCGTGCCATCGACGTCGCCGGCAACCCCGGCGCCTGGGCCGGCTACACCGCACGCCGCCGCTGAGCGCACGCCGCCGCGGGGTGCCATGCGCACGGTCGATTCTGTGAGCGCGGCATCCGTACCGTGCTGGGAGATTCGACGGGACGCTTCCGTGGTCGATTCCATGAGCGCGGTATTCGTACCGCGCTGAGAGATTCGACGGGCACCGTCGGCGGTCGATTCTGGGAGCGGTGCATGGACGCAGCGCTGATGCCGACCTGACCGGCCGGGCCGGACCCCCCGGTGCGATACCATCCGTCGAATAGATCGCAACTGGACCGGGATGGCATGGAAACGCGGATGGCGCAGGATTTCTACGAGCTCATGGGCGTGGCGCGCGACGCCGACGCCAGCGACATCAAGAAGGCCTATCGACGCAAGGCCCGTGAGCTGCACCCCGACGTGAGCGACGAGCCGGACGCCGAGGAGCGCTTCCGCAAGGTCACTGAGGCGTACGAGGTCCTCAGCGACGACCAGCAGCGCGCCACCTACGACCGCTACGGCGAGGCGGGGCTCAAGAGCGGCGGCTGGGAGCCGCAGTACGCGAACTTCAGCTCGATCTCCGACATCTTCAGCGCCTTCTTCGGCGGCGAGGAAGCGTTCGGCGCCCAGGGCGGCCGTGGCGCAGCCGGTGGACGCGGTGAGGACATCGGCATCGCCATCGAGCTCACCTTCCGCGAGGCCGTGCTCGGCACCGAGCGCGAGCTCGAGTTCACGGCCACCGGCACCTGCACCACCTGCGACGGCAGCGGCGCGGAGACGCCCGCCGGCGTCAGCACCTGCGATACCTGTGGCGGCGCCGGCGCGGTGCGCCAGGTCTCGCGCTCGATCTTCGGCCAGGTCGTCCAGGAGCGCGCCTGCCCGCGCTGCTTCGGACGCGGCAAGGTCGTCACTGACCCGTGCCACTCCTGCAGCGGCAGCGGCGAGCAGCCGGAGCAGCGCAGCGTCTCGGTCGGCATCCCGGCCGGCATCCAGGGCGGCCAGCGCATTCGGCTCACCGGACGCGGCGGCGTGGGAACTGGCGGCGGCCCCGCCGGCAACCTCTACGTCGACGTCCAGGTCGAGGAGGACGAGCGGTTCCTGCGCGAGGGCGACGACCTCGTCACCGTGCTCGACCTGACGATCGCGGAAGCGGCGCTCGGCGCCACCTCCGAGGTACCGACCGTCGATGGCGATCCACGTGAGGTGGAGGTCCCGGCGGGCACCCAGCCCGGCACGCGCATGGTCCTGAAGGGCCTCGGCGCCGGTCGACTGCGCGGTCACTCCGCCGACGGCTCGCTCGATCGTGGCGACCTGATCGTCTTCTGCAACGTGCGCGTTCCCCGCGACCTGGCGCCCGAGCAGCGCGACGCGCTCGCCCGCTTCAGCGCCCTCGAGGAGGAGCGCAACTACCGCGAGAAGGACGGAATCTTCGACAAGCTCCGTCGCATGGTGAAGCCGTGACCGCTGCGGGCGCGTCGCTCGTCGAGGTGACGGTCGAGGTCGCTGCCGAGCACGCCGAGCTGGCGGAGTTCGCGGTCGGTGAGTTCAGCCCGGGTGGCTTCCAGCTCGATGCGCGCGACGATGGCGGCGCGCGCTTCACGGTGTTCCTTCCGGCCGGCGACGAGCCGCGCCTGCCCGCCTTCCTCGCACAGGAGGGCATCCCGATCGAGGGGGCACCCGTCGTGTCAGTCGTTCCCGACGACTGGGCGGAGCGGTGGAAGGAGTTCCACCAGGCGATCACGATCGGCACGCTCTGGGTCGGCCCGCCGTGGCAGCTCGACGATGCGCCAGCGGGGCTCAAGCAGGTCGTGATCGAACCGGCACAGGGCTTCGGCACGGGTGCCCACCCGACGACCCGGCTCGTGCTCGCGCTGCTGCAGGACCAGCCGCGTGGCTCGGTGCTCGACATCGGCTGCGGCTCCGGCGTGCTCGCCGTCGCGGCTGCCAAGCTCGGGTTCGGCCCGATCACCGCGATCGACAACGACCCGGTGGCCGTCGAATCGACGCTCGAGAACATCGAGCGCAACGACGTGCCGGCGATCAAGTCGTTCGTGATGGACGCGCTCCAGGAGCAGCTGCCGACCGCCGACCTGATCCTCGCCAACGTCATCTTCGAGCCGCTCGTGCGCCTCGCGCCGAAGCTGCGCGCGCCGCGCATCATCCTGAGTGGCCTGCTGCGCTCGCAGGCGCTCGACTGCGCCGCGGTCTACGAGCAGCACGGCTACGTGCTGCGCGAGCAGCGCGAACGCGACGGCTGGGCAGCGCTCGTGCTCGAGCATGGCGACCCCGAGGTCGCAGCGCGCAACACCCCGGTGTGGTGACGGATGACCGCCGGCCAGCCCCACGTCTTCCGATTCTTCGCCAGCGTCGTCGGCGTGCCCGGCATGTCAGTCGAGCTCGACGCCACTGACGCCCAGCACGCGCAGGTCCTGCGCATGCGCGTGGGCACGGCGATCGAGCTGGTCGATGCGACGCAGACGACCTGGCAGGCGACCGTGCGCGACGCGAGCTCGGTCGTGCTGACGATGCCGCTGGCGGCTGCGGCGCCGGATGCGGCATCGATCGAGGTGATCGCAGGCGCGCTCGTGGGCGGTCGCTTCGACGAGCTCGTCGACGGCGCAGTCCAGGCCGGTGCGACGCGCATCGTGCCCTACGTCGCCACGCGCCGCGACGCCGAGCGACTGACATCGCGCCGCGCGCGACTGGAGCGGATCGCACGTGCGTCGGCGAAGCAGGCCAAGCGTGACGTCGTGCCCGAAGTCGGCGAGCCGATCGATGACACCGCGCTGCTCGCGCTCGAGCCGGGCATCGTGCTCGACGGTGCCGCGTCGGCGGGCCTCGACGCGGTCATCGACACGATCGAAGGTGACGTGCGCCTGCTGATCGGCGCGGCCGACGGGGTTCCCGCCGCGTTGGTCGATCAGCTGGTGGAGCGCGGCTGGCAGACGGCGCGGCTCGGACCGAGCGTGCTGCGCGCCGAGCTGGCCGCGGCGGTCGCGGTGGCGATCGCCTCGCTGCGCATCAGCTCCAGGGCATGAGCACGGCCGCACCCGCGTAGAGCGGCTCGGCGGCGCGTTCCAGGTCCAGCGCGAAGCTGTCATGGGCGTCCCAGGCGCGAGGCTGCAGTTTCTGGTCGGCCGAGGCAGTGCGCAGCAGGGCGATGACGCCCGCCACGGCGTCGAGCAGCGCCGTGCGATCGGCTGCGAGCTCAGGCGCGACGCGGATCGCGCCGTCCACGGCGTCGAGCATCGTGGCATGTGCGCGCTCGAGCGGGACGAGCGACGTGAAGGGGGCGAGCAGCTGCGCCGGCGAGGTCGGCGTGCCGGCGGCGTCACGTGCTGCCGCAGCACGTTCGGCGAGCGTGAGTGCGGTGCCGGGGACGTAGACGAGCCGATCGGCGGCCGCAGCACGGGCCGAGGGGCTGGCGGTCGGGGCAGTGGGGGAGGCGGCGAAGTGCATGGCCGCATCCTGCCAGAGCCGTTCCATGACCGACGCAGTGCGGGGAGGGGCCCCGGTAGGATCCGCGCATGCAGATTGCCCCCGTACGTTCCGCCGCAGTTCCCGTCGCCACCGACGATTCGTTGGTCGCTGGACTGCGACTGCCGAGCTTCGCGGGCCTGCCGACGGCGACCACGCCGGGCGAGGCGCTCAAGATGCTGCTCGGCCCGCCCAAGCCCGGCTCCGACGTCTATCGCGCCGACATGGCCGTGGTGCAGGGTGCGAAGCAGCTGCGCACGCCCGAGGGCGACGCTTGGGCACGGCGCATGGCGAAGGATGGCCAGGGCTCGATGTGGTTCGACCTCGCGGCACGGCTGCGCGAGCGCACCGGCAAGGTCCAGGGCTGGCTCGACACGGCGCTCGTCGCCTCGACGCTGGCGAGCACCGCCTCGGTCGCCTTCCTCGCCAAGCGCGTCTACGACCGCGAGCGGCCCTACGAGGTGGACCCGAGCCTGGATCCGCCGGTCAAGCTGCCGCATGGCTCCTCCTATCCGTCCGGGCACTCGAGCTCGGCCTATGCCGCGGCCCGCGTGATCTCCGTGCTCGAGCCGACGCTCGCCGCCGAGGCCTACGACCTCGCGCGCCAGGTCGCCGTCTCGCGCGTCTACGCCGGGGTCCACTTCCCGAGCGACGTCATCGCCGGGGCCCTGCTCGGCACCGCGATCGGCGAGGCCGCCCTGCGCCTGACCGACCAGCCGCGCGCGCTCGACGCCGCCATTGCGGAGCTCGTGCGCTGATGCGGCTCGCGCCGACGCGTCCCGAGGCCGCCGGCCCCCCGATGCCGACAGGGCTCACGCTCCCGCAGCTGAGCTTCCCCACGCACGATGACGCGGGCTGGACCAGCAGCGAGCTGCCCGCACCGCCCGCGCGCGGCTCGGCAGCCGAGCAGGTCGACCTCGCCGTGCTGCACCAGCTGCAGGGTGAGCGCACCGTGCGTGGCAACGTCTGGGCGCGGGCGATGGACCTCGAAGGGCATGTCGCCGTCTTCACGCAGCTCGCCGCACAGACCACCGGCAACGCGGCCGAGCTGCAGGCGCTCGTCGGCGCGGCGATGCTCGAGGCGCGCACGCGCTCGCACCTGAACAAGACGGCCTGGAACCGCCCGCGTCCCTTCACGATCGATCCGACGATCGACGTCGTGGGCCGGCGCCCAACTGACTTCTCCTATCCCAGCGGACACACGAACCGCGCCTGGGCCGCGGCCCGCGTGATCGCCGCCGTCGATCCGGCGCTGCGCGACGCGGCCTACGCACTGGCGCGTGAGGTGGCGATCTCGCGCATGTACGCCGGCGCGCACTTCCCGAGCGACGTGCTGGCCGGCGCCCGCACCGGAGTCAACGCCGGTGATGCCGTGCTCGCGCAGTGGCGTGCGGGCTCGCTCGCCGCGGCTGCGTGACGTAAACGGGCCGCCAGCGGGTAGGTGGTCGCCATGGCCAACTCGTCCTCCTGCATCTTCTGTCAGATCGCCGCCGAGCAGCTGCCGGCCGAGATCGTGCGCATCGACGATGAGTTCGTCGCCTTCCGCGATGTCTCGCCGCGCGCGAAGACCCACGTGCTCGTGATCCCACGCTCGCACGTCGAGCACCTCGACGACTTCCTGGCCGACGGCGGCTCGAGCGATCGCATGCTCGCATTCGTGCGCGCGACGGCCGCCGAGGTCGGTGTGGAGGGGCAGTACCGCCTCGTCACCAACGTCGGTGAGGCGGCGGGCCAGGTCGTTCCGCACCTGCACTGGCACATCCTGGCCGGCCAGCGCCTGCCCGGCTTCGGCTGAGCAGCGCGCCCAGCGCATGTGCGAGGCTACGCGCATGACCACGCTGCTCGAACGACTCCAGTCCGATACCAAGGATGCGATGAAGGCCCGCGACAGCGGCCTCGTCCAGAACCTCCGGCTCTTCGTCAACGCCATCCAGGTGGAGGCGAAG
>JAOPYV010000137.1 GCA_025964435.1 Thermoleophilia bacterium | reverse complement strand
CAGCCCACGTACCAGGCGTATGCCCGTTCGCTGGAACAGGTCGTAGCGACGAGCCCTGTTGAGCATCGTGCATTCTGGGATGCAACCAGGCGCCTGGCCAGCGTCTCTGCAGCAGGCGGCATCGGGTCCCAGGCGGACGGTGCCCAGGCGTTCCAGCTGATGGCGCCGGCCGCAGCGATGACACAGCAGCAGTGTGCAATCGACATCATGGGGTCCTAGTCGAAGGCGTTGTGCACCGCCCTGAACAGTCCCGAGCCAGTCAGGAACGTGCTCTCGTAAGGCTTGCCTTACAATCGTCCTCTGAGTCCTGTATGGTCGCCGCCGCAGGCTGCGGGAAGCGTTCCCGCAGCACGTCACGACATCCTGGAGCTCCTCCCCATGGCCACCTCTCGCCGAATCGCCCTTCGCCGCGCCAGCGGCACCATCGCAACGCTGCTCGTCGCTGGCCTCCTCGCCGCTGCGTGCGGCGACGACGACACCGCCACCACGACCGCCAAGGGCGAGGACAAGGGCACGACCCTCGTCGTCTACTCAGGTCGGGAGCAGGAGCTCGTGGAGCCGCTCTACGAGCGGTTCGAGCAGGAGACCGGGATCAAGCTCGACGTGCGCTACGGCGATTCCCCGGCGCTCGCGGCGCAGGTCCAGGAAGAGGGCGACCGCTCACCTGCTGACGTCTTCTACGCGCAGGATGCCGGTGCGATCGGATCGCTCGGCACGATGCTCGAGCCGCTCGCCGATGACACGCTCGAGTCGGTCGACGCGAAGTTCCGCGCCGAGGACGGGCGCTGGATCGGCATCACGGGACGTGTTCGTGCGCTCGTGTACAACACCGATGAGGTCACCGACGGCGACCTGCCCGAGTCGATCCTCGACGTGACCGACGCCGCGTGGAAGGACCGCGTCGGAGTTGCACCGACGAACGCGTCCTTCATCGCCTGGGTCAGCGCGCTGCGACTGACGTCAGGTGATGCTGCTGCCACGAAGTTCCTCGAGGGCCTCGTCGCCAATGGCGCGCGCACGTACGAGAAGAATGGCGCGATCGTCGACGCCGTCGCGAAGGGCGAGGTCGACCTCGGCCTGGTCAACCACTACTACCTGTACGAGAAGCTGGGCCAGGATGCCGAGCTTCCGATCCAGAACCACTACTTCGCTGACGGCGACGTCGGCAACCTGGTCAACGTGTCGGCGGCGGGCGTGCTCGCGTCCTCCAAGCAGCAGGAAGCGGCGAGCACCTTCATCGAGTTCCTGCTCGACGAGGGGCAGCACTTCATCGTGGAAGACGCGGTCGAGCGCGAGTACCCGCTCGTGCAGCTGGATGGCCTGGCTGACAGCCCGCGCTACAAGGACCTGCCGGCCCTTGCCGGCATCAAGGGTCCTGACGTCGACCTGAGCCAGCTGGGTGGCGAGGTCGCCAAGACGGTCGAGCTGATCGCCGCGTCGGGGCTGACGAGCTGAGTCACGACCCGACGACGCGCCCCCGCGTACGGCTGCCGTACCTTCCCGCGCTGCTGGCCGCGCTGCTGCCGGCGGTGCCGATCAGCTACCTGCTGATCCGTGCGGGGGGTGCGGGCGCCGACGCGTGGCGTGCGACACTCGAGAGTGGGCTCGTCGAGGTGGCCGCGCGCAGCATGCTGCTCGCGCTGCTGGTGGCCGTCGGCACCGTGCTGGTCGCGGTGCCGTGGGCATTCCTCGTGGTGCGCAGCGACTTGCCGGGCCGTCGCGGCTGGGCGTTGGCCGGGGCGCTGCCGCTGGTGATCCCCAGCTACGTCGGGGCGTTCGCGCTGGTGGGAGCCTTCGGGCCGCGCGGACTCCTCCAGTCGATGCTCGAGCCATTCGGCGTCGAGCGCCTGCCGGAGATCCACGGCTTCAGCGGGGCCGTCATCGTGCTCGTGCTGTTCACGTACCCGTACGTGTTCCTGCTCGTGGCGGCTGCGTTTCGCAGCGTCGATGCATCGCTCGAGCGTGCCGCCCGTGGCCTGGGACGAACGCCGTGGCAGGCGTTTCGCGCCACGACCCTCCCCCAGCTGCGCTCCTCCATCGTCGCGGGAGCCCTGCTGTCGGCGCTCTATACGCTCGGCGACTTCGGTGTCGTGTCGATCCTGCGCGTCGACACGTTCACCCGTCAGGTCTACCTGCGCTATGGCCCGCTCCTGGACCGGGAGGGTGCGGCGATCCTGGGGCTCGTGCTGTGCCTGCTGACGTTCATCGTGCTCGTCATCGAGCGCCGCGTGCTCCGCGGCGACCAGCAGGCGTCACGTCGGCGGGTGGCGGCACGCGATGCGACCGACCGAGTTCGGCTCGGCCGGTGGACCGTCCCGGCGCTGCTGTTCGTGTCGCTGTCGACGACCTTCGCGCTGCTGGTGCCGATGGCCGTGCTCGCGTGGTGGCTGGCGGGCATCGGGGTCGATGGTGCCTGGCTCGATCGATGGAGTGACACGTTCGTCGCAACAGGGGGGTCGGTGCTGGCATCGGGCCTGGGCGCGATCGTCGCGGTGGCGTTCGCGCTGCCGGTCGCGTACCTGCTGGTGAGGCGACCGGGTCGGCTGCCGTCGATGATCGAAGCCGTCGTGTACTCCGGCTATGCGTTGCCGGGCATCGTCGCGGCGCTCGGCCTCACCTTCTTCGCGACGCGCACGGCATTCTGGCTGTACCAGACGCTCGCACTGCTGGTCGTCGCGTATGTCATTCGATTCCTGCCGCAGGCGGTGGGCGCCGTCCGGTCATCGCTGGAGCGCGTGAATCCATCCCTCGAACACGCCGCACGGGGCCTCGGGGCCGGACGCTTCACGGCGTTCCGCCGGGTCACGGTCCCGTTGGCGTTGCCGGGGATCCTCGCCGGCGCGATGCTCGTGTTCCTGACCGCGCTCAAGGAGCTTCCGGCGACGCTGGTGCTCCGACCGACCGGCTACTCGACGCTCGCCACCGAGGTGTGGCGACATACGGCGGTCTCGGACTACAGGGAGGCGGCGCTGCCGGCCCTGGTCCTGGTCGCGGTGAGCGCGGTGCCGCTGTGGCTGCTCGTGATCCGGCCGGCATCCGCGACCACCGGTGCCGGTGACTGAATCGAGACGAGCGACGCTGCGCCGGCCTGCGGCGTGATGAGGACGCGCTGGCCGATGCCGGCGGTCAGGACGCTCGGGCGGTGTGCCCACACGATGTCGCCGTCGGGAAGGCGAAGCGTATACAGCACGTCGTGCCCGCGGAACTCCATCGCTTCGACGATGACGTCGCCGTCGTCGTGTGCGCGCACGTCGAGCAGCTCGGGGCGGACGAGGACCTCGACGATGCCCGACACGTCACGGCTCGCAGCAAGCGCGAAGCGTCCCACCGCCGTCTCGACGAAGCCGTCGCGTGCGGTGCCCGTGAGGATGTTGGTGCGGCCGAGGAACTGCGCGACAGCAAGGCTGGCGGGCCGGTGGTACAGCTCCTCGGGTGCTGCCACCTGGAGGACGCGCCCCTCCTGCATGACGGCGACGCGGTCACTCATCGCGAGCGCCTCCTCCTGGTCATGTGTCACGAAGACGCAGGTGAGCTCGGTGCGACGCAGCAGGTCGACGATCTCGCCGCGCACGTGTTCGCGGGTCGAGGCGTCGAGGTTGCAGAACGGCTCGTCGAGGAGCAGCACGCGCGGTCGTTGCGCGATGGCGCGTGCGATCGCGACGCGTTGCTGCTGGCCGCCGGACAGCTCGGTCGGAAGTCGATCGGCGAGCTCTTCGATCCCGATGTCGGCGAGTACCTCGCGCGCGAGCCCATGTCGTGAGCGTCGACGACGTCGCTGCGCCACCGCCATCATGGAGCGCGATCGCGGTCCGACGTCGGTGATGCCGAATGCGACGTTCTCGAGCACTGACAGGTGCGGGAACAGTGCGTAGTCCTGGAACACCATGCCGACCTCGCGCTGCTGCGCCGGCATCAGGAGGGCCGTCGACGCGTCGGCGACGATGGTTCCTGCGATCGTCACGTGCCCATGGTCCGGTGCCAGGTGGCCGGCGATGACCTGGAGCAGCGTCGACTTGCCGCAGCCGGACGGACCGACGATGGACATCAGCTCGCCCGGGCGTACCTCGAGGGATGCGCGATCAAGTGCCGTCACGTCCCCGAACCGGCGCGAGACATCGACCAGGTGCAGGTCGGCTGCGGGCGACGGGCTGTGGGGGGCGCGATCCATTGCCCTGTAAGGATACCCTGACAGCGGCTCTCGGTGCGACCTCCCCTGACGACTGCGGCCGGATGCGGTCTCGGGGCCGCGCGAGGCGACGTTTCCCGGTGGATTTCCCGACGAACCTGAAAGATATTCGGGAAAGTCGCGTGAATGATGGAAAAAGCGCTTGACATGGCGCGCCTCGACCTGTGATCATTGTGCAGCGCGAACGAACGCGCACCGAACGTTCCTTCCCGACGAAACGGATTTCACGATGATCACCCCGATCTGCCCCCCGATGCTCCTGCCGACCAAGACCACGTGCCTTCCGGCGCCGGACTCGAACGCTGGCACCACCCCGCCATGGTGGATCGAGCCGGGCACGACCCCGCCGTGGAAGTCCGAGGGCCGTCCCGCCACTCCGCCGTGGCAGTCCGAGCCGCGTCCCGCCCCGACCCAGCCGGCCGCTGCACCGCAGCAGGCCTGGGACGGAGCGACCTTCCCGCGCAACTGCTGGGATCCGCGCAGCCACGGCGTCGACATCCAGCTCCCGTCGCCCGACTCCCCCATCCAGTAAGTGGACGCAGCAGTGTCGCCACCACGCACTGCACCGAACGGCCCCAGCATTTCGCAGGGGCCGTTCGTCGTTACCGAGGCGTCGCCATTCCGCTCAAGTCACGAAGTTCCACTGCCGATGCGCGAGCGATGTCGAACGCGCCCTCGTTCCTGCAATCCACGCCCGTGACGGTCCTTCTCTGGATCGCCACCGTCGCCGTCGTCGCCGTGATCGGTCGACAGCTTGGCCGTGGTCGCGAACGCCGGTCCGCGGCCGCACGCAGCGAGTTCATGCTGACGATGCTGGCGAGCGGCCTCAAGCTGGTGCTCTACACGGGTGCCCTGTTCGTCCTGTTCGGCGGGCTGGAGCTGCTCCGTGGCATGGAGGGAATCCTGGGATCTGCGGCGAGCGTCGTGTCGTCGCTGCTGTACGGCGTGATCGCCATGGCGTCGGGGCTGTTCATCGCGCGCCAGTTCCTGGCCCCGCCGTGGTGGCGCCTCAACGCGTGGGAGCCGTCGCTGGATCGCGGCAGTTTCGGCATCAGCGATGCGGCGAAGTGGATCATCGACGACGTCGCGGAGCTGCGCGGCTCGATGCGCCTGATCGACCAGATCGTCGTGTTCGGCTGCATCCCGTTGGCGGTGCTCAACGTGATGGCATTCGCTGGGGTTGGTCGCACGCTGGTCGTGGCGCTCACCGGCCTGCTGATCTGCTACATCGCACTCGTCGTGGCGCTCTTCACCGCCAACCGCATCCCACGTGCGCTGCTGACGCGGCTGCAGGACCTGCGGCAGGTGGCGCGTCGGATCGCCGGCGGCGACCTCTCCGCACGCGTCGGCTTCACCGACACCGCCGAGTACGAGGAGCTGGGCGAGCTCGTCGGCGACGTGAACACAATGGCGCGCGTGCTCCAGTCGCGCGAGCAGGAGAACCAGGCGCTCACCCACCAGCTACACCAGACGTTGCAGTTCGAGCAGGAGCGCGCATCGCGCGACCAGCTGACCGGCCTGCGCAACCATCGCTACTTCCAGGAGGCGCTGGCCGCCGAGCTGTATCGCTGCTCGCGGACCGGCGAGTCCACCACGATCGCCGTGCTCGACCTCGATGACTTCAAGGCCGTCAATGACACCTTCGGCCATCAGGAGGGCGACGCGGTGCTGAAGCGCACCGCCGAGGCGCTGACGCAGACGCTGCGTCCCTACGACCTGCCGGCACGACTGGGTGGCGAGGAGTTCGGCATCATCTTCCCGTCGACTTCCCCGACCGAGGCGAAGATGGTCATGGACCGCATCCTCGAGGTGCTGGGGACCGCCGGGCCGAACGACACCGAGCAGACCTTCTCCGGCGGCATCGCCACCTTCCCGCACCACGCGCAGGACCAGTCGACGCTCTTCGAGCTCGCCGACAGCTCCTCCTACGTGGCGAAGATGAACGGCAAGCGCCACACCGTGATCTACGATCCGGGCAAGGTCGCGAACGTTGCGGAAGACGATCGCGTGAACACCCGCGAGCGCGACATGCAGGTCAAGGCAGCGCGCACGCTCGTGCAGACCGTCGATGCGCTCGAGGGCTTCGGGAGCGAGCACTCCGAGAACGTCGGGCGGATCAGCAGCAAGATCGCGGGCGCGATGGGATACGACGACACCTTCGCGCAGCAGATGTACCTCTGCGGCCTCCTCCATGACGTCGGCAAGCTCGGCATGGAGCAGTCGCTCATCCAGAAGGCTGGACAGCTCACGGCCGAGGAGTACGAGCAGGTCAAGCGGCATCCCGAGCTCTCGGCCCAGATCGTGACGAATGCAGGGCTGGGCGACATCGCTGACTGGGTCCGCCACCACCATGAGCACTTCGACGGCACGGGCTACCCGCTCGGCCTTGCCGGCCAGGACATTCCCCTCGGCTCGCGCATCGTGCTCGTCGCCGAGGCCTTCGACGTCATGACGACCGACCGTGCGTACCGGCATGCGATGAGCAGCAACGCCGCGATGGACGAGCTGATGCGTGGCGCTGGCGCCCGCTTCGACCCGGACATCGTGATGACGCTCGTGCAGCTGGTGCGAACCGGACAGGTGACGGTTGCCGGCGGCGCCGCACCGGGCTCGGTCGGCTGGCAGGCCGCCTGACGCGCGGGCACGCGCACGCGTAGGATGCCGACATGGCAGCCATCGACAACCTCTGGGCACCCTGGCGACTTGAGTACGTGCGTGGCGAGCAGCCTGCCGGCTGCGTGCTGTGTGCCAAGCCTGCGGGCGATGACGACGCCGACGCGCTGATCGTCGCGCGCGGCACCCACATGTACGCGGTGCTCAACCTGTACCCGTACAACCCCGGGCACCTGATGGTGGTGCCATACCGGCACGTCGCGAACCTCGAGGAGCTCACCGTCGAGGAGAGCGCCGAGGGACAGGCGATGCTCGCCGAGGGCATCCGCGCATCGCGCCGTGCGTTCGGCGGTCGCGAGGGTCGCGGGCCGGGTGGCTTCAACGTCGGGCTCAACCTCGGCTCGGCAGCCGGGGCCGGCATCCCCGACCACCTGCACTGGCAGCTCGTGCCACGGTGGGCCGGCGACACGAATTTCATGCCCGTGCTCGCGGACATCCGCGTCATGGCCCAACACATGCAGACGACCTGGCAGCAGCTCCACGACACGTGGGGCACCAATGAGGAGAACGAAGATGGCGTGTGACCGCGGAGCATTCAAGGCGTACGACGTGCGCGGCACCTATCCGGACCAGCTGGATGAGGCGGGCGCCTATGCGATCGGGCGCGCCTACGTCGAGTTCCTCGGCGCGACACGGCTGGCCGTGGGGCGCGACATGCGCACGATGGCGCCCTCGATGTCGACCGCGCTCATCCGCGGCATGACCGATGCCGGCGCGCATGTCGAGGACATCGGCCTCGTCGCGACCGAGGTGCTGTACCACGCGGTTGCGAGTGGTGGCCTCGACGGCGGCATCATGGTGACCGCGTCGCACAACCCGAAGGAGTACATCGGGATGAAGTGCGTCAAGCGTGGCGCACAGCCCGTCGGCGAGGCGTCGGGCCTGGAGACGGTGCGTGACCTTGCCGTCGCCTTCGCCGACTCCGGCGCGGCTGAGGGTGCGGTCGAGGGCGTCGAGCCCGGCACCGTGACCGAGGCCGATGTCTTCGCCAGCTTCCAGGAGCTGGTCTGGTCGTTCATCGATCCTGACAAGGTGCGTCCGCTGACGGTCGTCGTGGATGGCGGCAACGGCATCGGTGCCCAGGTCGCGCTGCCGCTGCTGCGCAAGCTGCCGATCACGGTGCACGCCTACAACGACACGCCCGATGGCACCTTCCCCAACCACGAGCCGAACCCGCTGCTCGAGGAGAACCGACAGTTCATCATCGAGAAGGTGCTGGAGCATGGCGCCGACCTCGGCATCGCGTTCGACGGCGATGGCGACCGCTGCTTCTTCGTCGACGACAAGGGCGGCTTCGTCGATGGCGACTTCATCACGACCGTGCTCGCCGAGCTGACGCTGCGGCGCGAGCCCGGCGCGAAGATCCTCTATGACGTGCGCGCCAGCCGCGCGGTGGCCGATCGCATCGAGGCCGCCGGTGGCACGGCGATCGCCAGCCGCGTCGGACATGCCTTCATCAAGGCGCGGCTCGCGAAGGAGCAGGCCGCATTCGCCGGCGAGATCAGTGGTCACTACTACTTCAGTGGCTTCCACGGCGTCGACACCGGCGTCGTGCCGGCACTGATGATCCTCCAGCTGGTCAGCGAATCGGGCGGCGGGCTCGCAGCGCTCATCGATCCCCTGCGCGCGAAGTACTTCATCAGTGGCGAGATCAACACGCGGGTCGACGACGTGCCGATGAAGCTGCAGCAGCTCAAGGAGACCTATGCCGATGCGCAGATCACGCACGTCGACGGTGTCTCGATCGACTACGACGACTGGCACTTCAACGTGCGTCCGTCGAACACCGAGCCGCTGCTGCGACTCAACCTCGAGTCGCTCGTGTCGGTCGAGGACATGGAGGCTCGTCGCGACGAGGTGCTCAACCTGATCCGCAGCGGTGGACGTGAGCGCATCGGGCACGGCTCGTGACTCCGCAGCGCCATCGCCCCCACGTCGCTGGCCCGACGCGCGTGCGGGAACCGTTCTCCTTCAGTGCGGGTACGCGCGTCGCCTTCAGCGACACCGACGCGCAGGGCATCGT
>JAOPYV010000132.1 GCA_025964435.1 Thermoleophilia bacterium | reverse complement strand
GAGAAGCGGCTGATCAAGCGCCTCGGTGAGTTCCCGTCGGTCGTCGCCGAGACGGCCTCGCGCCGCGCGCCACACCGACTCGTCCACTACGCACACGACGTTGCAAGCGACGTCTCGAAGTTCTATCGCGACTGCCGCGTGACCGGCGACGACGTGCCGGAGCTCCTGACGACCCGCCGCCTCGCGATCTGCGATGCCGCGCGTCAGGTGCTGGCCACGTCGCTGGACCTCGTCGGTGTCCACGCTATGGAGCGGATGCCCGAGCGCGTCTGAGTCGACTGGCTCAGGCCGGGATGGGCTTTGGCGTGGGCGCGTCGACAATGCCGAGCGTGCAGCGCGCCTCGAGCAGTCGAACACCGGCGTCATCGATGACGGTGATCGACCACGTATGGAGTGAGTCGTCGACCCGAAGCGCGCGGGCATCGGCGATGACGGGGCCTGAAGTCGTGGGCTGACCGAGCGTCGCGGCGTTCAGCTCCGCGCCGAACGCGCGCCGGTCGGGCCCGACTCGGGTACCGGCTGCGGTCGACGCTGCTGATTCGGCCAGCACGAGCATCGTGCCCGGCCGCGCGGCGATGTCGCCGGGCATCCGTGCCACCACGCGCTCGGGCGTGACGACGAGGAGCTCGATGCCGAGCACGTCCAGCGATGTCGCGTCCAGCGGGCGTGTGCCGGGGCGCGGATCCGCAGCCAGGGCTGTCGCGGAGAGCAGGTACTCGAGGTCTTCGATGGGAGGGGCGCCGGCCATGCGGCGGATGCTAGCTGGCGCAGCGGGCGTGCCCCGGAAGAGTCGATGGCCACCACGCAAGGCGTGGCGGCCATCGACAGGGATGCGTATGCAGGAGCGCTAGGTCAGAACGTTGGAGTGATGTACGGCGGCAGCTTCGACATCGAGGTGATGTACGTGCGGCCTGCCGTTGCTGCTTCCAGCGGTCCTGAGACCGGGAGGGGGAACATCACGCGGTCCGTGCCTCGACGGGGCAGCGGCGTGGGAGCGCCGGGGGTCTGCCTGCTGTCGATCGGCTGGACGGGGAGGGGTCGCATGATTGCTGCGGCGCTGACCATTGTGGGAGTGGCTCCTGCGGGGGTGGTTTGCATCCTTGCAAGTGGAAATATTCCATGACTTCAGGCGGAAGTCAAGAAATATCCGGCCGAATTTGCGTCATTGCGCCCCATGCGGCCAGAAATATCGGCGAAAAAGGTTGTTTCGCTGAAATATCGTCGGTTCTTTCCGGGATTCGCAACATCGTGCGGAGCCCCGCCACCGTCACGATGCTGGAGGGAGCGCGTCGCAGCGCGGCGCCTTCGCCGTATTGCCCATCCAGCAGGCCTTGGCCGTCGCCGCATCCGTCCAGGACGACGATCCGCTCGCTCGGCTGGCAACGCGAATTCCGTACCCGGGCGCGGCTTCGGGGCAATACGACACCCAGCCGGTCTGTACGCCTGCCGCGATGTTGGCCAGTCCCGTGCTGCCACACTCGGCGGGTGCGGAACCGCGCATCGTCACGCCGATACGCCCGGCAGTCACGCCTTCCGGCACGCTGCGCACGTACGCGGCGCCGAGCAGGTTCTTCGGGCCCAGCACTGGCGACTTCATGTCCGCATCCGTCGGCAGCATGTTGCCGTGGTCGGACTGGAACTGGGCGATCGCCTGCGCGTAGACGGCTCCCACGGCGGTGGTCTCCTTGGAGCGAACGGCTGTCTTGGAGCCACCGAACGCCATCATGGCTGCCGCGGCAAGGATGGCGATGATCACGACGGCGACCATCATCTCGACCACGCTGAAGCCGCGCTCGTGCGCGTGCCCGCGAGACGCATCGGCTTCGAGCGGTGTCTCGTGGAGCGGCGTGGGTGCGGGCATGGAGGGTCCTCGAGCTGCGGGGGGGCTGGCGACTACATCGGCCGAGCGCCCCGCCCGCTTGAGCCGATGGTATGGTCCCGGCCATGGATTCCTGCCACTGCGGCTCTGGCCGCGACCTCTCTGAATGCTGCCTTCCCGTCATCCGTGGGGAGCGCAGCGCCGCGACCGCCGAAGAGCTGATGCGCTCGCGCTACAGCGCCTTCGTGCTCGGTGACGTCGACTGGATCCTGAAGAGCCACCATCCCGATACGGTCGACGAGGTGAACGCCGAGGAGATCGAGGAATGGTCCAAGTCCTCGGAGTGGCTCGGGCTGCGCATCCGCGAGACCGAGGGCGGGGGAGCCGATGACGAGGAAGGCCTCGTCGTCTTCCGCGCGCGCTACAAGGTCCAGGGCCAGCAGGTCGACCACGTCGAGCGCGCCCACTTCGAGCGTGCCGATGGCGAGTGGCGCTTCCACTCCGTCCGCGAGGATGAGGAGACGGTCGTCGAGCTCAAGCCCGTCGAGCCCAAGTCCGAGGTCGGTCGAAACGACCCGTGCCCCTGCGGCTCCGGCAAGAAGTTCAAGAAGTGCCACGGCGCCGCGGCCTGATTCAGCCTTCGTCGCGCGCCATGTAGCCGCATGAGTCGCATTGGCTGCGACCGTGGTCGAGGCTCACGATCTCGCCGGTGGCGCAGATCGGGCAATGCTCGCTGATCGCCTCATCCTCGAATGGATCGCCGCTGCTCGCGCCGAAGTGCGCGAACGAGTGGCCACACTCGTGGCAGAAGTCATCGCCCGCGAGGTCCGGCTCGCCGCAGCCGGGACAATCCGGGCGCGTCGGCGCCTTCGGCTGCTCTGGCTCTTCATCACCGATCGACCACATCTTCGTGCTCCCCCCGGGGCTCGAGGTCTCGACTACCAATCCTTCGCCGCAGTGGCGATGCGCTCGTGTACCCGGGCGAGCGTGGTTCGACGCAGCGTTCCCGCGCGCCAGGCGAGGTGCAGTGGCGAGTTGGGTGGGAAGATCGGGTCCAGGAGCGGGACGAGCTCGCCGCGCTCGATCGACCGAGCGGAGCTGTGGACCGGCAGCACCGTGATGCCCGCGCCCGTGAGCGCGAACTGGAGCGACGCGCGGATGCTGTTCGCCACGTAGGCGGCGCGTAGGTTCGGTGCCGTCTCGAAGATCGTCTGCCAGTAGAGGCGGACCAGCGGCAGGTCCTCGTCGTACGCGGAGATCGGCACGTCGCGCAGCAGGTCGGCGCCGGCGCGACCCGGGCCGAGGCCTGACAGGCGCGCCTTCCACTCCGGGGTGCCGACGAGCTCGAGGTACTCGAAACAGAGCGGCTGCGTCTCGATGCCGCGCTGCTGCTGGTCGGTCGTGAGGATGGCGAGGTCGACCTCACCCGCGTGGAGCCGGTTGAGCACCGGCTGGTCGACGCCGAAGAACATGCGCAGGCGCAGCCCCTCGTCGAGCAGCGGGGCGAGCTCGGGCAACACGCGCATCGTGAGGAACTCCTCCGGGCCACCCAGGTAGACGGTCTCGCCGACGGAGGCGGGCGTGGCCCCCGTGCCCTCGAGTGCGCCCTCGAGCGCATCGACGTGCGTGCCGATCGCCTGTGCCAGCTCGCGACCCGCCGCCGTCGGTGTGACGCCACGGGCTGCGCGACGGAAGAGGGGCTTGCCGACCTGGCCCTCGAGCGCGCGGATCTGCTGGCTCACCGCGGGCTGCGTCAGGTGCAGCTCCCGGGCAGCGCGCGTGAACGTGCCGGCGCGGTAGACGGTGAGGAAGGTGCGGAGGAGGTGGATATCGGCCATGGAATGACGTTCCAATGCGGGTTGCTGCCACTACCTATAAATCTGATTATGCCACAGGTCCATAAGCATTATTGGATTTATCGGAGAGCGCTCGCTACCGTTCACATCGCAAGCAGTGCCGGACACCGTTCGGCACGAGTGGAAAGGACACCACGTTGCAGATCGACACAGGCATGGATCGCCGAGATATGCGCACCACCGCTGGGGGAGCGGTTGGGCTGCGGGCGCTTCCCGACGCGAATCGCGGGCTGGGGGAGTTCCGCATTCGTTTCCTGGATCGGGACGACCACGTGACGTTCACCACGCATCAGGCGGCAGTCGCCGGCGGACGGGCGGGTGCCCGGGAGGGGTACGCCACGCTGCGCGACGCCATTGCCGCCCTGACCACGGCGACGGCGGGGGACATCCCCGCCGCCGTGGTCATGGAGCGGTCCGGCCGCTACTTCGGCCACCAGCTCAAGGCGCGCGACCTGGAACGGGGATTCCGGGCGCCGCTGCTGCCGCTCCACCTGGAGACGGACGAACGGGCGGCCGTCATGGAGCTACGCGCGACCAATCGCATGGAGCGCGTGCGGGCGTTCGTCGACGGCAGCTGGGTGCATCGCTTCCGCGCCTAGCGCCGGCTCGGCCACGCGGCCACACCTTGACGCGCTTCGGCGCGTCGCCCACGGGGGCTCACCGGCCAGGGGAGGCGGTGGGTCCCCGAATGCTTTTCGTGCCGCCCACCGCTGCCCGCCAGGGACAAGCCCGAGGCCGTGCGGGGCCACGCGGGGTCGCTGACCGGTCCTGCGTGGCGAGGCGGCGCCTAGAGTTGCCGGGATCCCAGCGACCTGATGTCGCCGCGCTCGACCGGAAGGCACCACCATGGCCACGTACGCACAGTCCGCACCCAGCAACCGCTCCGGCGGTACCGATGTCGCCGCATGGGCGCTCATCGCCCTCGTGGTCGCCATGATCTGCGCCGCGGCCGGCTGGGCCATCGCCCGCCAGGACAACCCGGGCCGCGACGACCTGCAGCGCAACGCGATGCTCGCCTCGCAGGAGGGCTCGCTCCAGGGCCAGGCCGACGGCTACAAGGTCGGCGCCGTCGCCGGCCGCAAGGAGGCCGCGCTGCGCAACAAGCAGCAGGCCGACAGCGCCCGTGCCGCCGCGACGCGGGACGGCTACGACGCCGGCGTGCTCGAAGGTCGCAACCGCGCCATGGCCCGCGCCAACGGTGAGCCGTACTTCAGCTCCGGTGCAGCCGCCGGTGGCACGCTCCCCGGCTACGAGGACATCCTCGCCCGGCTCGGTGGCGACGTTCCCGGCTACTCCGACAGCGCCTACTCGTCGTCGGGCTTCGGCACGACGGCGACCACGCCGTACGCCGCCAACGGCAGCTTCGGCGCCAGCATGTACGACGACTACGGCTTCTAGCCCCGCGCGCCAGCCCGGGCGCTATGCGCTCAGGTGCGGCGGCATGACGCTGCCTGCTGGCAGCACGTCGCGCATGCGTCGCACGATCTCTTCCTGCGTCTTCGGGTTGGCGAGCAGGTAGCCGCCCACCAGCCGCTGGAATGCGGCGCGCGTGATCGACCACGTCAGCGAATGACGGGTTGCCCGCACCGTCGCCGTGCGCGGCATGTCGAGCAGCAGTGCCGTCTCGCCGAAGAAGTCACCCGGCTCCAGCTTCGCGACGCGCTCGCCGTCGCGCACCACCTCCACCTCGCCCTCGAGCAGGATGTAGAAGCGATCGCCCGGGTCCCCCTGCTGCACGATCGGTGCACGTTCAGGGAACCAGCGATGCTCGGCCTGCTGGAGGACGAACTCGAGGTCCGGTTCGGGGAGGCGCTGGAGCAGGTCGAGCTGCTTGATACGCAGGCGCCCCTGGCCGATCGCCGAGCCGCGCGTCTCGCGTTCGCGCAGCACCCGGAAGACCAGGACGTGCTCCGCGATGCGACGGTGGAAGGTCAGTGCGTCGAAGGCGTACGCGTGCAGCGGCATCGAGCCATGGACCCGGACGGTCGCGTTGCGTGCCTGGTTGGTGAGCAGCCCGAGCTCGCCGAAGTAGGAGCCCAGCGAGAGGCGGGCGACGACGCGGTCCATGCCGGAGCGATCGCGCCGCACGACATCGGCGCTGCCGCTGCGGATCACGTAGAAGCGGCTGGCGTTCTCCTCGCCCTCCGACTGGCCCTGCGCCATGATCCGACTTCCCGGCTCGAAGCTGCAGGACTCGGCACTGTGCGCGATGTCCCAGAGGGTCGTGTCGTCGATCTCGAAGAGGATCGGCACGCTCCGCAGGAAGGAAAAGCATTCGGTCGCACGCGCGATGGCCAGGCCGTCGTCGGCGTAGTGACCGGGAAAATCGTGGCTGTCGTTGGCCTCGCCCACTGCTGGATCCTCGCTGTCATGCGGGTCATTCATCCCCTGAATGATCGGCAACTTCGCCCCCCTGTCGTGTAAGCGTTCTGTTTGGACCAATTGGTTCTATGATCAATCTACTACAGAATTTGCTGAAAACGGAACGACCGTCGTAGCACGCGCATCGGCTATGCCCTGTAAGCTGTCAGCACGGCCGCGCGACAAGCGCTCGGTCGATCACAGAAACATAAGAAAGCGGTACGTAACATGGCACGTGGCACGGTTAAGTGGTTCGACGGCGAAAAGGGCTTCGGCTTCATCACGCCCGAGGACGGTGGCAAGGATCTCTTCGTCCACTTCTCGAACATCTCCGGATCCGGCTACAAGTCGCTCGAAGAGGGCCAGGCGGTCCAGTTCGAAGTCGGCGAAGGTCGCAAGGGTCCCGAGGCGACGGACGTTCAGGCTGTCTGAGCTACGCCGATGCCCGTAACTGAGCTCCTGAGCTCAGCTGCAGGGATTTGAAGACCACGAGGGGCGCATCCGATGGATGCGCCCCTCGTCGTTACGGCGCGCGGCGCGCGGAGCCCGGTTGCCGCGCATCGAGGCGTGTGCGAACCTGACCCATGCTCCTCGTCCACGCAGCGCTCGATGATGCCGCCGTGGTGCTGTGGACGGACGCCCGCGAGGCGCAGGCCGTCGACCTGCCCGCACTCGTTGCCGACCTGCTGGGTGACGGCGCCGACGTGGAGCCGATGACAGCGCAGGCGTGGCTTCCCGTGGGCGACGCGATCGTCGAGCACCACGTCAGCGCGGTTCGCCTGACGACGCGCGACTCGATCCGCCTGCTCGCAGTGGCGGCTGATGCCGAGGACGGCGCCTTGGTGCCCGGCGTGCGGGCCGCTTCCTCGCTGCGTCGACTCGCGACCCTCGTTCCACATGCGGCAGCGGCGGTGGTGCGACAGGAGGTGCTGCCGTCGCTGCGCCGCAGCGGCACGGGAGCGCTCGTCACGTTCGAGGCTCACTGGATGCAGCTGGCGCGTCCTGCCGCGCGCGACCTCGTCGTTGCGGAGACGCAGGCGTTGCCGGGTGCGTGCTTCGCGATCGGTGGCGGTGCCGGGCTTCGGCTGCCGCGGCTGCACGTCGTGGATCGGTATCTCGATGCGGTCGTCGACCTGCTGGCCCGGGACCGGCTGCGCGCGGCGCCCGTCGAGCTGCGTGCGGGAACGGCTGCGGGGCACTCGCTCCACGACCGCTGGCTGCGTGCGCTGGTCGGTGCTGACCGGAGCGTCGAGGGGCCGGTCGATGCGCTCGACCAGCTGGTCGACGACCTCGACGCGTGGCAGGCGCCGCTGCGTCGGCGCGCCGATTCGCCCTTCCGCCTGACCTTCCGGCTCGAGGAGCCCGACGATCCCTCGCGCGATGGCGCGGTCTGGTACCTGCGCTACCTGCTGCAGCTGCGCGCCGACCCGAGCGTCCAGGTGCCGCTCGACATCGCGTGGTCGCCGAGCGGGTCGGACCGCCGGGTGCTCGCGGACCACGGCTTCGATCCGGGGCTCCACCTCTACGCGCCGCTCGGTGAGGCAGCGCGGCTGTCGGAGCCGATCGCGGAGAGCCTGCAACGATCGCGGCCTGGTGGCTGCGAGCTCGACACCGCCGAAGCGCACGCGTTCCTCGCCGAGGCATCACCGGTGCTGGAGCAGGCGGGTTTCGGTGTGCTCGTTCCCGCATGGTGGCGTGCCCGTGGTGGTCGCTGGCAGCTCAACCTCCGTGCCAATGCCACGACCGCATTCAGCGGTGGCAGGCGCAACCTCGACAGCCTCAACCTCGCGACACTGGTCGGCTACGACTGGCGGGTGGCGCTCGGCGACGTCGAGCTGACCCGCGCCGAGCTCGACCAGCTCGCGAGCCAGAAGACGCCGCTCGTCCACGTGCGCGGGCGCTGGGTCGAGCTCGACGCCGAGGAGCTTGCCGCGGCGTTGGCGCACCTCGATCGGCAGGCGGAGGATCCAGGGCTCGGCAGCCGTGGCTCCCACACGGCGACGGTCGGTGACCTCCTGGCGATGTCGGTGCCCGGCGTGCGCCAGGTCGACGGGCTTCCGGTCGGGGGCGTCGATGGCGACAGCGACGTCGCCGAACTGCTCGAGCGGATGGCGCGACACGAGCTTCCGGAGGCGGCTGGATTCGAAGTGCCTGCCGGGCTGCGTGCAGAGCTGCGCCCATACCAGCTGCGCGGTGCCGCGTGGCTTGCGTCGATGGCACAGCTGGGGCTCGGTGCATGCCTCGCCGACGACATGGGCCTCGGCAAGACCGTGCAGACGCTGGCCGTCGTGCTCGACGCATGGGAGCGCGATCCGGCGGGCGGGCCGACGCTGATCGTCTGCCCGACCTCCGTGGTGACGAACTGGACGCGGGAGCTCGAACAGTTCACGCCCGACCTGCCGTGGTTCGTCCAGCACGGCTCGGGGCGACGCACCGGCGATGCCTTGGTCGAGGCGGCGCAGCGCAGCGGGGTCGTGTTCACCTCATACGCGGTGCTGGCGCGCGACATCCAGGCGCTGGTCGACGTGCCGTGGCGGATGGTCGTGCTCGACGAGGCACAGAACATCAAGAACCCCAGCACGCGCCACTCCAGGGCCGCGCGATCGCTCCGTGCTCCTGCACGCGTGGTGCTGACCGGCACGCCGGTCGAGAACCACGTGGGCGACCTCTGGTCGATCATGGAGTTCCTCAACCCCGGCCTGCTCGGCTCCCAGGCGGAGTTCCGCCGCCGCTACCTGCTGCCGATCCAGACGGGCAGCTTCCCGGAGGCCGTCGAGCGCCTGCGACAGCTCACCGGCCCGTTCATCCTGCGTCGTGAGAAAACCGACCGCACGGTGATCTCGGACCTGCCCGACAAGTTCGAGCGCACCGACTTCTGCACGATGACAGCGGAGCAGGTCGGGCTCTACGAGGCGATCGTGCGCGACGCGGAGAAGATCCTGCTCGGCAAGGCGAACGCCGCCGTCGAGCGACGCGGCGTCATCCTGGCGACGCTGTCGAAGCTCAAGCAGGCGTGCAACCATCCCGCGCAGCTGCTGGCGGACAACTCCCAGGTGCTCGGCGGCCGGTCGGGGAAGCTGACACGGCTCGAGGAGCTGATCGAGCTCGTGCTGGAATCGCGGGAGCGGGCGCTCGTGTTCACGCAGTTCGTCGGCATGGGCGAGCTGCTGCAGAAGCACCTGGAGGCAGTCTTCGGGCGCGAGGTGCTGTTCCTGCACGGCGGCACGAGCCGTCGTCGTCGCGATGAGCTGGTCCAACGCTTCCAGGACGCGGACGACGCCGCGCCGCCGATCCTCATCCTCTCGCTCAAGGCGGGCGGCAGCGGGCTGAACCTGACCGCCGCCACGCATGTCATCCACTACGACCGGTGGTGGAACCCGGCGACCGAGCAACAGGCCAGCGACCGCGCCTTCCGGATCGGCCAGACGCGCGACGTGCAGGTCCACGCGCTGGTGTGTGCGGGCACGGTGGAGGAGCGCATCGACACGATGCTGCGCCAGAAGGCGAGCGTTGCGCGCACCGTGATCGGCTCCGGCGAGCGCTGGATCACCGAGCTCGACGATGCGGAGCTGCTCGGCATGCTGCAGCTGCGCCAGGACACCCTGCTCGGGCAGCCCGAGTTCGATGACGTCGGACGAAAGTGGGGCCGTGTCAGCCTCGGACTACAACGACCAGCACGGCGGCGACTTCTTCCCGCCGCCCTCGACGCCGCGCAAGGTGCGGGGCGGCATTCGCGTGCAGGCGACGTCGCGCCTCGATGCGCGCCGGACGTGGTGGTCGCGCCGCTGGCTGGCGCCGATCGACGCGCTCGCGGACCCCAGTCGGATCGAGCGGGGCTGGACGTACGCCCGTGACGGCCAGGTGTTGGCGCTGGAGTTCGAGCTCGGTGCGATCGTCGCGCGCGTGCAGGGGACGCGGCGCACGCCGTACGAGGTGCGGATCGAGGTCGCACGGTTCGCGCAGGCGGAGTGGTTGCGTGTCGCCGAATCGCTCGCGGCGCGCGCCAGCTACCGCGCGCAGCTGCTGGCCGGCACGATGCCGGATGACATCGAAGCCGTCTTCGCGCGGCTTGGGCTGACGCTCTTTCCCGCGATCGAGGACGACCTCGTCATCTCCTGCACGTGCAGCGACTGGGCGACGCCGTGCCGGCATGCCGCGGCGGCCTGCCACGTCGCGGGGGAGGCGCTCGACCGCGAGCCGTTCCTCGCCTTGCGACTGCGCGGGATCGAGCGCGACGTGCTGCTCGCGCTCGTCCAGGGCACCGTCCCGTCCGTGGCGGGGGCAGACGTGGACGCTGGGGAAGTGGTACCGGCAGATGCGGCGGGTCCCCCGGTGGAGAGCGATCTCGCCGCGTTCTGGGAAGGGCGCGACGTCGAGGTCCCGGAGCTTGGTGTGGCTGCGTCGCTCGACCTGCAGCCGCCGCCGATGGACGCACCGCTCATCCACGTGCTGGGCGCCGTTCCGATGTGGCGCGGCGTCGACGACTTCGTGCCCGTGATGCGGCTGCTGCATCGACGGATCGGTACCTCGAGCCCGGCGCTCGACGTGGCGCTCGGCCTCGGACTCGATGCCCCCGAGGGCGAAGCGCGCTAGGATCGTACGACCACGCGGGTATGGTGAAGTGGTATCACGTCAGCTTCCCAAGCTGCAGTTGCGGGTTCGATTCCCGCTACCCGCTCTTTCGACGTCGCAGCCGACGTGCGATTCGCGTCGGGATCGTCGTTCCAACCACGATCCCGTAGGCGATCAGGAACAGTGCGATGAGCAATACGGCGACCTGGAAGGCGAGGTCGCCAGCATCCCAGCGAGTCGTGACGATCGTCGCTACGCCCGTCGCTGCTGACACGGCGAACAGGTGCTGCAGGTTTCGACTGACACGGTCCTGACGCGTGGCGAGCGTCGCCTGGTACGCGGATGCCGCAAGGGCCAGTCGCTCATGCACGAGGTCCCGATGGCGCTGCAGCCGCATGGCTCGAGCGAAGACCGCGAACAGCGCGGCCAATGCGGTGTCGCGAAGCATGAAGTCGGTGTTGGATGCCTCGCTCAGGTCACGCGCGACCTGCAGCCGCGTGATCTCCTGGTCGGTGATCTCCTTCGTCCCGATCCTGCTCGCCGAGCGATCCATGCGGTCGTTGCGGAAGAGTGCGAGCTGGCAGAGGAACCACTGCGCCTGCACCATGCGAGCGAACGCGCGGGCGGGCGCGGCGTCGATCGATCCTGCCGTCCCGGACTACGTCGTCACCCAGCCGGTGCTCCGCATGCGGATGCCGTCATGGGTCGCCGCGACGACGGCGTCCATGTCGCCCACGTCGCCGTCGACGATCACCTGTTGTCGGCCGAGGGCCAGGAGGACGTCGCTGCCCCGGTCTGCCAGTGACTCGTCGATGTCGAATCCCAGGCGGACGTTGGAGTATGGATAGCAGCGCTGCGTTCCTTCCTCCTGGAGATACGGTCGGGTCGCCTCGATCAGGCCGAGGATCTCGTCGGCGCCACCAAGTCGTGTCAGGGGCGTGTCAGGGTCGGTCAGTGCATCGCGCCGCAGCTCGAGCATGAGCGCTGGGTCCTCGGCGGCGTTGCGGAATCGGCGCTCACGCTGGCGTTCGGCGCTACCGCGCGTGGCTGTGGCTCCCTCGAGCGCACGCCATCCCTTGATCGCCCTGGCGACGAGGACATCGGAGCCTGCCATGCGACCATCGACCTCCTCGCGGACGAATCGGGCAAGGTCGTGCGTGGCCATGCCGACGCCGCCGGGTCGCGACAGCTGCTGGTCGAAGATGACGACACCGAGTGGTGCGAAGAGGAAGGCAGTGGTGTGCAACGTGTACGGCTCACCGTCGCCGAACGTGACGTCGTGCTTCGGGTCCATCGGGATGACGATCGGAGCGGGGCGTGTCGCTGCGTACGGTGTCGTGAGTGCCGTCTGGTCGATGGGCTGGAACGCGATGCCCGGATACGCCCCTGTGGGCATCCCCAGCGTATCCACCAGCTCGGCAACGCGTTCGCGGCGAATGCGGTGCGGGAGCGACCACGCCGTGCTGATCCTGATGGATCGCACCTCTGGCGGGGGCGGGGTCAAGCAGGCTCCTCGACCACCGGAAGGTCGGCTGCGCGCCACGCACGCAGGCCTCCGGCAAGTGGTCGAGCGTCGATGTCGTGCTCGCGCAGGAGCGCGGCCGCACGCGGGCCGCGGGTGCCGCCGCCGCACGTCGTGATCACGGTGGTGCCGGCGGGAAGCTCTTCGAGACGTGCTGCGAGCTGGTCGATCGGGATGCCCACTGCCGGGGTCGCATGCGCCGAGTCGAATGCGGAGCGGTCCCGGACGTCGACGAGGATTGCTCGTCCGGCCTCGACCTCGGCGGCTGCCGTTGCGGGATCGATGGGGTCGATGTCCGCACCCATCAGGCTGCCCGATGGAGGTGGTGTCGGAGCTCCTCGATCGACGGACGATCATCCGGTTGGTCGGAGAGGTGGACCCAGCGGACCGTGCCATCTGGATCGACGATCGCGTCGCCACCGAGCTGGAGCAGGTCCTGGCCCTCGCGAACGAGGCGGCCGCCCGTGACGAGGTGGCGAAGCAGCGTCGGAACGCTCGACAGCTTCAGGCGCAGGTCGCGTGCGCGCCGCAGCCGGCGCGTGTGGAATGCGTCGTAGAGCGCCTGGTCGGGGTCGGCGACGACCACGAACTCGGGCGGCAGGTCGGCGTGGTGGGCTGCGAGCTCGTCCGGGGTTCCATGGCCGACGACGATCACGCGACCGAGCTCGTCCTGCTCGCGCAGGACGCGACCGACGTGCACTTCGCAGTAGGGACAATCCATGTGCCGCGTCAGGATGACGAGCGCGGGCTGGCCGCCGACGAGCTGGCGCAGCGTGATGGCGTCGCCGGTATCGGCGCGGCGGACGGGGACATCGAGGGGGCTGGTCTCGCTCATGCTGCTTCCTCCAGCTCGGTCGAGCCGTTCGTCGGGTCGCCGGGTGGCGTGAGCTCGACGACCGTGGACGCCCGGGCGGCGTCGATCGCGTCGAGCACCTCGAGGAATGCATCGACGACCGTGCTGTCGAACTGGGCGCCGCGCCACTTGTCGAGCTCGGAGCGGGCGATCTCCGGGCCGGGGGCGGAGCGGTAGACACGGTCGGCCGTCATCGCCTCGTAGGCGTCGGCCACTGACAGGATCTTCGCCTCGATCGGGATCTCGGCATCATGGAGGCCGAACGGATAGCCGCGACCATCGGGGCGTTCATGGTGTGCGAGCACCCACGATCGGATGTCCTCCGCATCGACGGAGGCGAGGAGCCGAGCGCCGATCTCCGGGTGGCGCTGCATCTGTGCCCACTCGTCATCGTCGAGCTTGGCGGGCTTGCGCAGCACCGAGTCCGGCACGCCGATCTTCCCGATGTCATGGAGCAGGCCGGCGATCCGCACGCGCTCGACGTGCGCCGGCGGCATGCCCAGGCCCTGCGCCATGAGCTCGGCGTAGTGCCCGACCATGTGCGAGTGGCTCGAGGTGTCGGCATCGCGCAGGTCGAGCGCCTCTGCCAGCGAGAGGACGGTGGCGAGCTGTGCGTCGCGCTGGACGCGGCGTCGGCCGACGGAGCGGCGCACGAGGTCGCGGGTGGCGTCGCCCCACGCGCTGGTTCGATTGCCGCCCTGGAGCTGCGCCGCCAGGACCGCCTGGTCGGCGGCCTGGAACAGGTCCTCGAGCGCCTGTGCCCCGGTGGAGCAGTGCACGACGCCGGCGCTGACCGTGACGATCGAGGCCGTGACGGACCCCCTCGCCCCCAGCTGCATGGCGACGCGTCGCTGGATCTGGTTGCGGTGCACCTCGATGCGCGCAGTGAGCTGTTCCGCGTCGCAATCGGGCAGGAGTGCCGCCCAGGAGCCGCCTCCGAGTGGCACGACGGTGTCGATCCGGCGCATGCCGTCGACGATCTCGTGCTGCACGAGCGTGATGACCGCGTCTCCGGCGGTGAATCCGTGGTCCTCGTTGATGCGCGCGAGATGATCGACGTCGAACACGACCATCGCCAAGGTGCGGCCCAGCAGGGCGCTGCGCGTATGTTCGGCCTGCGTGATGCGGTCAAAGGCGTCGCGCGTGCCGACGATGCGCCGATCCAGCGTCGTCGGTGCGGCCGCATCCGCGCGGGACGACCGTGCGGCTCGCAGCAGGTGCCAGCCATGTAGCTGCGCCGCGAATCCAAGGCCGAGGAGGAGGGCGATCATCGTGTTCGAATCCATCTGCGGGCATGTCGGCATGCGCGCTCCCCGGCTATAGGGCGTCCGCTAGCATCGGGCAGGTGAAGGCACCTCGCATCATCAGCGGATCAGCCATCGTCGTGGTCGCGGCGGCGCTCGCATCGATTGCCGCATCGCCCCGCATCGCGGACGTCGATCCACCCGCGCCGACCGACCCGCACGTCGTGCGAGCAGGCGAGGCGCTGGCCAGCATGACCAGCACCGAGCGCATCTCCCAGCTGGTCATGACCAGCGTGCCGGGAACCACGCTTGCGCCGCGCGACGCGAAGGTGCTGCGTGCCACACGCCTTGGCGGCATCATCCTGTTCGCCAACAACTACCGGAGCGATCCGCAGCTGCGCGCGTTCACCCGAGCGATCCAGGCGGCGAACCCCGGCACGCTCATCTCGATCGACCAGGAGGGCGGCGTCGTGCGTCGGCTGCCCCGTGCCGCACCGACCCGCTCACACCCGCAGCTCGGTGCAACCAATCGACCAGCGCTGACCCGCGCTCAGGGGGCTGCGACGGCGCGCTCGCTCACGTCGCTCGGCATCCAGCTCGACCTCGCGCCCGTCGCCGACCTCGACATCGCGCCACGTCGGGTCATGCGTGAGCGCAGCTTCGGCTCGGTCCCACTGCGCGTCGCGACGCATGTCGGCGCGTTCATCGACGGCCTCCATGACGGCGGCGGCGCCGCAGCCGTGAAGCACTTCCCCGGCTTCGGCGGCGCGACGGTCAACTCCGACGACGCATTGGCACGCGTGTCTCGCACGCGCGCCCAGCTCCTGGCAGCCGACCTGCGACCGTTCCGCACCGCAGTCGCTCGCGATGTCGACGCGGTGATGATGTCGCACGGCGTCTATGCCGCAGTCGATCGTCGGCGCCCGGCATCGACCAGCCCTGCCGCCTACCGGCTGCTGCGCGTCACGCTCGGCTACGAGGGCGTGGCGATCACCGACGCGCTCCATGCGGCCGGCTTCCGTGTCGCTGCGCGTGTCAGTCCCGCTGCTGGCTGCGTGCCGGTCGTTCGCGCTGGCGCGGATATCGCACTGCTGACGGGCACGCTCGCGGAAGCGGTCGCATGTCGTCGACTGCTCGTGGCTGCCGTTGCCGGCGGGACCATCCCGCAGGCGCGGATCGACGAAGCAGCGCTGCGCGTCCTGGTGGTCAAGTCGCGTCAGGGGCTGCTCGCCGCAGCACCGACGCCCGCGCCGGAGTGACGCGTCGGGTCAGTTGGCGGCGGGTGTGGCCGGCGGGCTGGTGGGCTGGCCGGTGCGATCCAGGCCCTCGCGCAGCTCCTTCATCTTCGAGCGGTACGCCGCCGGGTCGCCGCCGAGCAGGTGCGTGCCCCAGCGCACGCCGTTGTGCACGTGCGGCACCTCGTCGGCCAGCAGGTAGTCGAAGACCTTGGCGACGTTGGCCTGACCGAGGTCGAGCAGCACCTGGCGACGATGGGAGTGTCGCCACATCGCCTTCTGCTCGCTCGTGCCGTTGAAGAGCAGCAGTCGACCGGTGAGGTCGAACGCGTAGATCGACTTGAAGTAGTCGAAGCCGATCTCGAAGTCGCCCCACTTGCAGCCGAGCTCGGTCGCCATCAGCACCTCGTGGACGCGCGCGTGACGCAGCTCGTCCCAGGTCTGGCGGGCCATGTCCATGTGGAAGTCCCACGGCATCTCGGGATGCTCGTGCGAGTTGCGGGCCATCAGCTCGGCGGCGCACAGCTCGGCGTCCATCAGCCCGTGGAAGAAGTGCTGCTGCTCGACGGGCTCGGTCGGCACGTGGTTCTCGTCGCCGTTCACGTAGAGCTCTTCGCCCAGGTACGGATCCCCGTCGGGCGTGACCTTGACGAAGCTGTCGCGCGCCGGCTCATCGAGGCGCGGCAGCAGCTGGAGGTCGCGTGTCTCGCGCTTGCGGATCTCGAGCGAGCCGAGGTCGTCGGTGAAGGGCTCCTCGTGCGTGAGCTCCCAGTAGGAAGCCGCGTCGACCAGATGGCCGCGCTGGCGCTCCAGCAGCTGGCGCAGGACGAGCAGCGACACCTCGTCGGTGATCGGGTCGATCGCCTCGACGTGGAGCTCGATCGCTCGGATCAATGCGGGCTTGAGCTGCCCATAGACGACCTGTGCATGCTCGGCCGGGCTCGTCGCCGTGGCGAGCCGGTCCAGCTGGCCGGCGAGCTCGTCCGACGGGGCGCCGGGCCAGTCCTCGTTCGCACGCAGCTCGTAGATGCGGCGACGGACCTTGACCTGCCCGCGCGCGTCGTCGTGGATGTGCTCACCCAGCGTGTACTTGGCGTGGAAGGCAGGCTCGAGCGGCAGCCATCCGTTGCTCCAGTGGATGATCTCCCGCAGCACGTGGAAGTAGTTGCTGAAGCGCGTGGCGTTGTCGTCGACCGGGAGGCCGAGCTTCAGGGGATTCGCGTCGCTGAACGGGATGATGGGCATGCCATCGATTCTATCGTGGGAGTGGTCGGGGTGGTGGGGTGGCGCTGGCGGTCGAGCGGCGATCCGGCGGAGGCCGGTGGAACCGACGGCATCCTGCCGTCGACCCGTTCCACCTTGGGTTCCGCCATCCATGGCGGAACAGCCTCCTTCAGCTCGCCGCTCGACCGCCAGCTCACCTCGGGAGATCGACCAGCTCGACGCGGGATCGTGACTGCGCGCAGCGCCGGTCCTTCGCACGAATGCGTGCCTGTGCGTGTGGCGAGTGCGGGGCGCCGGGGGTCTCTGGAGCCGCCGCGATTCCACGGTCGTGCCGGGCTCCGATGTTCGAAGACGGGGTGGGGCGAGGCGGGACGGTGGCGGTGGCGGAAGGAGGCTCGGGCGGCAGGGATGCCGCCCGCCAAGGGGCGACGGGCCGACGGCAGGAAGCCGTCGGTCGCCCCGGCCTCCTGCAGCCACCGCCACCGCCCCGCCTCGCAGCTTTTACGTGAAGTCGACCGCCACGCACGGCAGCAGGCCGCCGCCCGCCGACACGTTGATCACGGGCTCGGTGGAGATGCGCGTGATCATCCCCGCGTACTTCCCGCCGATCGCGAACGGGTTGATGTTGAAGTGCCGGTCGCGCACGACCAGGCGGCCGTCCTCAATCGCAGGGAAGCGGCCGATCGGCACCTCGAGGTACTGCTGCACGATCCAGTTTCCCGTGCCCGCGTGAGCGAAGACGAGGGCATCCCACGATGACTGGTCGGTGAGCTTGCCGAGGTGCACGTTGTGGCCGCCGTAGTCGGAGGCCGGCTTGAGCACGAGGGCCTCGCGGTTCGCGCTGACGTAGCTCGGCAGGTCGCCGGCGCCGCCGCCCGGGAGCGAGCTGCCACCCGTCGCCAGCACGCGCGTCCATGGGATGCACTCGGCGACGATGCGGCGCTCCTCGTCGTCGATGAGCAGGTGCGCGAAGGCCGGAGCGCCCAGCAGCGCGAGCAGCTTCTTGTTGTTGGCCACCCGCGCCGGGAATGGGTTGAACATCGCGACGGCACCTTCACGCACGGCCGCGATGAGCGCCGCTGCGCCGGGGCTGGCATAGGGGTCGAGCACGTCCTCGACGAGCGCTCGACGGTACACGACGTCGACCGGCGCGCCGTTCGCGACGAGACGTCCATCGACCCGTGTCAGTGCATCGAGGCTGGCGTATCCGGCAGTGAATTCCGCTCGCTCCAGCGCAGCGCAGATGATGCGGAACTCCGGCACCGACGGGCTGTCGGCGGTGTCGACCAGGACCACATGCGGGCGCTCGACCGAATTCGGAATGCCGAGCGATCGCCCCGGGCCCTGCGGCCCGGTCGTCCACATCCGCCACCGCGCCTCGACGTCGCGAACCGTGTCGATCAGGTGACCGGTCAGCGGCTGGTACTCGACGGTCAGGCCCTCGGGGTCGCGCAGTGCGGGGAAGTGCTGGCGCAGGCCGTCGTACATGACGTCCGTGTAGCCGATCCCTGCAGGGCTCTCCGCGTTGAACTCGAGGAACTGGATGCTGCCGTCGGGCAGGAGGAAGGCATCGAGGCGGCAGAGCTGGAGCGGGTCGTCGAGCGTCGGCTCGATGCGCAGCAGGTCGGCCTCGGCCGGCGGCAGGTCGAGCGCGCGACGCAGGTCCTCATCGAAGCGGAACGCCGTGCAGAAACGGTCGAGCACGCGGGTCAGCACTTCGACCGCGTGCTGCACGCGATCCAGCGTCGGCACGTCGAGGCAGTGTGGCGCCATGACGAAGGGAATGGCATGGTCCGCGAAGACGACGTCGTGCTCGATCATCCAGTCGCGGATCTGGTCGGCGAGCGCCCCGCATCCATCCCCGAGCTCCTCGAGGTTGCCGAAGTGCTGGCGCATGAACGCCAAGGGCGCGTCGCTGTCGGTCGTCATTCCCACTCGATCGTTCCCGGCGGCTTCGACGTCACGTCGAGCAGCACGCGATTCACCCCATCGACCTCGCCGACGATGCGATTGGAGATCTTCGCAAGCACCTCGTACGGGATGCGCGCCCAGTCGGCCGTCATCGCGTCGTCACTCGTCACGGCGCGCACGACGATCGGGTGCGCGTAGGTGCGCGAGTCGCCCTGCACGCCGACTGACTTCACGCCAGTCGGCAGCACGGTGAAGTACTGCCACACCGCGCCCTCGAGATCGGCGGTCGCGATCTCCTCGCGCAGGATCGCATCGGCCTCGCGCACGATGTGCAGGCGCTCGGGCGTGACCGCACCGATGATGCGGATCGCCAGGCCAGGACCCGGGAAGGGCTGGCGCCACACCAGGTGGTGCGGCATGCCCATCGCCTCGCCGACGCGTCGCGCCTCGTCCTTGAAGAGCAGGCGCAGCGGCTCGACCAGCTCGAGGTCCATGTCCTCGGGCAGGCCGCCGACATTGTGGTGGCTCTTGATGTTCGCGGCGATGCCGTCGTCGCCGCCCGACTCGATGACATCCGAGTAGAGCGTGCCCTGGACGAGGAACTTGACCGGCTCGTCGCTCTCGGCCGCGACGCGGCGCGACTCCTCCTCGAACACGCGGATGAAGGTCTCGCCGATGACCTTGCGCTTCTCCTCGGGGTCGTCGACACCCTCGAGCAGCGTCAGGAAACGATCCGATGCATCGACGTGGACGAGTGGCAGGTCGAAGCGACCGTCCATCATCTCGACGACCTGGACCGCTTCGTCCTTGCGCAGCAGTCCGTGGTCGACGAACACGCATGTCAGTCGATCGCCGATCGCGCGGTGCATGAGCATCGCCGCGACGGAGGAGTCGACGCCACCCGAGAGCGCACAGATGGCGCGGCCGGTCGTACCGACCTGTTCGCGGATGCGGGCGACGGCCTCCTCGATGACGTGCTCGGGGTCCCAGTCCTTGGGCGCGCCGGCGACGTCGTGGACGAAGCGCTGCAGGATCGCCTGGCCGCTGGGCGTGTGCACGACCTCGGGGTGGAACTGGAGCGCGTAGAGCTGGCGCTCGGCGTGCTCGAAGGCGGCGATCGGCGTCTGCGGCGTGCGCGCCGTGATGGTGGCCCCCGCGGGAACGGCCGTCACTGCATCGCGATGGCTCATCCAGACGGTCTCGACGTCGTCGCTGCCCTCGAGCAGGGTCCCGCCACCGTCGACTGACATCAGGTCGGTGCCGCCGTACTCGGCCGAGCCAGTCTTCGCGACATCGCCGCCCAGCGTCTTCGCCATGAGCTGCATGCCGTAACAGATGCCGAGCACGGGAACGCCGAGCTCGAACACGCCCGGGTCGATCGTCGGGGCGTTCGGCTCGTACACGCTCGCCGGACCACCCGACAGGATGATCGCGCTGGGGTCGAGCTCGCGCAGGCGCTCCGGCGTGATGTCGCGGGGTGCGACCTCGGAGAAGCTGCCCATGTCACGCACGCGTCGCGCGATCAGGCGGGCGTACTGGCCGCCGAGGTCGAGCACGACGACGGGGCGTCGTCCGGGAATCGGTTCTGCTGCGGCGTCGTTGGTCATCCCATGCCGATGTGCTGTTCGCGCTGGAGCTGCTTGCCCTCGGTCTGGATCGATGGGGCGAGCACGATCTCCGCCTTCTGGAACTCCTGGATCGACTGGTAGCCACAGGTCGCCATCGAGGTGCGCAGGGCCCCCATCAGGTTCGTGGTGCCGTCGTTCTCATGGGCCGGGCCGAGCACGATCTCCTCGAGCGTGCCGACCTGCTGGACCTTGACTCGTGCGCCACGCGGGAGCGATGGATGGAAGGTCGCCATGCCCCAGTGGTAGCCCTTGCCCGGTGCATCGACCGCGCGGGCGAGCGGCGAGCCGATCATGACCGCATCGGCGCCACAGGCGACTGCCTTGGAGATGTCGCCGCCGGTGCGCATGCCGCCGTCGGCGATGACCGCGACTCGCTCGCCGGTCTCGAGCAGGTGCTGGGATCGAGCGCCGGCAACGTCGCTGATCGCCGTCGCCTGGGGGACGCCGACACCGAGCACGCCGCGCGTGGTGCACGCAGCGCCCGGGCCGACACCGACGAGCACGGCAGCCGCGCCGGTGCGCATCAGGTGCAGCGCCGACTGGTACGAGGCGCAGCCACCGACGATGACGGGAACGTCGATCGTGGGGATGAATGCCTTGAGGTCGAGCGCTCGGCCATGGTTGGAGACATGCTCGGCACTGACGACCGTGCCCTGGATGACGAGCACGTCGAGGCCCGCATCGAGGACCGCGCCTGCGTACTGCTCGACGCGCTGCGGCGTCAGCGACGCGGCGACGGTGACCCCGGACGCCTTGATCTCGCGGATGCGGGCGACCATCAGCTCTGGATCGATCGGCGCGGCATACAGCTCCTGCATGCGCTCGGTCGCCTCATCCTTGGGCAGCGCGGCGATCTCGGAGCAGCGCTCCTCGGCATCCTCGTAGCGGCTGAAGAGCCCCTCGAGGTTGAGGACGGCGAGGCCGCCCATCTTGCCGAGCTGGATGGCGGTACGCGGTGAGACGACGCCGTCCATGGCGCTGGCGAGCAGCGGCAGCTCGAGGTTGATGTCGCCGAGTCGCCAGGTGAGGTCGACGTCCTCGGGATCGCGGGTCCTGCGCCCGGGAACGATCGCGACGTCGTCGAATCCGAATGCCTGTCGGGCCTTCTTGCCCCTGCCGATCTCAATGTCCACCATGGCTCCAATCTTTCCGGGGATGCTACCGCGCGGAGCCGATGTCGCGGGTGCGCCGCACGCACATCGTGCGCGATCGCGGGACGGCCTGCTGCTAAGCTGGGTGGAGATGAGCAGGCCGCTGGTGACCACGATCGACGATGGCAGGGACGCACCCGCGCCCGCCCATGCAGGCCCGACCGTCATCATCCTCTTCAACGAGAAGAGCGGTCCCTCGCTGGTGGCCGAGATCATCACCGCCAAGCACAGCTTCATCCAGACCGAGATGTGGCAGACGGTGGACGAGACCGACCGCACGGCATTCCTGCTCGTCGTCACCTGCGAGACGGCGAGCGCGGACCAGCTGTTCGAGCTGATCGGCTCACGGCTGCCCGACTACATCCAGTCCCGCCGCTTCCCCCAGAGTCGGCTCGATGTCGTGCGCCGCACCGGCACGCGCCTCGACGTGCCGAACGACGCCTCCGCCGTCAGCTGAGCAACGCAGACGCGGTCTGGATCAGCAGCGCTGCTGCCAGCGGGGCCAGCAACGAGCACGCGGCGAGCATCACCCGGGTCACACCCAGCTCGTCGCAGAGATCATCGAAGCGCTGCACCAGGTCGCGTCCAGCCGTGGCGAGTCGATCCAGGCGAAGGATGCCCGGAATGGGAAGCCACGAGCTCGGCATTCCCGGATCGCCGCCGCCGTCGGACGCGTCAGATGGTCCAGTACCGGAGCCGCCGCCGTCGTGGAAGCCGTCGCCGGAGCTGGTCGGGCCGGTCGCGTCCGCGCCCAGTGGCGGCGCGAAGAAGAGGACTGGCGGTGGGGGCGGTGGCTGCATCGCCTGCGGCGCCATCGCCGGCACGGGAGGGGCGAGCGGGGCGATCGACGCATCGACATGGGCGGGGGCTGCGGCACCCTGGCGCGTCGAAGCGACGAGCTCGGCGAGCTTCGCCATCGTCGTCATGAGGAGCTGGGTCAGCTGCTGGATCCGGCCGGGCGGACGCTCGGGGAGCGCTGCTGCGAGGAAGAGCTGGCTGAGTGCGGCCAGCTCAGGGTCGACGCACGGCGCCGAGGCCGTTGGAGCTGCGCCGCCACCGAGGACGACCAGGCGGTGTGATGGACCGCAGCTCGGGCGTCCGGCATCGGCCTGCGGTGGCATCGCGTGTGGTGAACCCGGTACGGGCGCAGCGCAGGTCGGCGCAGCGGGTTGGCTGCCGCACGCTGTCGGTTGTGTCGGCGATCCCTGTGGTGCGTGCACGCGCATGGCGTCCCTCCGCCACCAGTAGGCGGGATTCGCACGCGTGTGACAAGGGGGACCCGGCCCTGCGGATCAGGCCTCGTCGAGGGCAGGAAGGTCGCCGCGCTCACGGGCGATCGGGATGTGCAGGTAGAAGATCGCGTCGGCCAATTCGGCCGCGGCCTCATCGGCGAGCTGGTCGGTGCCCTTCCAGTACGTCGAGTCACCGTACTCGTGGACGCCGACCGTGTCGAAGGCCCGTTCGAACCCGAGACGGACGAGCTCCGGGATGCGATCCTGGAGCAGCTGCACGAGGCGCTGGGCTGCCTCGTCTGCGTGCTGGCGGTACAGCTCGCGTTGTGTCTCGAGCGGGATGCGCATCTCGAATGCGGCTCCTGAGCGTGGATTGGCTGGTTTTCCCAGCGTACCTTCGGCGTCGGAGACGACCGCTGCGAGCCGCGTCGAAATGAGGTCTTCTCGATACGGCCATTCGGTGGTACGTTCGAGTCACGAGAGCTGGACCAACCTAGGGAGAACCCGCAATGAGCCGCCGCATCCGAACATTGAAGATCACGATCCTGGCAGTCGTAGCGCTGACCGCGTTCGCGTCGGTTGCCCAGGCAAATGCACCGACCTCCTCGGACGGCGACTCGAAGCCGCCCGCCGGTTGTGAGGCTGACTCCTCCTGCAAGCCGGCCACGCCGCCGGTGACGCCGCCCGTCACCACGACGACGACCGTGACGGAGACGACGCCCGTCACGGAGACCACGCCCGACGTGCCCGCAACGGAGACCACGCCTGACGTGCCGACGGTCGAGACGCCCGACGTGCCCGTCGAGGTGCCCGTCAAGCCGGAGGTCGACAGGCCCGCGGTCGCGGACCTTCCTGCCACGACGCCCGGAGCCGGCACCGAGCTGCCGTTCCCCGGACCCGGCGACGTCATCCTCGCGATCGTGATTGCCCTGCTCGCAGGTACCGGCGGCGTGCTGCTCCTGCTCGGCGCAGGCAGCCGGGAAGTGATCGAAGGCCTCAGCAAGCGCACGATGGCCTCACCGTCCGCCTTCCGCGTCGCGTATCGTGAGCACCTCAAGCGCCAGGTCGAGGAGTAGCCATGACGGCCGACGGGGGCCCCGGAAATCCCGAATCCAGTTCACCTCGGGGAGGCGAGCGGCCGATGCCGCCGCTTCCCCGAGAGCTTGTCGCGGCCTTGTCGGCCGCACCGGGCGCGCAGGCGCAGTTCGATGCGCTCACGCCTTCGCATCGCCGCGAGTACGTCCGGTGGGTCCAGGAGGCGCGACGCAAGGACGCACGCGAGCGCCGAGCCGCGCAGACCGTGATGCGACTGCTTGAGCAGGCGTGATCGGCTCGGATCCTCGCTCGGACCTGTAAAATCCTTGGCGATGGCACTGCGTTCTCCCACTTCCCGCGGCGGCTCACGCGAGCCCGAGCGGCGCGCGGTGCGGCTGGATCATCCGATGCTCGACGAGGTCGTCGTGCACGTCCGCCGGAATCGGCGTGCGCGGCACGTCCGGCTGCACGTCGATGAGCACGGCGAGGTCACCGCATCGGTGCCGGCACGCTTCGACGCGGCACGGCTGGACCCGATCGTCCGTGAGCGGGCCGACTGGCTGCACGAGGTGCTGCTCCGGATGGAGCTGAAGGCGCGCGACACCGAGGTCGACCTCGAGCGCGGGGATCCCGTGCGCTGGCTCGGCCACTGGCTGCCGACCACGCTCGAGCGCACCGGCAAGCGTTCCGTCGTGAAGCACCATGAAGGCCGATTGCACATGCGCGTGCCCGAGGATGCCGACCCGTGGGATGCGCTCGTCACGTGGTATCGCAAGGAGGCGCGCACGATCTTCGAGCAGCGCGTGGCGCATTGGGCCGGCCTGCTGCAGCTCGACGCCGGCAAGGTCAGCGTCCGCGAACAGCGCACGCGCTGGGGCTCCTGCACCCACCGCGGCGACCTCTCCTTCAACTGGCGCCTCGTGCTCGCCCCCGACTGGGTGCTGGATTCGATCGTCGTGCATGAGCTGTGCCACATCGAGGAGCTCAACCACTCCGACCGCTTCTGGGCGCTGCTGGACGCACGCTTTCCGCGCCATGGTGAGGCGAGCGAGTGGCTGCGCGAGCATGGCTCTGCGCTGCGGATCACGCGCCCAGCGGCCGTCGAGGATCGTCCGGTCGCGCCGCGCGTGGAGACGGAGCCGGGCATCGGCATGGCGCGGCCGCGCAAGCGCAGGCGCGGTGGCGGTACGACGCCGTCCAGCGACCAGGTGTCGCTCTTCTAGCCGACGGGCGCGTCAGTCGAACTCGGGCAGGATGACCTGCCGCGACGTGACGAGTGCACGGAAGCACGGCGCATCGAGATTGCCGAGGATCGCCGTGTGCAGCGGCGACGTTGTACCCAGCGCATCGAGGTCGAGGCGCCGGAACGGCCGTGCATCCAGGTCCAGCGGCAGGTCGGGACCGTGGTAGGCGGTCGTCAGCAGGAACTCGCCCTCGGCAGCCTGCAGGACGGCAAGCGCCGGCGACTTCGACGCGGCGTCGCGGGTGATCCACTGCGCATGCTCGATGGCGCCCTCGAGCGTGGTGTCGCTGAGCAGCACGCCGCGTGGGTCTGCCACCACGAGCATCGTCTGCCGAGTGCGCGTTCGGCCGAGTGCATCCTCGAAGGTCCGCAGCAACGTTCCGAGTGGCCGTGCGAACCACGTGGACGGGTCATCGAGCGGAGCGAGTGGTGCGAGCGGGGCAATGCGCATTCGAGGAAGTATGGGCGGCGAACTGGTCGCGTGCGGCAGCCCGTTGGCTAGCGACCGTGGCGCACGACGAGCGCGTGGGCCTCGCCGTCGGTGTGCGGCTCTGCGATGGCGCCGTGCTGGGCGAACTCCGCAGCGAGCTTGGTGACGGGTCGCGAGACAGGGGTCGTGCCGCCGACCGAGTAGACGATCAGGAGCCGGCCCTTGCGATGCAGCACGCGCAGCAGCTCGGGAATGTCCAGCACGCCATCCAGGAGCGTCACGAGGTCGAACTCGCCGTCCTCGAAGGGCAGGTGGTGGACGGAGGCAACCTCGAATCGCGCATCCGGGACCAGCTCGCGGGCGATCTCGACCATACGCGGCGCGATGTCGGTGCCGACGACGTTCAGGCCGGGCCAGCGGCCGAGCACGATCGATGTCGCAAGGCCGGTGCCGCACGCCGCATCGAGCGCGCGACGCGGGCGGAACCCCCGCGGCAGCAGGTGCAGCGCCTCCTCGAAGCCGGCACGATACGTCGGGTCCTTGCGAATCCGCTCCCAGTCGCCGGCGATCGCATCGAAGAACGTGCGCAGGCCGAGCTCGGCGAAGGGGCGAACGACCGGCACGTCGACCGCCGAGGTGAGCAGCTTCACACCCGCACGTCGCGTGCGCGCGAGCGCGGTCGCGCGCACGCGCGAGAGCGGCTTGGGCAAGCCGGGCAGCGGAATGCGGGGAATGCGGGGAATGCGGGGCGCCATCGAGACGGCCTCAGATGCCGAGCTCGGACTTGAGCCAGGCGACGTGCTTGCCCGGGGCGATCTTGCGGGCGACGGCGCTGATGTTGCCGTCGGCCCCGATGATCACCGTCGAGCGCTCGACGCCCATGTACTTGTTGCCGTAGAGCGACTTCTCGACCCAGAAGCCGAAGTCGTCGGCGAGCTGGTGGTCGGTGTCGACGAGCAGGTGGAACGGCAGGTCATGCTTGCCGCGGAACTTGGTGTGGCTCGCGACGTCGTCGGGTGAGACCCCGTAGATGACGAGGTCCTCGACCGCCTCGAACTCGCTCCAGGTGTCGCGGATCGCGCACGCCTGCGTCGTGCAGCCAGACGTGTCGTCCTTCGGATAGAAGTACAGCACGACGCGCTTCCCCGCGAGCTCGCGGAGGTTGACCGGCGCGCCGGTATCGTCGAGGAGGGTTTGGGCCGGAACGGTCTGTCCGACCTCGGCAGCAGTGGTGATCGTCATGGGGTCGAGACTAGCGGATGGACGTCGCCCTGCGGCACCGCGGGATCCGCATCCGCCAGGAGGTCGCGCGCACGCGGCTCGAAGGCAGCGTCAACGGCGATCCGTGTCGCGAGGATCCAGAGCAGCGCGGCGTTCACGACGTGGGCGAGGACGATTCCCCACGGCAGGCCGGTGCGGTACTGCACCTCGCCGAGCGTGATCTGGCCGGCGACGAGCAGGAGCAGCAGGCTGAGGTCGCGCAGCGCCGCACCGCGCTGGCGACGCCACAGGGTCAGCACGACGATGAGGGCGAGGAAGAGGTACGCACCGCGGGCGTGGAGCATGATCGCCAGGTCGAACAGCTGGAAGCGATCGACCGTCTGTCCCGTGCCAGCCGCGCCGGAGTGCGGGCCGGACGCCGTGGTCGCGACGCCGGCGACGATGATCGCCAACAGCAGCGTGAGCATCGCGACCGCCACCAGGGCTGCGCCGCGTCCCGCGCGGCGCGTGAGCCGCAGCGGTGCGTCGGACGTGGCGGCACACCACGCGAAGGTCGCCGCAGCGAGCAGTCCGATGCTGACGAGGAAGTGCACGGCGACGATCTCCGGCGGGAGTTCGAGGATCACGGTCAGGGCGCCGAGACCGGCCTGGACGAAGACGCCGCCCACGACGAGGCTGGTGGCGATGCGCAGGTCACGCCGCGCGGCGCCGACGAGTCGCCAGCAGATCCACAGCGCCGCGATCGCGGTGAGCAGCGTCGGGGTGGTCGTCATCCGATTGAGGAACTCGATCAGCGCGTGCTGCTCGAGCTCGGGCACGGCGCGGGTCGTCGTGCACGTCGGCCAGTTCGGGCAGCCGAGCCCGGAGCCCGTCAGCCGCACCGTCGCCCCCGTGATGACGATGAACCACTGGAAGAAGAGCGCGACTGCCGTCGCGCGGCGCGCGGCACGTGGGGCGTACGGACCAAGGAGGAGAGGGCGCATCGCCCTGCATGGTACCGCCCGAGGGCATGGGCGGGCGCCGCGGCCACCATGAGCTGCAGAAGCCAAACCACGCATCCATGCGGATTCGGGAGGTATGCGGCCACGAAAGAGGCCACGGCTCGGGCCATGCAGGGCCAAGGCGGGCCGGTTTTCGGTCCAAGCGGGATCCCGATTGGCGACATACAGGGTGCCGAAGCAATCATCGGCAGCGGAACCCCCGCTGCTGGTGCCTTTCACGAAAGGGAAGGATCGACGTGAACTCGCCCTACACCAAGCATCTTGACGCCATCGATGCCCCGCAGCATCACTCCCAGGCACTGACAGTGCCGACCTATGCCGCAGCCCCCATGCACGCACCGGCTCCGGTGAT
Source organism: Thermoleophilia bacterium (assembly GCA_025964435.1). Lineage (GTDB taxonomy): Bacteria > Actinomycetota > Thermoleophilia > Gaiellales > SKUG01 > JAGQUL01. The sequence goes on along the minus strand of JAOPYV010000132.1, from coordinate 782 downwards.
CGTCCAGGGAGGCAACGACAGCGGTGGCGGAAGCAAGGCAGGCATCGCACTGATTGCCATTGTCCTTGCGGTCATCGCATCCATCGCAGGCTTTGCGATCGGCAAGGGCAGCGGCCCGAGCTGGAACGAGCTTCGACGCTTCGAAGCGCTCTCCGGTCGAGAAGGTGAGATCCGAGGACGTGACGCTGGTTGGAACCAGGGTCGCAAGCAGGGTCGCACCGAGATGGAGTTCCTCGCACAGTACGAGAAGCTCCGAACGCAGGCAACCGCCTTCAGCCAGGGCTACACCCAGGGTCGTGGCATCGGCCAGACGATGGGTGCGGACCGCTACCGCTACCGCAACACGGGCTACCGTGGGACCGGCTACGGCAACCGCGGCTACAGCAGGGGCTACGGCTACGGCGGCAGCGTCGGCAACGCGGTGGCTTCGGCCCAGGCGATCGCCAACGCCACTGGCAGCCCGGTCGACGTGACGGTCGGCTGACCAGCCCACCGATCCCTGCTTCGGCACGATCTACACGGAGCCTCCGGTCCACGCGACCGGGGGCTCCCGTGTGTTACGGCCACGGCCGCCCGCGGCCGCCCTGCCCCGCTGCCTCGCACATGTCGGAATGCGAAGCAGCGCGAATACGTGGCACCTGCCGAGACGCGCGCCGGATCGCGCGCGTTGTATGGGCAACGTGAACCGACGATTCCGACTCATCGCAGCGCTCGGCATGGCCCTGGTGCTCGCCACCTTCACGATCTTCATCGCGATCAAGGGTGGCGACGTGCAGGAGCCG
>JAOPYV010000061.1 GCA_025964435.1 Thermoleophilia bacterium | reverse complement strand
CTTCATGAATGGGATCCTGCGTTTCGGCGCAGCGGCTACTGTCGCCGGAGGGATCGGCTCTGCCGTCCTCGGGGCAACGGGTCCTGTGCCGGGCACCACGGTCGACGGCGGAATCCGTACCGGGATGCTCGCCACCGCTGCCGTCGGGACCGCCGCGGCGGTCGGGGCGGCCCTGCTGCGCCTGCCGCGCGCGACCGCACTCACGCTCGGCGCGATGACCGGCCTCGCCGGCGCTGCCGTCCTCGTCGGACCCGGCTCGACGCCGGCGGCCAACGTCGCGAGCATCGGACGCTTCGTGAGCGAACGGGTCCATGCCTCCTATGTCCCGCGACCGGTGCCCGTTGCCGACCTCGTGCCGACGACGGCTCCGAGCCGCGCCGAGCCGGCTGCCGATGCCTCGGACGTGCGCTCGACGCAGCTGACCAACCTGCCCGGGACACCCGACCTCGAGTTCGCTCGGGCGAACGCCGAGCGAGCGCTGGACGAGCTCGACTTCTCCAAGCGCGACCTCGTCGTCTGGGTACCGGGGACCGGCGGTCGCGGCATGGACGGGGGCTGGGAACGTGCCGTCGCCGGGCAGCTCGATGGCGAACAGTCACACGTGTTCATGGACTACCCGGCCTCGTGGTTCATGCCCGACAGCGCCGCCACCGGCATGGAGACGCTGAAGCTCGTCCTGGCCGGCATCGCAGAGCGTGGGGGAGACCATCGCGTGCTCCTTGCGGGCCAGAGCCAGGGGGCGTGGGTGATCGGCGACGTGCTCGCCCACCCCGAGCTGCGGGCAGTGGTGGACCGAGCCGTTCTCTTCGGCCATCCCGGCGTCGCGAGCGCCGACTACGCCGACCGACGGGACCCGAAGGTCATGGAAGTCAACGACGACGCTGACCCCGTGCCGAAGCTTCGCGAGGGCCGCGAGGAGCTGTTCGCCGCCATGCAGGCAGCAGAATCCGGCGACGTCGTCGGGGCGGTCCTGGCAGGTGCGAAGGTGCCGGGACTGCCGGGATTCGGGGCCTACTCAGCTGCGAAGCTGCTCGATCCCGAGCGCTGGAACGACGATGGCGATCCGCACATCTACACCGACGCGTTCGCCGACGCTGCACGCTGGCTCGACTCTGGTACCGTCTAGGCATGGATCCTCGTGCGACCGTCGTCTTCGATGGTGGCTGCGCCTACTGCCGCCGCCAGGAACGCCGCATCCGAACCCTCGACTGGTTCGGGCGCCTCGACGCGCAGCCCTACGACGCGGCGGTGCAGGTGTGGCCCGAGGTCGCACGCGGCACGCTGGGCGACGGGCTTCGCGTCCGCTTCCCCGATGGTTCGGTCACGGTCGGCATCGACGCCGTGCGCTCGATCGCGCTGCGCCTCCCGCTGACCGCGATTCCCGCCGTGCTGCTCTGGCTGCCCGGCATCTACCAGCTCGCGCGAGCCGCGTACCGCTGGAAGGCGGCACGTCGCGTCCGCGACAGCGATGACGACGGGGCCAGCTGCGTGGTCGCCTGAGACGAATCCACCCGCTCGACCCGAAAGACAGGTACGGGCGAGTGCTCGGTGGACACAGGGACGGACGGAGCGAATGCTGCCGCTGCTGGTACTTTTGGGAACGATCGCGGGTGCGTGGTACCTGCTGATCGTGCGACCCCAAAGGCATCAGCAATCGCACCATGGACGGCTCGTCGAGCGACTGCAGGTGGGGGACCACGTGCTGACGATCGGCGGCATCTATGGACGCGTGGTGGGACTCGATACCGGCAGCGTGGTGCTCGAGCTGGCACCTGGACTGACGTCACGGATCGCCACCGATGGCATTGCCCGCATCGTGCAGGGCTCGGAAGCGCCCCCCGCACCGTCAGCCCCCCGAGTGATGGAAGACCACATGCACCAGAACGACCCGCACCAGCAGCACCAGCAGCACCAGCAGCCCTACGCGCATCCGCAGCAGCCGGTGAGCGCCCCCGGAACGACCACGTTCCGGGCACAGGTGCTCTCCGTGCCCCAGAAGCATGCGCAGGTGCCACAGCAGGCCCCGCAGCAGGCCCCGCAGTACGCCCAGCCGTGGCAGCAGGCGCCGGTCGCCGCGCCGCAGCCCACCTACCTGCCGCCGATGCCGAGCCTGACCGCTCCCCAGATGGCGCAGCCGGCCCACGCCCAGCCGATGCAGTACGCCCAGCCCGTGCCGATGCAGTACGCCCAGCAGGCACCCATGCAGTACGCCCAGCCGATGCCGGTCCAGCAGTACGCCCAGCCGATGCCGGCCCAGCAGTACGCCCAGCCGATGCCGGCCCAGTACGCGCAGCCTGCCCCGGTCCAGTACGCAGCGCCTGCCCCGATGCAGTACGCACCGGAGCCCGTCCAGCACGCACCGGAGCCCGTCGCGCCCGTCGCGCCGATGCCGCCGGTCGCGCCCCCGGAGCCGTCGTCGCTCCAGATCCACCAGCCCTTCGCGCCGCCGACGTTCGCACCCGTGCAGCCGCCGATGCTGTTCGCCACCGCACCGTTGCTGCCGGCATCGAGCCACGCCGCACCGGCTCCAGCCACCCACGCCCACGGCGCGGCTCCGTACGCCGAACCGGTCGCTGCACCGGAGGGTCGACGCGCGTCGCGCGCTCCCAAGGGCATGGGCAGCACGCTTCGCCTCGATGATCCGTCACTTCGTGACCCGCTGGCTCGGGCTCGTGAGGAGCGCGCTGACCTCGCTCGCGAGTACGAGCGGCACACGGCGCCCCTCGTCGACACGACCGAGCAGTTCGCCGCGGTCGCACCGCAGCATCTCGGACACCCGGTCGCCCCCGGCCTCGTCCACGCAGATCCGCAGCAGGTCGTGCTTGAGCAGCACTATCCGGGCCCGGCTCGTCCGCCCCAGGTGGATGCTGCCGGCATGCCTCGGCCTGCGATCCAGGTGCCCACGGGCCCCGTGGAACCCGCATTCCAGTCGACCGCATTCCAGCGCGCGACCCCCTATGCGCCGCAGCACCAGCAGGCTCCAGAGCCCGCCCTGCACGCCTGACCGACCATAGTTCTTCACGCGAACGATTCGCGTGCATCTCCCCGGGCGGGTAGGCTCCAGCGTCATGAGGGAGTCTGAGAACAAGCGCCGTCCAGAAGGTGGCCGAAGCCACCTTGCCCTGCTCGGTCTAGTCGTTGCGGTGCTCGTCGCCGTCTTCGCTGCCGGCTACTACAATGCCGTGCGCTTGGGGCTCGACCTCCAGGGCGGCCTCGAGGTGGTGCTCAAGGCAACGCCGAATGACGGCAAGCAGCTGACGAGCGAGCAGCTCGAGCAGTCGGTCGAGGTCATTCGTGACCGCGTCGACCGCCTCGGTACGACCGAGCCGGAGATCCGCACCCAGGGCAGCGACCAGATCGTCGTGTCGCTCCCGGGCGAGCAGGACGCCGACCGCGCCGTGAGCGTCGTCGGGTCGACCGCGCAGCTCCGCTTCTACGAGTGGGAGAAGAACGTCGTCAACGGCAAGGCGTTCCGCAACGCCTACGAGGCGCTGACCAGCGCCAAGGATCGTGCGGCCAAGGCGAACACGGATTCGAAGGACGGCGAAGCGGGTCGCCAGCTCTACATCTTCGACGCCAACAAGAACGAGATCGCCGGACCTGCGAACACGCAGGAACGACTGATCGAGCAGGCGCAGAACGCGCTTGGAGCGATGCCGGAGAATGACCTTCCCGAGGGTTCCGACACGGTACTCGACGACGACAAGCTGCCGAAGGACTGGAAGGTCCTCGAGGTGCCGCGCGGCGAAGTGCTCGTGCATGGCCCGCCGGAGCAGATCCAGGGCCAGGGCATCAGCCTGCAGACGGTCGGCAAGTTCGACCGGACCAAGGGTGCCTACGTCCTCATCGAGGACAAGCCCGGCCTGTCCGGTGAGCGCGTCAAGAGCGCCACGGCCGAAGCTGGCCAGGGCGGCTGGGTAACCTCGATGCTGTTCGACCGCCAGGGTGGACGACAGTTCGGCGAGGTCACCGAGCAGATTGCCGCCGACGGTGCGCTCAAGGGCAGCCCGCAGCGCTTCGCGATCATCCTCGATGACGAGATCCAGTCGATCCCGCAGATCGACTACACGCAGTATCCGCGCGGCATCAAGGGCAACCAGGCCCAGATCTCCGGGCTCGACGATCGCCAGGAGGCCCAGGACCTCGCACTCGTGCTCAACACGGGCGCGCTGCCGGTCCGCTTCGAGGTCGTCTCCAAGACCCAGGTCTCGGCGACGCTCGGTGAGCAGTCGCTCGAGCAGGGCCTGCTCGCAGGTGCAGCCGGCCTCGTCGTCGTGCTCATCTACCTGATCCTCTTCTACCGTGCGCTCGGCGTCATCGCCGACCTCGCGCTGCTCGCCTTCGCGCTCATCTTCTACGGGGTCGTGGTTGCACTTCCCGTCACGATGACCCTGCCGGGCATCGCGGGCGCCATCCTCACGATCGGTGTGGCGGCGGACGCGAACATCATCATCTTCGAACGTATTCGCGAGGAGTATCGAGCGGGGCGCAGCGTGGTCCAGTCGATCCACGCGGGCTACCGCAAGGGCTTCTCGACGATCATCGACGCGAGTGCAGTGACGCTCATCACGGCTGCCCTGCTCTTCGTCATCTCGATCGGTTCGGTCCGTGGATTCGCCGCGCTGCTCGGCATCGGCACGCTGCTGTCGATCTTCACCGCCGTGCTCTTCACGTACGCCATGCTCGGCGTGCTCAGCCAGTTCCGCATGTTCCAGAAGCCGTGGTTCATCGGTGGCTCGCGCAAGCGCACCACCACGCGCTTCAACTTCAACTGGAGCAAGCACCGCAGCAAGTTCCTCGCGCTCACGGCGTTCATGGTCATCGCCTCGACCGTCATCATCCTCGTGAAGCCGCTCAACCTTGGCGTCGACTTCAAGAGCGGCACGAAGTTCGATGTCCACTTCACGGAGCGGGCGACGGCCGAACAGGTCCGTGACACGCTCACCGGCATCGATGCGAGCTACTCGAAGGCGACCATCCAGGAGACACGCGAGGCCGTCGGCCAGGAGACGAATGAAGGCTCCTCCTTCGCCATCACCATGGAAGAGCTGCGCGGCGGGACCGAGGGTGCGACCGGGTCTGAAGCCGAGCGAGAGCAGGCACGACAGGGATCCGCACAGGACGACATCGAGGAAGCACTGGATGAAGAGTTCCAGCTGCAGGCCGATGGCTTCAACGTGCAGACGATCGGGCCGTCCTTCGGCAAGCAGGTGTTCCAGCTCGCCATCATCGCCGTCATCGTGAGCCTCATCATGGAGGTGCTCTACATCTGGTGGCGCTTCGAGCTCCTGTACTCCATCCCCGTGCTCGTCGCGCTCGTCCACGACATGCTCATCTCGGTGGCGGCCTACTCGCTCACCGGGCTCGAGTTCAAGTCGACGACCGTGGCTGCGCTGCTGACGATCCTCGGCTACTCGCTGTACGACACGATCATCGTGTTCGACCGCGTGCGTGAGAACGTCCATGTCCTGCGCCGAAGCTCGTTCCAGCGCATCGTGACGACCTCGATCAACGAGGTGCTCACGCGCTCGATCAACACCTCGATCGTGGTGCTGCTGCCGACGCTGATGCTGTTCATGTTCGGCGGCGAGACGCTCCAGGACTTCGCGTTCGCACTGCTCATCGGTGTTGCGGTCGGCGTGTTCTCGTCGATCACCGTCGCATCGCCGATGCTGAGCTGGCTCAAGGAGCGCGATCCCGCGTGGCAGAAGCGACTGCTCGCCGAGCGTGCAGCCAATGACGCCAAGGGTGCCATCGTGCCGACAGCGGAGACGACGGATCCCGATCCCGTCCATTCCTGACGGTCCTGCTGCAACGGATCGGTGCCCCAGGGCGAAGTTCTGGTGAAGCTTCCATGAAGCTTCGTGGGGATGCGTGACCGCTGGACCGGTCGCGCACACGGACCGGGACGAGCACCGTATGACTTCGATACCACCTGTCGTGAAGGACCTGAGCACTGCCGCCAAGCTGGGAATGTTCGGCGGCGCCACAGCGGCCGGGGTCGGACTTGGCGTTGGCGCCAAGGTGTTCCTACCCTCGCCGGAAGGCAAGAAGGAACTCGAGGCCGAAGGCGTCTCCACGGTCAGTGACCTGGAAGCGACCGCCACGGTCGCACCGATGCTCTTCATCGCCGGCGCTGCCGTCAACGGCGGCATCGGCAAGCGCACCGCCACCGCCGGCGTGACGACGTCCGTCCTCGGCGCCGCAGCCATCCTCGCCACGGTCGGTGCCGGTGCCATCGTCAACGCCAAGAATGATGATGCCGATGCCAACCTGCGCGCGATCGTGCTTGCGGGCGGCGCCGCGTCCGCTGGGTTCGCGGTCGGTGCCATGGACGAGATCCCGCTCCATCGCGCGAAGCTGGCAGGCCTGGCCCTCGTCGGCCTGGCGGTCGGCGGCATGACGATTCCGGCAGCTGGCTGGGCTGTCGAGACGGCCAAGGCGCTCGACAACAGCTACCACAACCGGGACAGGTAGCAACGACTGCGCCGCCGCGTGAAGACGCGATGAAGTCGAGTGCGTGCACGCAACACCGCAGCGCCGCAGCTCGACACTCAGGTGGAGGACGACCATGACACTTGCAACGAACCTGCGCCCACTGCTGCGCATCGAACTATCCATCGGAGGTCCGCGCGACGTGTTCGCGAGCGCGGCCGGACGAACGCTGGGACACCCCCTCGGCAGCCTCGACGACCTGGTCCGCGCGGTGGCGCACGAGCCGGCGACCACGGCACGCGCCATCGTCGAAGGTGGTGGGGGAGCGCTCGAGGTGGTTCCGCTTGGGATCCGAGGATCCGCGTGGGAAGCAGCCGAGTTCAAGGGGATCCGCCTTGCACCATATGCCGGAGCCGATGCGCTCCGCGGTGCATCGCTGACGGCTGATTCCCGAGTCGCTGCGCTCATCGACGTCGACGGGCGACGCATCCCGCTCGAATAGCCCCATGCCCCGGCCGGGATCCAACGATGGGTCTGGCCTGCCGCGGCCGAACCGTTGCACGGGGCGTCGCGGCTATCCGGCGCCGCCGGTAGCATCCCGCAGGTGCTGCCGCCCGCTTCCTTCCAGCTTGCTCCCTGTGATCCGAACCTCGTCGACGAGCTGCGCCGCGACCTCGGCTGCACCGAGACGTTGGCATGGATGCTCGCGCGTCGAGGCATCACGCCCGACACCGCACGACTGCTGATCGAGGACGATGCCGACGCCGACGAGGCGCGGCTCCATGATCCGTTGCTGCTGGGTGACATGGCAGCCGGCGTGGAACGCATCCGCTACGCGATCGAACAGGGCGAGCAGATCGTCGTGCATGGCGACTACGATGCCGACGGCGTCTGTTCCACCACCCTGCTCGTCGAGGGACTCGAGGCGGTCGGGGCAACCGATGTCAGCGCCTTCCTGCCCGATCGCTTCACCAACGGCTACGGCCTGCAGATCGACCAGGTCGAGCGCTTCGCCCGTGCGGGAGCCAAGCTCCTGATCGCCGTCGACTGTGGCATCACCGCCGTCGAAGCCGTGGCGCACGCCAACGACCTCGGGCTCGACGTCATCATCTGCGACCACCATCGCCCCGGCGACGTGCTGCCCGACGCGATCCTGTGCTCGTCACGCCCCGGCAACTATCCCTTCCCGGACATCTGCGCCACCGTCGTCGCCGGCAAGCTGATCCAGGCGCTCGGCGGCCCGTCCGGCCCCCGCCAGCACGAGCTCGAGGCGATCGCGACCATCGCGGACTGCATGCCGCTCGTCGACGAGAACCGCGCGCTCGTTCGACGTGGCCTGCGCGCGCTGCGCACCACGGATCGTCCCGGTCTGGTCGCGCTCATCAACCAGTGTGGCCTGCGGGCACGCGAGATCGACGCCGAGGCGATCGGCTTCAAGCTCGCGCCACGCCTCAACGCGGTCGGCCGCATCTCCCAGAGCGAGCGCGCCTACGAGCTGCTGCGCGCAACGACCGAGCATGCGCCGGCGCTCGCCGCCGCCGTGGACGCCACCAACGAGGATCGGCGCGCGATCGAGCGCGACATCTCCGCGCTCGCCATCGCCCAGGTCGAAGGCTGGAGCGCGCAGGAGCGCGACGCCCGCATCTACGTCGTGCACGGCAGCGGCTGGCACGAGGGCGTCGTCGGCATCGTCGCGTCTCGTCTCGTCGAGAAGTACTGGCGCCCGGTCATCGTCATCTCCGACAGCGATCCCGCGCGTGGCTCCGGCCGTTCGGTCGACGGCGTCGACCTGCACGCGGCCCTCGCCACTTGCGATGACCTGCTGCTGCGCTGGGGCGGCCACGCACAGGCCGCTGGCGTGACGATCGATCCGACCCGGATCGACGAGCTGCGGACGCGCCTGGCTGCGTGGGGCGCTGCGCACATCCCCGATGAGCTGCTCTCGCCACGAGATCGCATCGACGCGATCGTCCCTGCCCACGACCTGCGCTTCGAGCTGGTGCAGGAGCTGAACCGGCTCGCCCCATGGGGAACCGGCTGGGAGCGACCGACGCTGCTCGCGATCGACGCGACCGTGGAGGAGACCCGCGCCATCGGCGGCGACGGGACCCACCTCAAGTGCGTCGTCTGCGTGGGCGACAACCGCGTCTCCGGCATCGGCTTCGGCATGGCGAACCTCATTCCTGGCCTGGCAGGCGGAACACGCGTCGACGTGGCCGTGCGCCCGTCGATCAACCGCTTCCGCGGGGCCGAGAGCCTGCAGGTCGAGCTGGTCCGCGTGTATCCCGTCGCACCCGAGGTCGACGAGCAGCTTCCGACGCGCACCGTGCAGCTGCCGCTCGAGCTGGTCCTCGCATCAGCGACCGGCCTCGTGCCGCCCGAGATCGGTGGGGGAGACCCCGATGCCCTGCCCGGGCTCGAGCCGATGCTCGCCCGCGCTACGACGGTCGACCTGCGGCACAGGACCGACGGCGTCAGCCACGTCGCACAGCTGCTCGCCGGCGGGGCGCGTGTCGCCGTCGCCGTCGCGGACGTGCCGCGGCGTCGCGAGCTGTTCCTCGGCTTCACCACGGATCGCCTCGGCGTCGTCGACTACGTCGAGGCCAGCGAGCATGTCGCTCCGCTCGAGCTCCGCGCGCGCCTGCATCGACATGCCGAGGAGCCAGGCGCCCAGCTCGTGCTGACCGACCACGCCTCGCTGCACCACGTCCTGGCCGCCGACTCACCACTCGCGCTGGACGCCGTCATCGTCTTCGATCCTCCCGCCGTCGCCGCGCATCGCGACCTGCTCGCCCGCGCCACGGCGCCGCTGCATCTCGTCTTCGGTGCCGCCGAGCAGCGGTTCAGCTCCGACACGCTGCGCGCCGCACTCGACGTGCGCGGCACGCTCGCCGACACCTATCGAACGCTCCGCGACAACGGTCCGCTGGCCGGCGATCCGCTCCGCCGCGCGCTGTTCGGCACCGCCGAGTACGAGCGCTCACCGAGCGCCATCGTGCACGGCCTGCAGACGCTGATCGGACGTGGCCTGCTCGAGCTGGATGCCACCGGTCAGCTCGCGCTCGGTGCCGCTGCACCGAAACCCACATCTCCTGTTGTCTGACGGGGTAGCATTACGGAGATGATCGAACCCGACCAGGCAGCGCTCGAGTCCGAGCCCACGCCAGCGACCCCCGAGGTCGATGGCCCCTCCAAGCCTGCGTTCCCGGGCACGGCGACCGAGGTCGCGGCGCTGCCCGACCACCTCCAGGTCCTGCTGGCGTCGCTGCAGGCCAAGGTCGCCGAATCCAGCCACGACATGGATTCGTCCGTCGTCGACCGCGCGTTCCTCTTCGCCAACGAGCACCACAAGGGCCAGAAGCGCAAGAGTGGGGAGGACTACATCGTCCACCCGGTCGAGGTCGCCATCCTCGTGATCGACCTGCTGCTCGACACCGATTCGGTGATCGCCTCGCTCCTGCACGACGTCGTGGAGGACACCACCGTCTCGACCGCCGAGGTCGAGGTGCTCTTCGGCCCGGGCGTCGCCCACTTGGTCGAGGGCGTGACCAAGCTGTCCAAGATCAACTTCGCGAACCGCGAACAGGCCCAGATCGAGACGTATCGCAAGATGATCGTGGCGATGGCCCACGACTATCGCGTCATCCTGATCAAGCTGGCCGACCGCCTGCACAACATGCGGACGATCCGCTACCTGCCGAAGCAGAAGCAGCTGAGCAAGGCGAAGGAGACGGTCGAGATCTACGCGCCGATCGCACACCGCCTCGGTGTGCACTCGGTGAAGTGGGAGCTCGAGGACCTGTCGTTCGCGGTGCTCTATCCGCGCAAGTACGCCGACATCCAGCAGATGGTGCAGACCCGCAAGAGCGATCGTGATCGGCTCATGCGCCAGTCCCACGACGAGCTCGTGACGGCGCTGCAGGAGGTCGGCATCGAGGCTGACATCTCCGGCCGTACCAAGCACTTCTACTCCATCTTCCAGAAGATGCAGAGCAAGGGCAAGGAGTTCAACGAGATCTACGACCTCACGGGTATCCGTGTCGTCGTCGACCGCCTGAGCGACTGCTACGGCGCCATCGGCATCATCCATTCGATCTGGACGCCGCTGCCGGGACGCTTCAAGGACTACATCGCCATCCCGAAGATGAACGGCTACCAGTCGCTCCATACGACGGTGATCGGCCCGAGCGGCAAGCCGCTCGAGATCCAGGTCCGCACCACCGAGATGCACCGCACCGCGGAGTTCGGCATCGCCGCGCACGTGCTCTACAAGGAGAGCGGCAAGCCGGGGCGCAAGGCGCGCGCCGCAGCCCAGCAGAAGGCTGAGGACTGGATCAAGAACCTCATGGAGTGGGAGAGCCAGGCGACCGGCTCCCAGGACTTCATGGACGGCCTGCGCTTCGACCTCTACGACGATGAGGTCTACGTCTTCACGCCGAAGGGGCAGGTCAAGTCGCTCGCCGCCGGTGCCACGCCGCTCGACTTCGCCTACGCCGTCCACACCGACGTCGGCCACCGCTGCGTTGGTGCGAAGGTCAACGGGCGCATCGTGCCGCTCTCGTACACGCTCAAGAGTGGCGACACGGTCGACGTGCTGACCTCCAACCAGCTCGACAAGGGTCCGAGCCGCGACTGGGTCAACGTCGTGCAGACCAACCGCGCCCGCTCCAAGATCCGCGCGTTCTTCGCCAAGGAGCGCCGCGAGGATTCGGAGCAGAAGGGCCGCGACTCGCTCGTCGAGGCGCTCAAGCGCCAGTCGATCCCGCACGCGAAGATCGCGCAGAGCTCGCTGCTCGCGGGTGTCATTCGCGAGGTCGGCTTCAAGAAGGCGGAGGAGTTCTACGTCGCCATCGGCAGCGGCAAGTTCGCCGTATCGATCGTCGTGGAGAAGATCCTCCAGCAGCTCAAGACCGACGAGGCAGTGCCGGACGACGCGCCGCTGCCCGGTCTCGGCATGGCGCCGATCCGGCGCCGCAACATCCGCTCGGGTGACGACTTCGGCGTGCGCGTCGAAGGCATCGAGGATGCCTCGGGCGTCGCGGTGCGCATGGCCAAGTGCTGCATGCCGGTCCCGGGTGACCCGATCAAGGGTTACATCTCCCTGGGCCGCGGCATCACGATCCATCGCGGCGACTGCCCGAACGTGCGGGCGCTCGAGCGGACCCCGGAGCGGTTCACGCCGGTCCACTGGGAGGGCCAGCCCGACGCCGCCTTCCGCGCCGAGATCCAGATCGAGGCCTGGGACCGCGTGCGCCTGCTCGAGGAGATCAGCCGCACCATCTCCGAGCACGGCTGCAACATCGTGCAGCATCAGGGCATCGTCGACGACCAGATGGTCAAGGAGCGCTTCACCGTCGAGCTCGGTGACGTCACGGTGCTCAAGGCGCTGCTGAGTGCGCTGCGCAACGTCGAGTCGATCTTCGACGCGTACCGCGTCACGCCCGGCAGCAACTGAGTGCGCTGGCAGCCGTGGACGCCCGCGGAGGTGGCCGAGCGCCTCGACGGTGTCGACGTGCCCTGGTACGTCGCGGGTGGTTGGGCGATCGACCTGTTCCTCGGGGAGCAGCGCCGAGCGCATGACGACCTCGAGATCGGCGTTCCCGCCGACCAGTTCGCCCTGATCCGCGATGCGCTTCCGGGTCAGTGGCATGTCCCGACGCCGGCGGGCGAGCTCCCGCTCGGCGACGAGCAGCTGACCCATGGCCACCAGACGTGGCTGTTGGATCCGACGGCCGATGCGTGGCGGCTCGACGTCTTCCGCGAGCCAGCACGGGAGGGGCGTTGGGTCTGCCGTCGCGACGCAGCCATCACGCGCACGTACGACGAGCTCATCGCCCACACCGCCGACGGCGTTCCCTAC
>JAOPYV010000036.1 GCA_025964435.1 Thermoleophilia bacterium | reverse complement strand
TCGGGGTCGGCGTGGGCGTCGGGGTCGGGGTCGGGGTCGGCGTGGGCGTGGGCGTGGGCGTCGGCGTCGGTGCGGGCTTCGGCGTCATCCACTTCTTCCACCACACGGTGAAGCTCAGATTGCCGGTCTTCACCACGCGTCGAGCCGGCGTGGTGACAGTACGGCCGAGCTTGGGATGTGAGACCTGGAGGCGCGCCGGTCGGCTGGCAGTCCGCAGGCAGTACGCGCCGCGACGGGTCGTGGTCGTCCAGCCGCCTCCCGCGGTGCTGCGCACCTTCGCGCCTTGCAGTGGGCGACCTCGTGCGTCCCGCACCGTCCCGCGCGCCTCGTACTTGGCGGCGGCGGCCGACGCGCCGAGGCAGCTCGGCACGTGCGCAGTCGGGGCTGCAGTGGCACTGTGGGGCACTGCCAACGCAGTGATGGCGACGATCGTTGGGGGCAGGATACGACGGAGCTTGGAAGCTGTGAAGGGGAACATGCATCCAAGATCGTCTGGGTTCGGACGCCCTTAAGCAATACTGTCAAAAACTAACAGTACGCTCACCACGATCGCGTCGCGTGGCCTTTTTTCCCTTTTTCCACGGCCAACAGCGTGTAGTTTCGCGTGCATGGAATCGTTGCGTACGACGCACCCGAACGTGGGTCCGGCATGAAGGAAGCCGTCAGTCTCGGGCTGCTCGTGCGCACCCTCCGGAATCGTGCCGGCACCATCGCGGCGGTGACGTTGCTCGTCGTGGGCTGCGCAGTCGGCCTGACCCTGCTGCAGGAACGCCAGTACGATGCGACCGCGACCCTCATCACCGGGCAGGGCAAGGGGCTCGGTAACATCGAGTCGGTCCTCGCCATCAACCAGACGGCACAGTCGCTCGGCCAGCTGGCCACGGAGCGCATCGTCGTGGAGCGTGGCGCGCGCGCTGCGGGTGTCGATGAGCCGGTCGAGGATCTCCTCCCGCGCACGCGGGCGGAGGTGCCGCCGAACACGCCGATCATCCGGATCACCGTGCGCGATACCGACGCGAAGCGCGCGTCGCGGCTCGCGAACGGAATCGCCGAGAGCTTCGTCGACCTCATCGACGACCGTGCCGGCGCGGACTCCAACCTGGCGACGTTCGTCTGGCAGGAGGCCACTCCCCCGCGAAGCCATGCCACGCCGATCGTGCGGCGCATCGGGGTGATCGCGCTCGCGCTCGGCATGCTCCTCGGGATGGGCGTCGCGTTCCTGCGCGAGCACGTGGCGGGCAACTGGCGCTCGGACGTGGACGTCGAACGCACGCTCGGTGTCCCCATCGTCGGCGCCATTCCCGAGCTGCCGAAGACCGGCCGTCGAGGGAGGGTCACCGCATGAATCGCAGCCATTCGACCCCGCCCCTGGAAGCCGAGCAGGCTCGTGGCTTCTCGCCGACGCTCCTCACCGGGCACGCGCTCAACTCGAGCATTGCCGAGTCATTCCGCATGCTCAGGACGAGCCTCTTCGGCTCCGGTGGCCGGGCTCCGGGAACCGTGCTGGTGACGTCGACCGCGGGCGGTGAGGGCAAGAGCCTCACGTGCGCGAACCTCGGCATCGTGCTCAGTCGCACGGAGCACACGGTCGCGGTGCTCGACGCCGACCTGCGCCTGCCCACCATCCACAAGCTCTTCGGCGTGTCACCCGGTGACTACCCCGCGATGCTCCTCGACCCGAAGCAGGCCCACCTGGCCAGGGATCCGAAAACCGTCGCACGACTGGCCGTGCCGGTGCTGGACAACCTGGCGATCTTCCCCGCCGGGCCACCGGTGCGACATCCCTCGGAGCTCCTCTCATCCGAGCGCTTCGTCGAGTTCCTGCAGACCCTCGCCACGATGTACGACTACGTGCTCGTGGACTCCCCGCCGGTGGGGGCCGTCACGGACGCGTCCGTCCTTGCGAGTCAGGTGGATGGCGTGCTCTTCGTCGTCAACTACAAGTTCCGGACCCGGCGACCGGCGCATGGTGCGCTGAAGACACTCGAGCAGGTCGGCGCGAACGTCCTGGGCATCGTCCTGAACGAGGTTCCGGCCGTCAGGGGCGCCAGCTACGGGGGATACAACGCGCCCGTGATCGGTGATGCATGATCGACGACGCCTCCCCCGCTGACTCGCATCGCGCCCAGGCCGCGGTCCAGGGCCGACCGGTCCCGCTCCCGGAGTACGCACCTGACGCTCGGCGACACCTGCTGCTGGTCGACCTGCTCACCATGACGGCGGGGGTGCTGATCGCAACGGCCCTCCACCGGCCGCTGGAGATCGCGCCGGTCGTGAGCTCGACCGAGCACGCCGCAGCGATGCTGCTGTTCGCCACCTTCACGCTGATCACGCTGCTCCGCCTCGGCCTAGGGGGCCAGTACGACAGCGGCCAGCGCTTCAGTCGCATCGACGACGCCTTCGCGGTAATCAGAGCCACCTTCATCGCCGCAGCTATCGCCGTGTTCCTGCGCGTGCTCACCGAGGGCTTCTTCCTGGGTACCGGCCAGCCACCGCGCGACTACATCGCAGTCGGTTTCGTCCTGCCGGTGACGTTGCTGCTGATCGTGCGCCTCCTGGGGCACCGCATGCAGATTGCAGCGTTCCATTCGGGCCGCTACCTCGCGCGCACGCTGGTCGTGGGGTCAGGTCCGCGCGCCGACCGCTTCATGGAGCGGCTGGTCGCACGGCCGCACCTCGGGATGATCGGAAAGCGGAGCGAGGCGGACGTCAGCGTCGGCCTGTCGCAGTACATGGCCGAGTTCACCCGTGAGCTCGAGGAGTTCGAGCCGGACGAGGTCATCCTGGCGCTCGAGGACGATCAGGGCGCAGTACGTGAAGCGATCGTCCGCGACGCGTCCTTCAAGGGCATCGACGTCAAGGTGCTCCCCGAGGTGTTCGAGAACTACGTCGACATGCCCTTCCCTCGTTACGAGGGCATCCCGGTGACGACGATCTTCGAGACGCCCGGCAGGCGATTCTCCCGCTCGCTGAAGCACGGTCTCGATCGTGTGTTCGCCCTCCTGCTGCTCATCGTCCTCACTCCGCTCCTGCTGGCGATCACCTGTGCCATCTGGCTGGAGGATCGAACGCCGATCATCTTCGCGCAGGAGCGCGTCGGCGAGCGTGGCAAGCGGTTCCTCCTGCGCAAGTTCCGCACGATGGGCGTGGATGCCGAGGCGCGACGCAAGGAGCTCGAGTCGAGCAACGAGGCCGATGGCCCGATCTTCAAGATGCGTGCCGACCCGCGCGTGACGCGCGTCGGCCGCGTCCTGCGGAGGACCAGCCTGGATGAGCTGCCCCAGCTGTGGAACGTCGCCTTCGGTGAGATGAGCCTCGTCGGCCCACGTCCCCCGCTGGCCAGCGAGGTGGACGAGTACCGCACCGAGCATCGACGGCGCCTGTTGGCGCGCCCCGGCATGACGGGCTTGTGGCAGGTCTCGGGACGCAGCGAGACGACGTTCGATGAGATGGTCAGGCTCGATCTCGTCTACATCGAGAACATGTCGTTCTGGTTCGACCTGAAGATACTGGTGCGAACCGTCGTCGTCCTGCTTCGCCGCAGGGGCGCCTACTGACCTGCACCATCGGGCCCGAGCGACACGCAGCCCACGGCCGCGCCCGAGCCTTCGAGCCTGTGCTCGCGGCACACCGAGAGCACCCGGCCACCGCCGGCATCGTTGGCGGGGCTGTGCCATCCAGCTGACATCGGGACGTGCCCGACCACCTGGTCGAACGGCGGCGTGCCGGTGGCGAGCAGCAGGTCGTCGCCGATGCCAGCCCAGAACGGCCCCCGGATACGTGCCTCGAGCGCGCCGAACAGGGGATGGGTGAAGTCGCGCGTTCCGACCGCCCGCACGAGCAGCCGGTTCATCTTCGCCACGGCAGCCACCGGATCTCCGCCACAGTCGGCCTCGAGGTGTCGCTGCCAGAAGGCGCGCGAGACGCCGCCGTGGACGCAGAGGACCCCGTGCACGCTCGCTGCTGCTCGCAGCCTGCCGTCGATCACCAGGTCGCGCAACAGTGGCGCCAAGGGTGCGCAGCGCGGCTCCGCCATGCCGCGATAGCTGGGTCCGCCGAGGTACGCCAGCTCATGGTTCCCTGCCAGGACCACGACGTCGGGGAGCGCGAGGACCCGCTCGAGCACCTCGTGCGGGTCGCCGGGTCCACGGTCGAGGAAATCTCCCGTGACGACGAATCGTCCGCACTCCGCGAGCGGGCCCGCGATGGCGGCCTCGAGCCCAGCAAGGTCCAGATGGATGTCACCGATGATGCCGGTCGTTTCCGCCATGTGCACCGAACGCTCAGGCGCGAAGCGCGGCGCGCCGGAACTGGCGCATCGAGATCGGCAGGAAGACCGCGATGATCGCCAGGCACCAGAGCACGGAGGCGATCACGTGATCCGCCGCAGGCTGGTTGAGCGAGAGCGCGCGCACGGCGTCGACCATCCGCGTGAAGGGCTGGTACTCCGCAAAGCCCTGGAGCCACCCCGGCATCGAGTCGACGGGCACGAACGCGCTCGAGACGAACGTCAGCGGGAACATCCAGAGGAAGCCGCCGCTGTTGACCGCCTCGACCGTCCGCAACGACAGGCCGATCGTCGCGCCGATCCACGAGAACGAGAACGAGACGAGCACGAGGATGCCGAAGCCGAGCAGCAGCTCGAGCGGCGATCCCGTGGGGCGGAAGCCGACGATCACGCCGACGATCACCATGACGATGATGCTGATCAGGTTGATCGAGATGTCGTTGATGATGCGCCCGAGCACGACGGCGCCGTGGTTCATCGGCAGTGAGCGGAAGCGATCGACGACGCCGCGCTGGAGGTCGTCGACCAGACCGAGTGCGGTGCCGAAGGAGCCGAACGCGACTGTCTGCACGAAGATGCCCGCCATCAGGAAGTTGACGTATGAGGTCGACCCCGTGTCGATCGCGCCGCCGAACACGTAGCGGAAGAGGACGACGAACATCACCGGCTGGATCGTCGCGAAGACGACCATCTCCGGCAGGCGCAGCGTTCGGCGCAGGTTGCGCCACGCCATCACCGAGGTGTCTGCGAAGAATCGGTTCATGCGCCCTGCTCCTGGTCTGCGTCTTCGGTGCTGCGGCCGGTGAGATGGACGAACACGTCATCCAGCGTCGGCGGTCGAAGCTCGAGGCCGGCGAGCGTAATGCCGGCATCGTCGATCGCGCGCACGAGCTCCGGCAGGTGGCGCGCGCCACCCTCGAAGGGTGCGGTCACGCGCAGCTCCCCAGCGGTGACGACCGGTTCCGCGCCGGCGACGGCGCGCACGACGCCCGTCAGCAGGTCGAGCTGGGCGGCGTGCTCCACGGTGATCGTGACCCGGCCGCCACCGACCTGTCCCTTGAGCTCGTCGCTCGTGCCGTGGGCGATCACGGTGCCGTGGTCGATCACCACGATGTCGTTGGCCAGCTGGTCGGCCTCGTCGAGGTACTGCGTCGTCAGCAGCACGGTCGTGCCGTCGGCGACGAGCTCGCGCACGATCTCCCAGACCGCGAGCCGGCTCGACGGGTCGAGGCCCGTCGTCGGCTCGTCGAGGAACAGCACGGACGGGCGCACGACGATGCCCGCCGCGATGTCGAGCCGTCGCCGCATGCCGCCGGAGTACTCCTTGGCGATCCGGTCGGCCGCGTCATCGAGGTCGAAGCGGGTCAGCAGCTCGCGCGCACGGCCCTTGGCAGCGGCCTTGCGCATCCCGTGCAGCCGGCCGAACATCGTCAGGTTCTCGAGGCCGGTCAGCATCTCGTCCACGGCGGCGGCCTGGCCGATCAGGCCGATCCGCTCGCGCACCTTCGCCGGCTCGCGCAGGACATCGATGCCCGCCACCTCGACCTCGCCCGCCGTCGGGCGCAGCAGCGTGCTCAACACGCGGACCGCGGTCGTCTTGCCGGCGCCGTTCGGGCCCAGCAGGCCCAGCACCGTGCCGGTCGGCACGTCCAGGTCGATGCCGCGCAGCGCGCGGGTCTCGCCGAAGGCCATCTCCACGCCGCGCGCTCGCACGGCAAGTTCCGCTCTCGAATGCTCCATGGCGAAGCTCCTACCCCGAGCGGGTCATTGTGATCCGGGCGAATTGACAGGGCCGGAGGCCGGTGCTTCGATGCAGGCGTGGAAATTCATATCTTCGGGGCGATCTTCGCCGCCGTCGTGACGACGGTCGCTCCCGTCAATGCATTCGGCCCACCGGGCCCACCCGGCATGCCCCCGAAAGGGACCGTCATGCTCGGGGTCGGTGGCAGCGATCTCGGCCCGGTCGACTTCGATGAGCTGACCGGGGCGACGCACGACATCCACCTCGTCACGACCGCGTGGGACGAGGGGCGCGAGGATGGCTGGACGCGTGCGCTGATCGAACGCTTCCGCCAGGCGTTGCGTGGGGACTATCGATTGATGGTGCACATCGGTCCGATGACGCACGATGGGGAGGAAGGGCGCTCGCCCGGCGAGGTGGCGCGCGGCGTCGCCGACCAGTACCTGCTCGATCTCGGGCGCATCGTCAACGAGAGCGGACAGTACCTCTACGTGCGCCCCCCGGGGGAGATGAACGGCAGCTGGAGCCCGTGGTCGGCGTTCGACGCTGACGGTGCACCCCGCGACGCCGATCACGCAGCACTCCAGTATCGCCGGGCATTCATCCGGATCGCCGAGATCGTGCGTGGCGGCAGCGTCGCCCAGATCGACCGGCGCCTGGTCGCCCAGGGCATGCCGCCATTGGATACCGACGACGTCCACCTGCCGCGTTCCGGGCGCGTCGCGCTCGTCTGGAACCCGCAGTCGCAGGGCTCGCCGAACGTGCGCGGCAACCAGCCAGCGGACTACTATCCGGGCCGCGCGTGGGTGGATTACGTGGCCAACGACATGTACGCACAGCGCCGCCGTGCGGCATGGGCGACCAACGAGGCGTTCTACGAGCAGTACGCAACGCAGCATCCGTACATGATGGCGGAGTGGGCACCCTGGGAGCTCGACGATCCGGCCTTCGTGACGCGCATGTTCGACTGGGTCGCCACGCATCCACGCACGGTTGCGCTGATCTATTACCACGGCACGGGAGACCACACCTTCCACCTCACGCACAAGCCGGACTCGCTGGCTGCCTATCGGCGGGGCGCTGCAGCTCCGCGCTACCGCTGCCCAGCGCTCAGCTCGTGGACGGCGGCGTGCGTCGAGCCGTGAGGCGCGGACATTCGAATCGCGGACCATTGTTCAAGGGCGTGCGGCATGCGCCGAGGGACCCACCATGATGACCACGACGTCGAATCGCGTTGCTCGTCCCGTACGTCGCACCGTGCTCGCAGCGGCAGGGGCGTTGCTCATCATCGTCGCGCTGGCATGGCTTGCCCACGTCGCTCCTTCCGCAGGGGCCGCGCCGGCGAAGCCATCGACGTGGACGGGAACCATCCATCCGCGCACGACGGGGACCTACCTCCTCCGCCCCGCGTTCAGCACCGGGGTACGCGTGTGGGTCAGCGGACGGCTCGTCTTCGACGGTCGTCGACCCCGCCGCGTGATGTCCACGCCGGTCAAGCTCCGCGTCGGGCAGGCGCGTCGGATCCGGGTCGAGGTGGCCGGCCCCGGTGCGGCTCGTGCCGCCAAGCTGCTCCGCTGGCGTCGCGTCGGCATCGCGACTGCCGCGCGCCCGCTCGATCGCCTTCCGACGGTCCGGCTCGTCGCCACCCCGCCGGTCACGACCACGACGATCGCGGATCCGCAGGTCATCGTGCCGGCGGGTGCGATCCCCGAGGTGCAGGTGCCGGAGGTCATCCTCCCGGAGGCCACCGTCCCCGAGGTCACGGTCCCGAAGCCCGCTCACTGACCACGTGCGTCAGATCGCCGGTGTCGCGCATAGCGTGCGCATCCGCTCGAGGATCACATGGAACCAGCCCTGGCTGACCGCATGGGCCAGCGTGCCCGGGTCGAACTTCTCCTGGCGCACGAGCATCGTCAGCAGGCGCCGCAGGTCGTCGAGGTCGGTGCGCTCCATCGCGCCTGACGCCTCCAGCAGCACGTGGCCCTGGTCCTCCCACTCGGGCCAGTCGAAGACGATGATCATGCCGCTGCCGTAGCAGGCATCGCAGAACGCCTCGAGCTCCTCGGAGGTCGGAGTCCCGGATCGCGCGAACAGCGGCAGGAACTCATCGATGAAGGCGTGTTCCTGCGCGAAGTCGGACATCGCTCGATCCTACTCCTGTGTCTGCAGCGTTGTCCCCGTGCCCGCCGCCGACGAAGGTCGATGCAGGGCGTGCCGATATCCGGAGGGACGGCACGGACGGGGGTGGGGCATGGACAGTTCGATCGGTTCGGCACTGGCGAGCTTCGCTGACCTCAGCGTGCAGAACACCATGCGCATGGCAGGCGTCGAGTCGAGCGACGCCATCGGTGGCACCCAGTCCTTCGGGGCGCAGCTGGAAGCCAGCTTCCGAGCGCGCGCCGAGCAGCTGGGCGTGCAGCTGCCGGAAGCCACGTCACAGGCGAGCGTCGGTGCTGGGGTCGAGACCAGCGCCGACGCGTGGAAGCGCGCGCAGATCCAGTCGCTGGCCGACGGCAACGGTCCGGGCGACGCGATGCTCAAGACGCTCGCCGACGCCTCGCGTGACCGACACGACAAGCGCCATTCCGGCGCGAGCGGCTTCTTCGGCTGATCAGTCCCGAGCGAAGCGCAGGTGCGTGACGGCCAGCGTCGCGATGCTCTCGACCACCCGCAGTCCGCGCAGGTCGTCACCGCTGCCGATGAAGAGCCGCTCCCCGCTGCCCAGGAGGACGGGCACGATGTTGAGCGCCAGCTCATCGACGAGCCCCGCCGCGAGGTACTGGCGGATCGCCTGGGCGCCACCGGCGAGCGCGACGTCGGCGCCACCAGCCGCGGCTCGGGCCTGCTCGAGCGCGCGCTCGATGCCCTCGGTCACGAAGGTGAAGGTCGTGCCCTCGAGCTCGAGCGGCTCGCGCGGAAAGTGGGTCAGGACGAACACCGGATGGCCGAATGGTGGGCGCGGGCCCCACCAGCCCGTCCACGGCTCCTCGTGCGACCAGTCACCCGGGTGCCCGCCGAACATGTTGCGTCCCATGATCGTGGCGCCGATGTCCGCCAGCAGCGACTCGAGGAAGGGCGTGCTGGCGTTGTCCTCGCCGCCCTCCCTGCCGTGCTGCTCCTGGAAGGTGCGCAGCGGCACGACCCACTCGTGCAGCGCCGTGCCGCCCACACCCAGTGGGTTGTCGATGCTCTGGTGCGGCCCCGCGACGAAGCCGTCGAGCGAGATCGAGATCTGTGCGCGGAGCCTGGACAACGTCGTCATCCGTACCGCAGCGTGGCGCGCAGCTTCGCGCGCTCCGCCTCGCGCGCGCGGTCCTTGGGCGTGGCGGTCGTGACCAGCTGGTCGATGAGCTCACGCGTCGCATGCGTGACGGCGTCGATCGCCGCATCGAAGGATTCCTGGTTGACCCGCGAGGGCTTGTTGAAGCCGCTCACCTTGCGGACGTACTGCACGGCGGCGGCACGCACTTCCTCGTCCGTCGCGGGAGGGTCGAAGTTGAAGAGTTGGTGGATGTTCCTGCACATGCCGGGCAACTACCCGCAGAGCGGGTACGAACAACGCATGCCGCGTGCTCCGCACATCACAGGCGAACGCTTCCTGCTGGAATCCCCCGGTACGTGGATCGGGGAGTTCGAGCTGTGGTTCGAGCCGGGTGCGCCCGCGGTGAAGTCGGTGAGTCGCGCGACGATCACCTCCGAGCTCCGAGGGCGGACGGCGCTCCTGCGCTACACGTGGCGGTTCGATGCCGAGGAGCATGAAGGCATCGCGCTGCTGGGGCGTGCCGACGACGGGACGTTCCGCATGGCGTGGACGGAGACGTTCGGCTACCCGGGCAACATCATGGACTGCTCCTCCGACGGTGACCGCCCCCGCGTGCTCGGGCAGTACGAGGCCGATGGGCGCACGTGGGGCTGGCGGACCGAGTTCGACCTGCCGTCGATCAACGACCTCGTCATCCGCACCATCAACATCGCTCCCGATGGCACCGAGGCGTTGGCATCGCTCGCGCGCTACCGCCGCAGCTAGCTGGCCGCCGTCAGCGCGTCGCGGATCGCCTCGAAGGCGCGGTCGTCGCGCAGGATCCCGTAGTGCCCGACCCGGGAGATCGGCCCGATCGTGCGCCCGACGTCGACCGGGCGGAAGGGGGCGCCGTCGATGCGCGCCGAGCCTGCGGGCGCGAGCACGCCATCGAAGCCGTTGGTGCCGACCGCCACGGCGTCGGCCATGCCACGCGTCGCGTGCAGGTCGGTGATCAGGCTGCTGCCGCGGCGGATCTGCTGCATGCCTTCGGGCAGCGCCCCGCCGAGTGCACGATCCAGCGGCCCGAGGTGGAGGCCGCCGTTGGCGCTCGCGAGCGTCACCACGCGGCCGATGCCCGATGGCTGCTCCAGCAGCTGCTGCGCTGCACGCGCGACGAGCCCGCCGCGGCTGTGGCCGACCACATTCACCACGTCGCTGCCGGTCGCGGCGCGGATCTCGTCGACGCGCGTCGCGACGAGACGCGCATCCTCCATCGCGTCGCCGAAGCCGAAGTTGGGGAGGTCGATCGTCGTCACGCGGAAGCCGTCGCGCTCGAGCGATCGCTGGACGGCGCCGAAGGCGCTCGACGTATTGCCGAAGCCGTGCACGAGCAGCGTCGGGGGCGTCTCCGCGCCGACCGGCTTCGCGAGCGGCGTGCCCAGCGTCCCGACCCGATCGATTCGTGCTTCCGCGCCGCGCATCAGTCCACGCCACGCGCGCTGCACACCGATTTCGTAGCCGCTCATCGCTCGTCCCCGATCCAGTATCCGTCCACCTGACCATCGAATCGCGAGCGCCATCCGTACCGCGTGGCCGTCCCTCGGGCACGCAGCTCGTCAACTGCCGCACGGGAGCCCGGCACCCCGTACCATCCTCGCCACAGGTGTCCCCGCTGCATGCCGCCGCGCGGGACGATATCGACGAGGGGAATTCGCGACATGGCTGGACTGATCGACGTACTCGCGGAGGCGCCGGCAACCGACTGCGCCCTCTGTCGTCGTTCGGTGCTCATGGGCGAGATGCTCTTCCCGTTCCACGACGTGCGCGTCGACCGCTCCCAGCACGTCTGTGACCTGTGCCGCGTCCGCGCGGATGAGCGTGGCTGGGAATCCAACGGCGAGCCACAGCGTCGTGGTGGCAGCACGAAGCTGCGCGTCCACGCACGCATGATCGCCGCCGCCCGCCCGGAGGAGCCCGTCGCCGATGTCGAGCCGATCGTCGAAGCGCCGCAGGCCGCCATCCTCGAGCGCCTCGAAGCGCCGATGCGCCCTGAGATGCCCGACACGCGCTCGCTGCTCGGTCGCGTCCGCCAGCAGGAGCTGGAGCTGCAGCGCATGCGCGGCGAGCTGGACCCGAGCCGTCGTGCCGAGGAGCAGGGACTGATCCAGCGCCAGGCGACGGAGCTCAAGGAGCTGCGTGCCGCGCTGCGCGAGAAGGATGCCCGGATCGAGCGCCTCCAGCAGGCCCGCCACTCCGAGAGCAGCCCCTACCGCATGACGGGCTTCGCGCTCGACGCCTTCAACCAGTCCGCCGACCTCGAGCGCATGGCGCGCATCGCCCGCACCCTGGGCTCGCCCGTCGTCAACGTCCACGACGAAGGCGCCGGCATCCCGCGCCGCGTGCGCGTCACGCTCAGCTGGGACATCGCCTGGTACGAGTTCGTCGTGAAGCTCGACCTCGGCGTCGGCCGTGCCAGCGTGCACGAGACCGGCACCGGTGGCGACCCGACGTCGCTGCCGCTCGAGCGCCGCCGCGCCAACGCCGCGTGGCGCGACAGCGGCATCGTCCTCGCCTAGCGAGCTAGGTCCGGCCGCTGCGGTACAGCTCGTCGTAGGCGGGATTGCGCCGGTCGGCGAGGAAGCCCACGGTCGCCAGCCCGAGCGCGAAGCCCGCGAAGTGCGCCATGTACGCGACGCCGCCATCGAGCGCCGTCGGAGCGAAGACGCTCTGCCACGTGGCCAGGAACTGCGTGATGCCCCAGACGCCGGCCACGAGCCACGCCGGCAGCCAGAGCAGCAGCGGGATCGGCGGGATGATCATCGTCCACATCCGCACGCGCGGATACAGGACCAGGTACGCCCCGATCACCGCCGCGATCGCACCGCTCGCACCGACCTGCGGCACGCCTGCGTTCGGCACGACGAGCGCCTGTGCCAGCCCGCTGGCGAGGCCCGCCAGCACGTAGAACGCGAGGAAGCCCAACCGGTGCATCGCGTCCTCGACGTTGTTGCCGTAGACCCACAGGAAGAGCATGTTGAAGAGCAGGTGCAGCAGTCCGCCATGCAGGAAGATGCTCGTGATGAGCGTCAGCGCGGGGGCATGCTGGTCGACCTGTGCCAGCACGGTGCGCGGCGTGGTGTCGAAGAGGCCGCCGTCGATCACCACGCTGCCCGGCTGGTTGGCGCAGTTGCCCAGCAGCTCACAGGGGATCGACCCGTACTCGGCGACCCACAGGTCATGCCGCGAGATGGTGCGCGTCGAGCCTTCCACCTGCGTCTCCGCAGGCAGCAGTCCCACGACGTAGACCAGCACGTTGACCAGGATCAACGCGATCGTCACCCATGGGAACCGGATCGTCGGTAGCGCGTCCCGCAGCGGCAGGAACACCGGGTCTCAGCCCTGCAGTGCGATCGGCTTGTGCTGCCAGCTCGTGCGAGCACGGCCGGTGTACACGTCGGCGATCGGGCGGACGCTCGCGATGCGATCCAGCGCGACCTTCTCCGACGCCTGGTGCGTCGGGATGTTGAGGTCGGTGGCCAGGTCGAAGACGCGGGTCAGGTTGTCGTAGATCTTCTCGACACGCTTCTTGGCGCGGTCGCCGTTGTAGCCGCCGAGCTCCTCGGAGACGTTGATCAGGCCGCCGGCGTTGATGACGTAGTCGGGCGCGTAGAGGATGCCCTTGTCATGCAGCAGCTGGCCGGTCTGGTCGTTGTCGAGCACGTTGTTCGCAGCGCCCGCGATGATCTTGAGGTCGCCGCTCGCCGTGAGGCGCGCGAGCGTCTCCGGGTTCACGATGCCGCCGAGCGCGCAGGGCGCGAAGATGTCGGCCGGCACGTCGTAGATGTTCTCGGGAGCGACGACGGTCGCGCCAGTTGCCTCGACGACGCCGTCGATGTTCTCCTGGTGGATGTCGGTCACCGTCAGCTTGGCGCCGGCCTCGTGCAGCAGTGCACCGAGGTAGGAGCCGACGTGGCCACAGCCCTGCATGCTGATGCGCAGGCCGTCGAGGTTGTGCGTGCCGTAGGTCTTCTTGGCCGCGGCGCGGATGCCCTGGAAGACGCCGAAGGCGGTCATCGGCGACGGGTCGCCCGAGCCACCGTCCGGGGAATCGATACCCGTGACGTACGGCGTCTCCATCGCGACGTAGTCCATGTCCTGGGTCGCGGTGCCGACGTCCTCGGCTGCGATGTAGCGGCCGTTGAGCGTGTCGACGAAGCGGCCGAGCGCACGGAACAGTGCCTCGGACTTGTCCTTGCGCGGGTCGCCGATGACGACGGTCTTGCCGCCACCGAGGTTGAGGCCGGCAACGGCGGCCTTGAAGGTCATGCCGCGGGCGAGGCGCATCGCGTCGACGATGGCTTCGCGCTCGTTCTGGTATGGCCACATGCGGATGCCACCGAGCGCCGGTCCGAGCGTGGTGTTGTGGATGCAGATGATCGCGCGCAGGTTGGTGTACGGCTCGTGGCACATGACGACCTGCTCGTACTGATACTCGTTCATCAGGTCGAACAGCTCGAGGCCGGCAACGTCGGCTGCCTGGGCGATCTCGGTGGTCGAAGTCGGGGTGATCGTGCTCATGGTGAACCTCTCCTGCGGAGTGCTTCCGCCGCCACGGGGAAGTGGTGGAGTGAAGCGCTTGGAAATCTGCTCGAACGGCGTATTCACGGGCATGAATCGCGACTCGGGCAAGCCGCGCGATGCTACCATAGTCCGGATTCCCAGCTGCGCTTGAGGGCCACGTTCCGAATCTCGGATCGGATGGGACAGGAAGCACTCCACAGATGGTTGCAGCACGAGCAGGTGGGGCCGGGGCCGTTGCCGCCGGTCATGAAGAGGTCGCACGGGTCGGCGCGACCGTGCTGGCGGACGGCGGAAACGCCGTCGATGCCGTCGTGGCCATGGTCGCGGCGGGCTGCGTCTGCGAGAACACGCTCACCTCCTTCGGCGGTGGCGGATTCCTGATCGCGGGCGGCGGCTCGCTCGACAAGCCCGTCATGCTCGACTTCTTCTCGCGCCAGCCGGGACTGGAGCTTCGGCCGTGGCTCGGCCCATGGGAGATCCACGCGCTCGAGCTCGACGGCATCGTGTTGCCGTACGGCACCGGGCCCGCCTCGGTCGCGGTGCCGGGAATCCCGCGCGGCCTCGCGCACGCCACGGAGCGGCTCGGACGCCGCAGCCTGCGCGAGCTGTTCGCGCCGGCCGCAGCCCTGGCGCAGGAGGGCGTCACGCTGACCCGCACCCAGGCCGGCGAGCACGCGGCCAATGGACCGCTGATCATGCGCGACACCCACGGCGGCTCGATCTACGGGATCGAGGACGGCTTCCGCGGCGAGGGAGACGTCTTCCGCCAGCCGGCGCTCGCGGCCGCGATCGAGGAGCTCGCGGCGACGAACGCCGAATCCTTCTATACAGGCAACATCGCGCACGCCTTCATGGCGTGGAGCGACCATCGCGGCGCGCGTGTCTCACGCACCGACCTCGAGCGCTACCAGGTGATCGAGCGCGAGCCGACATCGCTCGTCATCGATGACATTCGCGTCTACGCCAACCCCGGCCCGTCGATGGGTGGTGGCATCGCCGTCCAGCTGCTGCAGGCGGCGCGCGCCCAGCACGTCAAGGGCACCAGCCGGGAGCTCTCGGCCGCCATCGCCCTCCAGGAGGTCATCGCTCGCCTCGACCCGCCCCGCACACGCGTGCCGGCCGACGGCGAGATCGTGCGCGTGCCGACGGTCACGCTCAGCTCCGACCGTGCCCACGACGCGGTTGCCGACACGATGCACGATCGCGGCATCCCGACCGATGCGCATGGCGAAGCCCCTGGCTTCGCGCGGTCACCGAACACGACCCATGTCAGCGCGATCGATGCCGATGGCATGGTCTGCGGCGCGACGACGACGGTCGGCTACGGCTCGGGCGAGTTCATCCCGGGGACGGGCATCCAGCTCAACAACATGCTCGCGGAGTACGACCACACGATCGTGCGCCCGCCCGGCTCCACGGTGCCGAGCATGATGACTCCGGCGATCCTCGCCAGCCCCCGAACGCTGGTCCAGGTCGGCTCGGCCGGCAGCGACCGGATCCCGCACGCCATCGCGCAGGTCTTCCAGCACATGTGGGACGGGCTCACGCTCGAGGAGGCGATCCTCGCGCCGCGCCTGTCCTACGACGGCACCGTGATGCATGCCGAGCCGGGCTTCGATGACGAGACGCTCACGCGCCTGCGCGAGACGATCGAGGTCGTCGAGTGGTCGAAGCTGGACCCCTACTTCGGCACGACCAATGGCACCGCAACGCGAAACGGCCGCTCCTACGCCGCGGGTGACCCGCGACGTGAAGCGGCCGGAATCGTGCTCTGAGCTCAGCTGCCGGGCAGCGCCGGCGGCAGGTCGCCGGTGTTCGGCACCGGCGGCGGTGACTGTCGGCCCGTGCTCGGCGGCGCGGCGGGCGGAGCCGACGGCGGCTGGGCCGGTGTCGGCGCAGCATCCTTCGGACCCGCGTCCTTCGGCCCGGTGTCCTTGGGCCCGGAATCCTTCGGCGGCGCGTCCTTGCCGGGCGGTGTCGCAGACTTGGCGGGCGCATCCGGCACGACCGGCGACGTGTCGACTGACGGTCCGGTGAACATCGCGTCGTACTCGAAGTCCGGAACCTCGAGGTCCGGCGAGGGGATACGGAGCACCTGACCGGCGAAGATGAGGTCGGGATGCTTGACCTGGTCGCGGTTCTCCCAGAACAGCTGCTTCCAGGTGACGCCGTGGGGCGGTGCGATCTTCGAGAGGTAGTCGCCCGGCCTGACCTTGTACGTCACGCCGGTTCCGGAGCCTGACTGCACGGGGTCCGCCTTCCCTGGTGCCTCACCCTTGACCGGCGGCTCACCCTTGGTCGGCGGCTCGCCCTTGCTCGGCGGTCCCTGGATGGGCGGCTCTCCCTTGCTGGGAGGCCCCTGGACGGGCGGTTCGCCCTTCGTCGGCGGCGTCCACTTCCCGGGCGCTTCCTCCGGCGGCTCGAAGCCGGTGCAGGTCGGGTACGAATCGATTTCCTGGGGGCGCTGGCCGATGGCACAGCAGCCCGCCCACGTGTCTTGGGGCACGGTGCTCTTCACGCCGCCCGGCAGGTACTGCTGCACGAAGGGCGGCAGCTCGCGATGCTTCTGGGGTGGGGCGCCGACATCCGGTGCGCCGCCACCCATGACCGAGCCGCTGGTGTCGCCGATCAGCTGCTGGGCACTGTCGAGCCAGGACGGCTGCTGTCCCTGCTGCGTCGCGGGCATGGTGTTGAGCGCAGGCGTTGCGGCACTCGAATTGACGGTGGTTCCCATCTGAATCACTCCCCCTGGTGGTTCCCCTGCACGATCCGACCAGTGATCGCAAACCTTCCCCCCGGGAACGACGCTGCGCGATGGACTCGTGCTACCTGTCCTTCGTGACGTGTGCCGTGGCTGTTTCAGGACAACCGTCGCGGACCGTCATGCATGGCGCGCCCCTCGTGCCCTCGCGTCCTCGCGTTCTCGCGTCCTCGCGTTCTCGCGTCGCGCGCGCCTACGCGCACGCGCGCGAGAAGACGAACGGGGGCGCCGTTCCCAAAGGAACGACACCCCCGTCACACCACCACGTGTGACCGCGAAATCCCTGCGGCCGTATGTCTGATGGGCGGTTCGTACGGCAGTGCCGCTGGTGAATCGTGCCCATCGTCGTTACGTTGTCCAGCCACGGACAGCAGGCGTGCTACGCCGTGCGGAGCTCGTAGATGACGCCTGCGCGTCCTTCCACGATGTCCACGAGGCGCTGCGCCTCACGACTGGCTGCCATGCACTCGAACTGCTTCGCCTCACGTGCAAGTACCAGTGCCTCGCGGCGCAGCCATCGCTGCATGCGTCGACGCCGATTGTGGATGCGGAGTGCTCGAGCCATCATGGATTCCCTTCGTCAGGTGGCCTGTACCAAGCTGTCGCATCGACGGCAGGATCCTGTTGCACGGCGGCCGCGCGTTGGCCCGTAACGAAGGGGCGGGGGAGGCTCAGGCCTCGTCGCGCTTGGCGGCGGCGAGCGCCACCGTGTGCTGCTCGATCACGCGGCGCGCCGTCACGACGAGCTCGCGGATGTCGAAGGGCTTGGAGATGAAGCCGCTGGCGCCGAGCTCCATCGATCGTTCCTCGACGCGAGGTCCGAGCGCGCTCATCGCGAGCACCGGGATCTTGACGCCGAACTGGGTCAGGTACTTCATGACCTGGAAGCCATCGATGCCCGGCATCATGATGTCGAGCAGCACGAGCGCCGGCGGGCGATGGTCGAGCGCGTCGAGTCCGAGGAGGCCGCTCTCGGCCTCGACGACCTCGAACCCGACCGAGTTGAACGCCTCGCGCAGGACGTAGCGAATCGACGGATCGTCATCGATCACGAGGATGATCGGCTTCGACTGCGGCACGACGATGCGGGCGAGCCGCTGGACGTCACTGACACGGAAGCGGCGGTGCCCGCCGACCGTCCGATGCTCCTCGATCCGCCCGTCGGCCGCCCAATTGCGTACGGTCGTGGCGCTGACACGCAGGATGCGTGCAGCTTCGTTCACGGTGAGGAAATCGTCGGGTCCATGCGCCATATGTCGTTCGACTACCCGCGCCCAGCAGCTTCCAACCGTCCTGCACGAATGCTCGTTGTGCATGCAGTTTTGCACTTCGTGAAATTTGCTCTCAAGAAACCGGCGTGCGCTGCCGATGAGCCGAAAGTCGAGGCGGCAGGAAGCCGCTGGATGGATCCGAGGGTCACGCCGAGGAGCCGTCCACCACATACGTCACGGAGGACAGACTCTCATGGGTCTTCGTATCAACACGAACGTTGAAGCGTTCAACTCGCACCGCAACCTGAGTGCGACGTCGAACAAGCTGTCGAAGTCGATGGAGAAGCTCTCATCCGGCTTCCGCATCAATCGCGCCGCGGACGACGCAGCAGGCCTTGGCATCTCCGAGCGCATGCGTGGACAGATCAAGGGTCTGGCCCAGGCGACGCGCAACGCCCAGGACGGCATCAGCCTCGTCCAGACGGCGGAAGGCGCGATGCAGGAGATGCACTCCATCCTCCAGCGTGTCCGTGAGCTCGCCGTCCAGTACCAGAACGGCACCAACGGCCCCGAGGCACGTGCAGCGATCACCGCGGAAGTCGCCCAGCTCTCGGCTGAGGTGGGACGCATGATCGGCGCGGCCAGCTTCAACGGCATCTCGCTGCTGGCCCCGGGCGCTGTCACGGCAACCATCCTGGCGACGCTGCAGGTCGGTCCGAACCAGGCTGCGAGCGATCAGCTCGGCATCCCGGCGGTCGACGTCGCCGCGTCCATCGGTACCATCTTCACCGACTTCAACACCGGCACCACGGCCTCGATGGCAACGGTGATCGCGGACCTCGACGTGATGACCGACGACCTGTCCACGGCGCGTTCCACCTTCGGCGCGATCCAGAACCGCCTCGAGTACACGGTGAACGCGCTCGGCATCTACCAGGAGAACCTCATGGCAGCCGAGAGCCGAATCCGCGACGTCGACATGGCGGCGGAAATGACCACCTTCACGAAGCTGCAGATCCTGCAGCAGAGTGGTACCGCGATGCTGGCCCAGGCCAACATGTCCAGCCAGGGCGTGCTGAGCCTCCTCCAGTAGGACCGACCCAAGGGTTGACGGCGCGAAGCTCCACCTCGTCAGGCAACTGGCTGGTGGTGTGTTACTCAGGACGTACGTGGTCGAGATCCCTCGGGATCTCGGCCGCTACGTCGTTACGGGGGCCATGCGTGGCGCATTCCGATACGCATCGCCGTGCAGTGGCATCGAGCGATGCCAGTACCGCGCTCAGGCAGCGCGCGAGTAGGCGCCCACGGCCGCGGCGATGGCGGCGACCAGTGGCCAGAAGAGGCGGGCCAGGTCGGCGGGTTCGTCGAGGCCGGTCACGATGGCCAGCAGCGGCAGCGCGAGCATGCCGATGAACGCCGCCCAGGCTCCTACCTTGGCGAGCAGGGGGTCGCGGAACCCGCCGCTCCCGCGTCGGGTCGCCTCGCCCACGGCGAGGCCGGCTAGGTAGGCGAGGATGATGCCGAGGAACGCGGGACTGAAGTACGCGAGCACGGCGCCGAGCACGACGGCCGTCGCGATGCCGGCCAGCGAGCCGCGCAGCAGGCGCGAGGTCGGCACCTCGCCGCGCGCCGCGCGCGAGGTGCGGGCATCGTCGGGGCACTTGAAGCCGACCGCGGCCGTGGTCGCGCACTCCTCGATGCAGATCGGTCGATCGCAGGTCACGCAGCGGATCGCCGTCAGGCGATCCGGGTGTCGATAGCACGGGACATCCTCGTCCTCGTCGTGCGCATGCGGGGTCGTGCTCGTGGGGGCGGCGTCGCTCATGCCGCAATCGTAGCCGACCGGCAGGCGGCGTCAGCGTGCCCGGAGGCTCAGGGTGCGACGGCGGCTGTGGTGCTCAGGCCGCGAGCGTGGTGGCGATGAACGCCGGCTGCTCGAGGACCTCGAGGATCTCGATGCCGTACTCGCCGTCGACGACGACGAGACGTGCGGTCGCGTAGCGCGTCCCGTTCACGTGGACCGTGACCGGTTCGTCGACCAGCTGGTCGAGCGTGAGCACGCTCTCGCTCATCAGCGACGTGATGTCACCCAGCGACAGTGCGGTGCTGCCCAGCTCGGCGGAGAGCTCGACTTCCACGCCGCTCAGCAACGATGCCCAGTGGGCGGCACTGTGGCGGGTGTCCGGGGCCGAAGCGGCTGCGGGTGCAGCGACAGCGGCGGAAACGGGGGCTGCGACGGCAGCTGCGGCTGAGGTCGGGACGAGGTCGGCGTCCGCGAGCTCCTGCTCGGCGAGCAGTGCATCGAGGTCATCGATCCCGGAGGCAGCAGCGGGTGCCGCGACGGCGGGCTTGGGCGCGCCGCCCTGCATGTCGAGCGTCTCCATGGCCGGACCATCGAACACGGCCGGCACGAGCGTGGCACCATCCGCGAACGGATCGGCAACGCCCTTGACGAAGCTGTTGATCGATTCGAGCAGGCCGGTGCCGATCACCAGGCGTGCATCGCCCATCGGCAGGTCGAAGTTGTAGGACGCCTCGAGCCACAGTGCATCGCACTGCTCGATCGCGACATCGAGGTCGGCGAAGTCGACGGCCGCCTCGACGGAGACGTCACAGTCGACCTCGAAGGCGCGCGCCACACGCTCGGCGCCTGCCAGGGCGAGCTGGGTCGTGACCTCGGTCGTGTGCGAGGCGAGCAGCACCGCGACATCGCGCAGCGGCGCACCGAACCGGATGACGGTGACGTGCACCGGCATCGGTCGTGCGGCGAGCATCTCCTCGGGCTGGAAGCTTCCGACCTTGCCGAGGTTCGCGTTCGAGCCGAGCGTCGTGCGTAGTCCGTCGACATACGCATCGCCGATCGTCTCGGCGATGTCGCGGTAGTCCTGCCAGGGTGGCGTGGGGGTGGTCATCAGGAGACCCCGCCGTCGGGATCGAGCCGTTCGACGATGCGGACGGCGACACGGCCGCCATCGCGCCCGGGCAGGGCGCTGTAGGCACGCGTGGATCCGACGACGAGCCGCACACCCTCTTCGACGCGTCGACCGAGCGGGACGACGTCGCCGGGGCGCAGGTTCAGGACCGTCTCGACAGGTACGTTGGTGGCGCCGATCTCGGCGCGTACCGGCATCGTCACCTTCTCGAGGCTGGCGAGCAGCGCTGCGCGATTGCTCGGCTGGTGCTCGCCGGTGGCGAAGTAGCGATGCGCCGCGAGGTTGCCGACGACCGATTCGATCGAGCGGTAGGGCAGGCAGATGGACAGCGAACCGGTCGCGGTCCCGATCGACAGCTCCATGATGATGAGCACGCTCGGCTCGGAGGCCGGAACGATCTGGGCGAACTGGGCGTTCATCTCGATGCCGCGCAGGCGGAACTCGATCGGCACGAGCTCGCCCCAGGCGCCGCTCAGCTCATCGAGCAGTCGCTCCATCAGGTTCGACGCGAGGCCGGCCTCGATGTCGGTCAGCTCCCGAACGCGGGCGGGGTTGGTGCCAGGTCCACCGAGCATGCGGTCGATCATGGCGAAGAGCAGGGGCAGGTCGATCGAGGCCATCGCGTTCGTGCCGAGCGGTGACACTTCCAGCACGCTGGTGAAGGTCGGCACGGGAAGCGACGCGACGAAGTCGCCGTAGGGAATCTGTTCGGCGCCGGTCACGGACACCTCGACGAGCGAGCGAACGCTGCCGGAGAGGAAGGTGGAGGCGCGACGGCAGAAGGACTCGTGCAGCATCTGCAGGGTGCGCAGCTGGTCCTTGTTGAACTTGGAGGGGCGGGCGAAGTCCATCTTGCGGACGTAGCGCTGGCGCTCGCTGCGCCGTGACAGGGGCAGCGGCGCGGAGCCAGGAGCATGGGTCGCGGCAGCATCGACCGTGCCTGCGCCGGCAGCGGGATGTTCCGCAGCCATTGCGAGCAGCGAATCGATGTCGCTCTGTGAAAGGGCTTCCGCCACTTGTACCCCTGGTCGATACTGGTCAGGAGGGGCATCGGCGGCGGTATCTCGTCGCTTGAGCGAATGGCGAGCATGTTGGACGCATCGCAACCGACGCATCCGCGACGGTTCCCCCTTGCGGCGCCGGGAGAGTCGGTGCACGCTGGTTGCAGGACCACGCCGAACACCGGTCCTTGCGGTTGCACGACGCCACGTGCAGCCACCTTGGAAGGGAACGCCGACATGACCGCCATCACACCCGTCATGGGGACCTTGCCGCAGGCAACCGCCGCGCAGGGCAGCATCTACGAGATCGTCTCCGCTGGGGGCCTCGTCGGAACGCCCGACGCCACGCCCGGCGCCTTCACGATGGTCGCATCCGGCACGCCGGGTGCGATCCAGGGCAATCCCGGCGTCGTGACCGGGCAGCAGACGGTCGGAACCGCGCCGCAGGCGCAGGTCAGCGGCGGCGGTGCGATCGATGCCGTACAGGGCACCCAGATGACGCGCGAGCAGGCGATCGCCGCGCTCCCGGGCCTGATCGCGCAGATCACGGCGCTCGTGAACCAGTACGCCGCCGCGCTCCAGGCCGGCGGCGCAGCCCCGGCAGCCGGCGCACCTGCGCCGACGCCCGAGGTCACCGCCGGCGGACCGACAGCTGCGGCCGTCGGACAGTGCGGCATGGCCGGCTGCACGATGGACCACTCCAAGCTCGCCGCCTGATCCTCGCGCGCAGGGTTCTTCGACGACGCGTTGAATTACGGACGATTGCGGGCATCTCGCTGCGCGACACCTGACGCTCGAACCTTCGAAGGACCCCACCATGGCGACTCCAGACATCGGCACCACCATCTCCGAGGGCTACTCGCGCGGATTCGAGCGCGTGGGGCCGATCGTGTCGGCATCCATCGTGCCGCTCGTCGTCGCCGGCGTCATCGCGCTGGGCGCGAGCATCGTGCAGGGCGGCATCATCGACACCGATGACGTCACCGTTTCCCTGAGCGCGTTCGCCGCGATCGACTTCGACGGCGTGTCGAAGGGGGAGATGGCGCTGTACCAGCTGATCGGCATCGTCTCGACCCTCGCGACATTCCTGATCGGCACCGGTCTCTCGGCCATGGTCGCAGGCCGGCTCCACCGCGAGCGGCACGGCGCTGCGCTCGACCTGCCGAGCCCCGGCGCCTCGATGACCGCGACGATCGACCACGTCAAGCTCCTGACGCCGAAGGTCTGGCTCCTCGCGGGCCTGCAGGTCGCCGGAGCAGTCGGCTCGATCGTCCACACCGCACTGGGCGCCCTGCTCGGATTCGCTGCGGGCATCTACTTCATCTACCTCTCGATCCGATGGATCTACGCGACCGTGATCGCCGGCAGTGGCGAGGCCACCCATGATGCTGCCTACGCACGAAGCGAGGAAGCGGTCACCGGGAGCTGGTGGGGAACGCTGGGCGTCTGGATCGTGATCGGTCTCGCCATCGGACTGCCGATCGTCATCGTGTCCGTCATCATCGGCGCCATCCTCGGTTCCATCTCCGCGCCGCTCGGCGTGTTCGCTGCCCTGGTCGTGCTGCTGCTGGGCGTCCAGGTCCTGTTCGCGACGGCCATCGAATCTGCTTGGCATCAGGTCGAGACGAAGCTTGCTGGCGGACACCCGGGCCTCGAGCCGGGATCGGATGCCGCCGCAGGTGCGCCGTCCTACGCACCGCCAGCAGCACCGGGTGGAACCCCGCCGCCGTCCTACCAGCCGCCGGCAGTGCCGCCGACGATCCCGCCGGCCACGCCGCCGACCACCAACGGCGACGACACGCCGCCGCACCAGGGTCCGTTCGTCTGACCTGACACTCCAACGCACTGCTCGTGAGGCGCCAGCTTGTCTGGCG
The DNA here is from genome assembly GCA_025964435.1 of Thermoleophilia bacterium. GTDB lineage: Bacteria > Actinomycetota > Thermoleophilia > Gaiellales > SKUG01 > JAGQUL01. The sequence continues at coordinate 6,214 of JAOPYV010000036.1, read as the reverse complement.
CCTCACGTCGTTACGGAGCAGCGCGCGATTCAGGCCTCGGTGCGCACGCGCCGGCTGAAGCGCAGCGGCAGCTCGCCGCCGTCGCTGACATCGACCTCGATCGTGTCGCCGGGGAAGAACTCGCCGGCCAGCAGTCGCTGCGCGAGGGGGTTCTCCAGCAGTCGCTGGATCGAGCGCTTGAGCGGACGCGCACCGTACACGGGGTCGTAGCCCGCGCGTGCGAGCGCCTCTGCGGCAGCGTCGGTGACCTCGAGCGTCAGGTCGCGATCGACGAGCCGCTGCGCGACGCGCTGGAGTTGGATCTGCACGATCGCCCGCAGCTGGTCGGTGCCGAGCGGGGCGAAGACGATGATCTCATCGAGCCGGTTGAGAAACTCCGGGCGGAAGTGCTCGCGCACGTCGGCGAGCACCGATTCGCGGGCGCTGTCATCGAGCACGCCGAGCGTGAGATGCCCGGAACCGAGGTTGCTCGTCATGACGATCACGGTGTTGCGGAAGTCGACCGTCCGGCCCTGGCCATCGGTCAGTCGACCGTCGTCGAGCACCTGCAGCAGCACGTTGAAGACGTCGGGATGTGCCTTCTCGATCTCGTCGAGCAGCAGCACCGAGTACGGGCGACGTCGGACCGACTCGGTCAGCTGCCCGCCCTCCTCGTAGCCGACGTAGCCGGGCGGCGCGCCGATCAGGCGCGACACGGAGTGCTTCTCCATGTACTCCGACATGTCGATGCGCACCATCGCCTGGTCGTCGTCGAAGAGGAACTCCGCCAGCGAGCGGGCGAGCTCGGTCTTGCCGACGCCGGACGGACCCAGGAACAGAAACGAGCCGATCGGCCGTGCCTCGTCGCCAAGTCCCGCGCGCGAGCGACGGATCGCGTCGCTCACCGCCGTGACCGCCTCCTCCTGGCCGATCACGCGGGTGTGGAGACGCTCCTCCATCGCGAGCAGCTTCTCCGCCTCGCCCTCGAGCAGGCGTGCGACGGGAATGCCGGTCCAGCGACCGACGACCGACGCGATGTCCTCGGCGTCGACCTCTTCCTTGAGCAGCTCGTCGCCGTTGGCGCGCACGGCGGCCAGGCGCTCGCGGCACTGGGTCAGCTGCTTCTCGATGTCGGCTGCATCGCCGTAGCGCAGGCGTGCGGCGGTCTCGTAGTCGGCGATGCGCTCGGCCTGCTCCGCCTCGAAGCGGACGCGCTCGAGCCGCTCGGTGAGCGCGCCGATCTCGTCCATCAGGCCCTTCTCGCCTTCCCACTGCGCGCGCAGCGTGGAGGCGATCGCGCGCAGCTCGGCGATCTCTTCCTCGAGCTTGGCGAGACGCGCCTTGGAGGCGTCGTCGGTCTCGCGCTTGAGCAGCTCCGACTCGATCATCAGCTGGTCGATGCGGCGCTCGGTGCGGTCGAGCTCCTCGGGCTTGGAGTCGACCTCCATGCGCAGCATCGATGCTGCCTCGTCCATGAGGTCGATCGCCTTGTCCGGGAGCTGGCGGTCGGCGATATATCGATGCGACAGCTGCGCGGCAGCGACCAGCGCGCCGTCGGTGATGCGGATCTTGTGGTGCGCCTCGTAGCGCTCCTTGAGCCCGCGCAGGATGCCGATCGTGTCGGGCACCGACGGCTCGCCGACGAAGACGGGGGAGAAGCGTCGCTCAAGCGCGGGATCCTTCTCGATGCCGGTGCGGTACTCGTCGAGCGTGGTCGCGCCGACGACGCGCAGCTCCCCGCGCGCGAGCATCGGCTTCATCAGGTTGCCGGCGTCCATCGCACCTTCGGTCTTGCCGGCGCCGACGATGGTGTGGATCTCGTCGATGAACATGACGATGCCGCCCTCGGCCTCCTGCACCTCGCGCAGCACGGCCTTGAGGCGCTCCTCGAACTCGCCGCGGTACTTCGCGCCGGCCAGCAGTGCGCCCATGTCGAGCGACCAGAGCATCCGGTCCTGCAGCGTCTCGGGCACGTCACCCGTTGCGATGCGCTGGGCGAGGCCCTCGGCGATCGCGGTCTTGCCGACGCCCGGCTCGCCGATCAGCACCGGGTTGTTCTTGGTGCGACGCGACAGCACCTGGATGACGCGGCGGATCTCCTCATCGCGGCCGATGACCGGGTCGAGCTTGCCGTCGCGTGCGAGGGCGGTGAGGTCGCGGCCGTACTTCTCGAGCGTCTTGTACTGCTCGTCGGCGTCGGCGGAATCGACGGTGCGTGAGCCGCGCAGCTTGCGCAGGGCGGTCAGCAGCGCGCCGTGGGATGCGCCGTGGTCGGCGAGCAGTCCCTTGATCGGGCCGGAGGAAGCGGCCAGTGCGAGCAGCAGGTGCTCACCGGCGATGAAGCTGTCGCCCCAGGTCTTCGCCTCGGCCTCCGCGGCGTCGAGGATGGTGCGGAGCGCGCGGCCGGGCTGCGGCTGCAGGTTCGTCGCACCCGACACGCTGGGCAGCTTCGCCGCCGCCGCGTCTGCGCTGGCACGGAGTGCGGGGAGGTCGACGCCGCAGGCCGTCAAAGCGTCGCGCTCGATCCCGGGCTCGAGGTCGAACAGGCCGAGCAGCAGGTGGTGCGGCGCAAGCTCCTGGTTGTTGCGGGCCTCGGCCTGGCGCAGCGCTCCGGCCAGGGCCTCGCGTGCGCGCGTGGTGAGCTTCTCTGCATCCATCTGCTTGCTCCTTGTCAGTCCTGGTTGCGCCAGCGGGGGGACCGCCGCGCGCGTGGCACGTGTACGAGTTCGAGTGACACGGAGTGGTGCAGCTCGTGCACCTCGAGCTCCGCGATGCGTCGCCGCGCCTCCCGCAGCTCGTCCTCGAGCTCGAGCACGTAGCGCACGCCGGCGAGGCTCAGGCCTTCCGATGTCAGTCGCTGGATCCGCATGAGACGGTCGAGCTCCGCGGGCCCGTAGCGCCGCGTCCCGCCGGGCGTGCGTTGCGGCATGACCAGCCCCTGGCGCTCGTACTCGCGCAGCGTCTGCGGATGCACGCCGACATGCGTCGCGACCATGCCGATCGAGAGGAGCCGGGTGATCTGCGGCGGCGTCATCGTCAGCTCCGCTTGAACCACTTCGTGCGTGGATTCGAGTCGGTCGCGCGCTGGTAGGCGCGCAGCGCGTCGGCCTGCTCGTCGTTGAGCTTCGTCGGCACCGAGATGCGGACGCGTGCGAGCAGGTCGCCGCGGTCACCGCCCTTGGCCTTCGGGGCGCCGCGGCCCTTGAGGCGCAGCAGCTTGCCATCCTCGGAGCCAGCAGGGACCTTGACGGTGACATCTGGTCCGTCAGGCGTCGGAACCTTGATCTGCTCGCCCAGGGCCGCCTCGGCAAGCGTGACGGGAACATCGACGATGAAGTCATCGCCGCGTCGCTCGAACAGCTCGCTGGGCTCGACGGCGACGCGGACGATCAGGTCGCCATCGGGTCCGCCGTGGTCGCCGGGCTCGCCCTTGCCCTTGAGCCGGACCTTGCTCTTGTCCTTCACGCCCGCGGGAACCTTCACGCGGTAGCGCACGACCTTGGTCTGGTTGCCGGATCCGCGGCACGTCGAGCACGGCGATTCGACCACGGAGCCCGCGCCGTCACAGGTGCGGCAGGCCTGGCTCGTGGCGAACGGGCCCTGGCTCGTGGTGACGACGCCGCGGCCGTCACACGTTGGGCAGGTCCTGCGCGAGGTGCCGGGCTTGGCGCCGGAGCCGTGGCAGATCGCACACTGCACGGCACGCTCGACGGGGATCTTCACCTCGACGCCGCGCAGCGCATCCTCGAACGAGAGGCGGACGTTCGCCGCGATGTCTGCGCCGCGCTTGGGGCGTCGCGACTGCGCCGTGCCCGCGCCTCCGAAGAGGTCGCCGAGGTCACCGATGTTGCCGAACAGGTCGCTGAAGTTGATGCCACCCGCGCCGCCGGCGTGGGAGAACCCACCCGGGAACCCACCACCGCCGGGGAAGCCGTGCGCGCCACCGGGGAAGCCACCACGACCGTTGCCGCCACGCACGCCCATGTCGTAGAGCTTGCGCTTCTCCGGGTCCTTGAGCGTGTCGTACGCCTCGGCGACCTGCTTGAAGCGCTCTTCGCTCTTGGGGTCGTCGGGGTTGCGGTCCGGATGCAGCTCGCGCGCCTTCTTGCGGTACGCGGTGCGCAGCTCATCCTCGGACGCGCCCTTGGGCACGCCCAGCAGCTCGTAGAAATCGGTGGCGGGGCCAGCCAACGTGGTCACTCACCTCCCGCGACGATCACGCGTGCATGGCGCAGCACGCGATCGCCGAGCTTCCAGCCCGACTGGAACACCTGGATGATCTGGCCATCCTCGACGCCCTCGGTGGGCTGCACCATCATCGCCTCGTGGAGGTGGGCGTCGAAGTGCCCGGAGGTGTCGATCCGCTCGAGGCCGTGCGACGTGACGATGCCCTCGATGCGCGAGCGCACCGTGCCGAGCCCATCGACGACCGCTTCCTTGGCGGTCTCGGGCTTGGCGGCGTGCTCGATCGCGCGCTCGGTGTCATCGATGACCGTGAGCAGCTCGCCGAGCAGCTTGGTCTCGGCAGCCGCCGAGGCCTGCTCGCGTGCCTGCAGCGCGCGTCGCTTGTAGTTCTCGAAGTCGGCCGCGATGCGCTGGAGGTCACCCTTCATCGCCTCGCGCTCCGTCGTCAGCTGCTCGACGACGGCCTCGTGGTCCGCCTTGGCGACGTACTCGAGCGTCGGATCGAGCGGGAGCGGCTGCGTGGGATCCACGTCCGTGGGGCGAACCTCGGGACCCGGCGCATGTGGCTGGATACCGTGGGCTCCTGCCCGGGCGCCAGTGGTGGCGCCCGGACCGGAGCGTGAGTGTGCGTGTTCGTCAGTCATGGTCGACTACCTCAGGCCTTGGCGGCCGGCTCGTCTTCCTCGATGACCTCGACGTCCTCGACGTCCTCGTCGACGGGCTGCTCGTTCTCGGCAGCCTTCGCCTCGTCGGCCTCGCTGGACGCCTGCTCGTAGACGGCCTTGCCGAGCTCCTGCGACGTCTCGGCGAGCGCCTCGACCTTCGCCTGGATGTCACTCGGGTCGGTTGAGTTCTCGATCGCGTCCTTGAGCTCGGTCAGCGACGTCTGGATGGTCTCCTTGATCTCGTCCGAGACCTTGTCGCCGTGCTCCTTGAGCGCCTTCTCGGTGGAGTAGGCGAGTGCCTCGGCCTGGTTCTTGGCCTCGACCAGCTCCTTGGCGGCGGCTGCCTCGCCTGCATGTGCCTCGGCGTTCTTCATCATCTCCTGGATCTCCGCCTCGTCGAGGCCGGATCCGCCGGTGATCTTGATCGCCTGCTCCTTGCCGGAGCCGTTGTCCTTGGCCGTCACGTTGAGGATGCCGTTCGCGTCGATGTCGAACGTCACCTCGATCTGCGGCAGGCCGCGCGGCGCGGGCGGGATGTCACTCAGCTGGAACTTGCCCAGCGTCTTGTTGTAGGCGACCATGTCCGACTCGCCCTGCGCGACGTGGATCTCCACGCTCGGCTGGTTGTCCTCGGCGGTGGAGAAGGTCTCGCTCTTCTTGGTCGGGATCGTCGTGTTGCGCTCGATGAGCCGCGTGAAGACGCCGCCCTTCGTCTCGATGCCGAGCGACAGCGGCGTGACGTCGAGCAGCAGCACGTCCTTGACCTCGCCCTTGAGCACGCCGCCCTGGATGGCCGCGCCGATGGCGACGACCTCGTCCGGGTTGACGCCCTTGTGCGGATCCTTGCCGGTGATCTCCTTGACCTTCTCCTGCACGATCGGCATGCGGGTCATGCCGCCGACGAGCACGACGTGGTCGATGTCACTCGCCTTGACGCCGGAGTCCTTGATCGCCGTCTTGGTCGGTCCGACCAGGCGTTCGAGGAGGTCGGCGACGATCTCGTTGAGCTTCGCGCGCGAGAGCACGGTGTCGAAGTGGCGCGGCTCGCCGTCGACCTGGGTGAGGTACGGCAGGTGGACCTGCGTGCTCTGCGCGGAGGAGAGCTCGATCTTCGCCTTCTCGCCTGCATCGAAGAGACGCTGGAGGGCGACCGGGTCCTTGGACAGGTCGACGCCCTGGTCCTTCTTGAACTCGCTGATCATCCAGTCGACGAGCGCCTTGTCGAAGTTGTCGCCGCCGAGGTGGTTGTCACCGCTGGTGGCCTTCACCTCGAAGACGCCGTCACCCAGCTCGAGCACGGACACGTCGAAGGTGCCGCCGCCGAGGTCGAACACGAGGATCGTCTGGTCCTCGTCATCCTTGTCGAGGCCGTAGGCGAGCGATGC
>JAOPYV010000035.1 GCA_025964435.1 Thermoleophilia bacterium | reverse complement strand
GGGCTCTTCACCGGCGAGAACGAGCTGCCCTGCCACGGCAAGCAGAAGGCGGACCGACTGCGCGACTTCTCCGTGGAGCAGGGCATCGACCTCGCGCAGAGCGTCGCCTACTCCGACTCGATCACCGACGAGCAGTTCCTGCGGGCGGTCGGTCGCGCCTACGCGGTCAACCCCGACCGCAAGCTCAAGACCCTGGCCGAGCAGGAGGGCTGGGGCATCCTGCGCTTCACGACCCGTGTTCGCGCCCCGATGCATCGCCGTCGTGCGCCTCGTGTGGCAGCCCTGGCTATCGCGACGGGACTCGCCTATGGCTGGCGCACGCGCCGTCGGGCGCGTCGCAGGCGCGACGCCTGACCCGGTAGGGTGCCGCACATGTTGCTTGCACCCGTCGCCACCTCAGCACCGCGCGGCGTGACGCCGACGCCGCTCCACAACCTGCACGTGATCACGACGGGGCGTCCGAACGACGAGGGCCGCTTCAACGTCACGACCGACACGGTGACGTTCGGGGAGATCGCCAAGGGCGACCACGGTGGCAACCGGATCACCTCGCAGTACGTGAATGGCAGCCTCGCGGGCATGCACATCCGCGCCTACCCGACCAACGCGGCCGAGCGCGCCGCGGCGCAGGCGCTCGACGATGCGATCACCGGCAGCGGCCTGCTCACGCAGCTGACGCCGTCGCCGAACATCGGCGCACCGGCGATCGGCTTCACGCGCATCTTCCTCGACCGTCGCTCGAAGTTCATCGAGTTCGAGACCGACAAGGCGCCGGCCGCGGCGCAGGCCGTGCTCGCAGCGCTCGAGGTCTACCGCGCGATCGGGATGCGCGGCTGACAGCTCCGCGTCTGGCTCCTAGAGCAGCGAGAGCGGCTTCTTGATCCGGTCCATCGGGGCCGGCGGCGGGAGCACGACCTTGGGTCGTCGCTCCTCGATCGCGGCGGCGAGTGCGTCGAAGCGATCGGCCAGGTCGGCGTTGTCCGCGCGCGCTGCGGGCGCCGTGACGGGCACACCGGAGTCGCCGCCCTTGCGCACGCGCACGTCGAGCGGGATCGTCGCGAGCAGGGGAACCTCGAGCTGCGCGGCGAGCGCATCGCCACCGCCGGCGCCGAAGATGCTCTCCTCGCCGTCGACCGCACTCATCGTCTCGACGACTCCGAGCACGATCTGGTCGAGCTGGAGCGCACCGAGCGCAGCGCGACGGGCGACCGTCTGAGCAGCGATCTGCGGCGTGGTGACGATGAGCGCCTCCGCGCGCGGCAGCAGCTGGCCGAGGCTGATCGCGATGTCACCGGTGCCCGGGGGCATGTCGACGATCACGTAGTCGAGCGGGCCCCAGTGCACGTCACCGAGGAACTGCTCGAGCGCTCGATGCAGCATCGGGCCGCGCCAGACGACGGCTGCATCCTCGTCGAGGAAGAAGCCGATCGACATCAGTCGCACGTCGTGCGCCACCGGCGGCACGATCATGTCGTCGACGGTGACGGGACGCTGGTGGATGCCGAGCATCGTCGGGATCGAGTAGCCGTAGACGTCCGCGTCGAGGATGCCGACCTCATGGCCGCGGGCACGCAGCGCGAGGGCGAGGTTGGCGGCGACGGTGCTTTTGCCGACGCCACCCTTGCCGGAGGTGACGGCGATGATGCGGCAGCTGTCAGGCAGCGCCACGCCGGGTGAGCGGTGCTGGCGGTCGCCGGAGAGGTGGGCGCGCAGCGCCTCGCGCTGGGCCTGGTCCATCGCACCGAACTCGAGCTCGACGCGCTCGACGCCGGGCAGGCGCCCGACGGTGTCGTTGACCTGCGTCTGGAAGCTCGCCTTGAGCGGGCAGCCCGGCGTCGTCAGCAGCAGGTGGATGTGCACCACGCCGTCCTCGTCGCAGTGCGCGTCGCGGATCATGTTGAGCGTGACGACGTCCTGGCGCAGCTCGGGATCCTGGACCCGGCGGAGCTCGGCGAGGATGGCATCGTTATCGGGGCGTGAAGTCATGCGTAGATCGTATCGCGCGGCGGGTGGCACGCGCGCTGGCGCGGGGCTCGACGATGCCGGCGGCGTGCTACCAGCGCAGGCGCCAGAGCGCGGAATCGACGAGCGCGGTGGCGTAGTCGTCGCGTGTCGCAGCGTCGCTCGCATCGAGGACGCCGAGGGCCGCATGCTCGGCGGCGGCGGCCAGCGCCTCGCCGTGCGTCGCCGGTGGGCGGGCGATGACCAGCAGCAGCGAGGTCGCGTCGAGGCCGACGAGCAGTGCGCCGTAGCGCTGCTCCCACGATTCCAGCACCGCGCCGAGCAGCGCCGGATGGGTCGGTGACCCGTCGGGGTGCCACGCCAGGTGGGTGATCGCCTGGACCGGCGTCGTGCACGAGACGAGCGCGACGCGCGACGGCACCGAGGCCTCGCGCAGCGCCGCGATCGGCGAGCTCGCACGGCCGCTGGGCTGCAGCAGCACGCCCTCGGGCGCCAGTAGCTCATCGAGCTGGGGCGGCGACGGCTCCGGACGCTGGATGCCTTCGTGCCCGTCGACCCAGTCGCCGTCGACGAGCGGGCCGGGGCCCGTGCGCGTCAGCAACGGCCAGAGGCCCGTCTCGGGGAAGGCGGCGGCCAACGGCGAGAAGAGCCCGAGCGGCGCCTCGACCGGCACGGCGGTGACCCACAGCACGGCGCCGGCGAGGTCGAGCGCGGCGACACCGTGCGCGTCGGAGAGCACGCGGCCGACCTGGCGGCCGGGCGGCAGCTGCACACCGGCGAGCTGGGAGCTGCCGGCGGGCGGCAGGAGTCCGGAGCGCGGGGCGCGCGCGGGAAGTGTCAGTCGGCGACGCGGCGGCTCGGTCGCCGTCGCCGGCGCGTCCGCGGCAGAGACCGGATTCGCTGCAGCGGCTGCGTCGAAGGTCGACACGCCGCCACTCGGTTCCCGGACGGGCGTGACGAGGTTGCGCGATGACGGTGACGGCGACGGCGTGTCGCGCACCGGGACGTTGGACGTCTGCTCGGAGCGCTGCTCATGGCGGGCTCGCCGCTTTGCGAAGAGTCGTCGCAGCATCGCCGTCAGCCCAGCCCGAGCAGGGCGGGATCGACGGCGCGGAACGCGACGCCGGTGGGAACCTTCGGGTAGTAGTAGGTGGACTTCTGCGGCAGCACCTCGCCGGCCTGCGCAACTTCCAGCACTGCGGCCGGGTCGACGCCGCGCATCAGGAAGGCGAGCGTGTCGCTGGGCGCTTCCGCGACCCAGGCGCGTGCCTCGTCGAGTGACCGCGTGTAGGCGACGCCGCCGCGCGCATGGTCGGCGAGCACGGCGCCACCGTCGAGCAGCAGCGCGTGCAGCGCCGTCACGTCGAGGCGACGCGACGCATCACAGCTGTCGGGTGCGGCGAGCTGCATGTCGAGCTCATCCGGGACGCGCAGCAGGCGCGCGCCCTGACCCCCACCGTAGGCGACGAAGCCGGGAACGTCGAGCAGCTCCAGCGCAGCCAGGGCGGCCTCGACGTCCTCGCCGAAGGGCTCGGCCTCGATCGCGCCGGCCTCCACGATGAAGCGGTCCAGCCGTGCGGCATCCACGCCGCGCAGCACGCGGTGGGTGGGGAAGACGACGATGCCCGGGTCGGCGCTGTTGACGACCATCGCCAGCACGCCGTCCTGCCACGAGGAGGAGGTGTGCGGCGGGCCGACGTGGTCGGAGCCGCCGGCGACGCGCAGCGCGGGGCGCGCGCGGGCGGCGACCTCGTCGCGGTAGGCGAGCGCGGCGGTGTAGCGGTGATGGCCGTCGGCGATGAGCAGCTGGTGCGGGCGCACCGCCTGCGAGAAGGCCTCGCAGAGCGCGACGTCGGTGACGTACCAGACGGCGGTCTGCGTGCCATCGGGATCGACGCCCGTGACATCGGGCTGCTCATCGGTGACCGACGCGAACAGGTCGACGAGCGAGCGGCTCGGGTCGTGGTAGGCGAGGAAGACCGGGCTGATGTTCGCGCCCGTGGCACGCATCAGCTCGGTGCGTGCTATGCGCGGCGCGTCGAAGGTGCGCTCGTGCGGCAGCACGATGCCCTCCGCGAAGGCATGGAGCTGGACCTCGCAGCAGACGGCCGTGCGCGTGCGGCGCACGCCGTCGGGTCCGACGAAGCGCTGGCGCACGACGGCGACGCCGACCTCGCCCGCCTCGAGCACACCGGATTCGATCCACTCGCGCAGCAGGGCTGCGGCGTTCTGCGGATCGGCGTCCTTCGGCAGCTCGAGGTGGATCGAGCCGAGCGGCTCCTCGGTCGCGAGCCGCTCGCGCTCCGCCTCGGTGATCACGTCGTAAGGCGGCGCGAGCAGGCGACCTGGATCGGCGCCACCGATCTCTTCGACGTCGTAGCGGAGCCAGGGGAATGCGCGTGCGTCAGCCATGGTCGAAGCCTACAGCCCGCGACGGCACACATCCCAGTGCAGCCCCTGCGCGTCACGCTGCGGGAATGCGCAGCTGCAGCCCGGGATGGATCAGGTTCGGGTTCGCGCCGACGGCCGCACGATTGGCTGCGTACAGCTGCTGCCACGTCAGGCCGTACCGGCGGGCGATCACGCTCAGGTTGTCGCCGGGCCGCACCGTGTACTGCGTCTCGGGCGCTGCGGGAGCGTCGGCCGGCGGCACCGCGGGCGTCTCGGCCGGTGGCGCGGCAGGCGGAGGCGGAGGCGGCGTCTTCGGCGCAGCCGCACGTGGCGTGCAGGGCGCACACGGCGCGCAGCAACAGGTCGGCGCTCCCGTTCGTGCGGGTGCTGCCGTTGGAGTGGTCGCGGAAACGCTCGTCATGTTCACCCTCCCAGGTGGAGCTCGGGCTACTGCCTGTTCGAAGCCTGCAGCCGCAGGCGCCACCGGATGCGGTCGCCAGCGGGGAATGACGCAGGAACGACCGCTTCATGTCCTGACGCTGCGGGAGGGCGACACCTGTACGATCCAACGGTGGCAGGCGACGTACGCATCGAAGATGTCCAGGCAGGACGCCCCGTCGAGGGTGTCTACGCCGTCGTGCGCAAGCAGCGCCGCCACGACAAGAACGGCGACGCCTTCCTCGTGCTGGAGCTGAGCGATTCGACCGGCCGCATCGAGGGCCGCGTCTGGAAGAACGCCGACTGGTTCGATCGGAACATCCAGGAGGGCGACCGGGTCCGCGCGATCGGCAAGGGCACCGCCTTCAAGGAGCAGGTGCAGCTCGACATCCGCCGCCTCGACAAGCTCGACGCCGATGGCGACGACGCGGTGACCGAATCCTTCATCCCTGCCGGCACGCGCGACGTCATGGACCTCGCGGGGGAGCTCGACTTCCTCGCCAGTGAGATCACCCACGACGAGCAGCGCGCGCTGGTCGAGGCCGTCTGGTCCGGGCCGATGCGCGACGAGCTGCTGCGCGCGCCCGCCACCGCTGCCGACCACCACGCCCACCTCGGCGGCCTGCTCGAGCACACCGTCGCGGTCACGTCGATCTGCCTCGCCGCAGCCGACCGTCACCCGCGGCTCGACCGCAACCTGCTCGTCACGGCCGCGCTCCTCCATGACATCGGCCGGGCGCGCGAGCTGCGCACCGATGGCGTGATCGAACGCGACCTCGATGGCGGCCTGGTCGGCCACGTGCTGCTCGGCCATGAGCTGCTGCTCGCCGCCGCCGTGCGCGCGAAGATCGATACGACGAAGAGCACGTGGTGGCCGAAGTTCGTGCATGCGGTCAGCACGCACCATGGCCCCACAGAGCGATGTCGCACCCGTGAGGCCGTCGTGCTGGTCAGCGCCAATGCGCTCGATGCGCGCCTGGCCCAGCGCGACCGCTGACGCGCGAGACCGGAGCTACTTCGCGTCGGGGATGAAGCTGCGGACGATGTCCACGGCGCCACCGACGAGCAGCGCTCCCATGGCGACGCCCAACACGCCGGCAGCCACGACGCTGAGCGCCTTGACCCCGCGTGTCGCCTCCACGCCCGTATCGGCCATCTGCTTGAGGGCGATCCACGGGCCGGCGACGCTGCCGACGGCGGCTCCGGCGCCCATGCCGATCAGCGTCGGCGTCTGGTCGTACTTCCGGCCCATCGGTCCCACGTCGGTGCGCGGATGCGCAAGTGCGGCAATGCTCATGTCGTCCTCCCCAGGTCGTCCCCAGTACTTCGAGAATCGCAAGGCAACTGTTTCGGGCACGAGCTAGATCGCGGCGACGAGCGGCGCGGCGACGAGCAGCCCGACCGCGAGGCCGAGCAGCGCTCCAGCGAGCACGTCGCCGAGGAAGTGCATGCCGAGCATGACGCGGCTGATGCCCAGGGCGATTGCGATGCCCCACCACACGGCCGCGAAATCGGGCACGATGACGTGCATCGTGGCGGCACCGACCATCGCCATCGAGGTGTGCGCGCTCGGCATCGAGTAGCTCGCGGGCGCGTGCTCGATCGCGCGCTGCAGCGGGCGGGGCCGCTTGAAGATGCCCTTGATGCCAGTGTTGAACAGCAGCATGCCGACCACGAGCGCAGCTGCGACGGCGCCGCGCAGCAGGCCGTCGCTGACGATGCCGACGACGGCGAACAGCACGATCCAGCCGACGCCGTAGCTGCCCGCCTCGGAGAAGCGTCGCAGCACGACGACCCAGCGCTTGGGTCGCCCGTCGAGCGGCGCCTTCACGAGGATGCGCTCGGTCAGCGAGTGGTCGAGGCGATCGAGGCGACCGAGCAGGCCGGCACGATGCGCCGGCGCCGCGATGGGCGGCGCGATGTCGCTGGGCGCTGCTTCCGCAGCGAAGTCCTGCATGCCCTCAGGCGCGGTGCCCTCGGGCGCGTCTCGCTCCTGCGTCACAGGTGCGAGAAGCCGATGCGGCGCGAGGCGGAGTCGACGCGCACGTACACGATCTTCGAGAGGTCGAAGAAGGTCTCGGCGCCGTCGGAGCTCGTCACCGTGAACCACGGATCCGTCTTCGTCGTCAGCGCAGCGCGGAAGGCCTCGATCTGGTCCTCCGGCACGTCGACGGCCGTGCCGCCTCCGCCGATGAATCCCAGGTCGACTCGAATGTCCTTGGCCATGGTGAAGCTCCTGTCGCAACAATGATCACGCGGCACCCGGGCAGGCGCCGCCGCGTTGGGTCGGGTACCCAGCCGCCCCGTGGGCGGAACCTCGCCGCCGTCAGTCCAGCGGGTCGTCGGCGTCGTCCCACGGCATTGGCACGTTGTCGAGCGGCTTGCCGTCGTCGAGCAGCGCATCGGGGCCACCACCGCTGACGCTGAAGGCGACCGCTTCCGCGTTCGCGTCAGCGTTGATCGAGTTCGGTCGCACGTGCGTCAGGCCGAGGATCTCCTCGACCTCCTTCTGGTCGAGCGACTCGCGCACGAGCAGCACCTGGGCCAGCTCCTCCAGCAGGTCGCGCTTCTCGGCAAGCATCTCGCGCGCACGTGTGTAGGCGTGCTCGGCGAGCTCGCGCTGCTCCTCGTCGCGCAGCTCCTTGGTGCGCTCCGAGAGTGAGTAGTTGTTCGCCTTGAGCGCGAGCGAGTTCACGGTCTTGCCCATGCCCCAGTCGAAGACCATGTGTCGGCTGATCTGCGTGACCTTCTCGAGGTCGCTGGCAGCGCCGTTCCAGATCCGACCGAAGATGAGCTCCTCCGCAGCGCGCCCGCCGAGCGCGACGATCATCTGGTTGATCAGCTCTTCCTTGCTCTCGGTGAACTTGTCCTCCTCGGGCACGTGCAGCATGTAGCCGAGCGCCTGGCCGGTCGGCACGATCGTGACGCGATGCACGGGCCGCGGCGGGTCGACGAAGGAGGAGAGGATCGCGTGGCCGGCCTCGTGGTACGCCACGGTCTTCTTCTCGTCGGGGGTCATCACCTTCGACTGGGCGATGCCGGCGACGACGCGCTCGAAGGCCTGCTCGAAGTCGCGCTGGATGATCTCGGTGCGCTGGGCGCGGCCGGCGTAGATCGCGGCCTCGTTGCAGATGTTGGCGAGGTCGGCGCCCGTCGCGCCCGGCGTGCGGCGCGCGACCATCTCGAGGTCGAGGTCGTCGGCGAGCGGCTTGTCGCGCGTGTGCACGTGGAGGATCTCGAGGCGGCCCTTCACGTCCGGCGGGCCGACGTAGAGCTGACGGTCGAAGCGGCCGGCGCGCAGCAGCGCGGGGTCGAGCGTGTCGAGGCGGTTGGTCGCACCGATGATCACGACCTGCTCGCCGCTGGAGAAGCCGTCCATCTCGACGAGCAGCTGGTTGAGCGTCTGGTCCTTCTCGCGGCTGCCGCCGTCACCGCCGCCGCCCTGGCGGGCGCCACCGATCGCGTCGAGCTCGTCGATGAAGATGATCGC
>JAOPYV010000009.1 GCA_025964435.1 Thermoleophilia bacterium | reverse complement strand
TCCCCGGAATGCCATGTGCGGCGCAGCCGGGCTTGGGATGCGTGATCGCCGGCATCGGGGCGATCATGTGGTGGCCCGTCTCGGTCTGCCACCAGGTGTCGACGATCGGGCAGCGCTCGCCGCCGATCACGCGGTGGTACCAGATCCACGCTTCCGGATTGATCGGCTCGCCGACCGATCCCAGCAGGCGCAGGCTGGTCAGGTCGTGCGCGGCGGGCAGCTGCTCGCCCCACTTGATGAAGGCGCGGATCGCCGTCGGCGCCGTGTAGAGGATCGTCACCTTGTAGCGGTCGACGATCTCCCAGTTGCGGTCCTGCTTCGGCCAGTCGGGCGCGCCCTCGTAGAGCACCGAGCTCATGCCGAGCGTCAGCGGCCCGTAGACGATGTAGGAGTGGCCGGTGACCCAGCCGATGTCGGCGGCGCACCAGTAGACGTCGGTCTCGGGCTTCGCGTCGAACACCATCTCCATCGAGGCCGCGACGCCGGTCAGGTAGCCGGCCGTCGTGTGCATCAGCCCCTTCGGCTTGGCGGTCGTGCCGGAGGTGTATAGCAGGTAGAGCAGCTGCTCGGCGTCCTGCGGGATCGCCGGCTGCGGCTCGGTCACGGCGTCGACCAGCTCGTGCCACCACACGTCGCGGCCCTCGACCCAGCCCAGCGGGTGGTCGAGTGCGTCGCCCATGCGCTGCACGACGACGCAGTGCTCGATCCGGTCGGTCAGGCGCAGCGCCTCGTCGGTCAGCTCCTTGAGCCGTACCTGCTTGCCGCGGCGCCAGCCGCCGTCGGCGGTGATCACGACGCGGCAGTCGGCGTCGTCGATCCGGTCGGCCAGCGACTGTGCGGAGAAGCCACCGAAGACGATGCTGTGCGCGGCGCCGATGCGCGTGCAGGCGAGCATCGCGGCGGGCAGCTCGACGATCATCGGCATGAAGATCGCGACGCGGTCGCCCTGCTGGACGCCCAGGTCGACGAGCACGCGCGCGAACTTCTCGACCATCTCGAGCATGTCGGCGTAGGTGTAGTCGCGGCGCGCGCCGTCCTCGCCTTCCCAGTGGTAGGCGACGCGGCTGCCGAGCCCGGCGGCGACGTGGCGATCGAGGCAGTTGGCGGAGACGTTGAGCATGCCGCCGACGAACCACTTGGCGAAGGGCGCGTCATCCCAGTCGAGCACCCGCTCGTAGGGCGTCGTCCAGTCAAGCTTGTCGGCGAAGCGCGCCCAGAATGCCTCAGGGTCAGCGGCCGCCTGCTCGTAGATGGCGGGGTCGGCGTAGTTGGCGTTGGCGACGAACTCGGCCGGCGGCGCGAAGGTGCGCTCCTCGCTCAGCAGGTTCTCGATCGCATCGCCGCTCGTCGCGGGCGTGGTGGTCTCGGTCATCGTCGTACGCTCCCCATCGTCGCCTGATCTGCGGCGATCCTACGTGCGCAGCCGTGCGGCCGTCGAAGGAGCGGGAAGAACCGGTCGAAAGCTTCCGGGCCGCAGGTGCCGCAGGTTCAGGTGATGTGCCGAGAGCACTGTTCCTGCGACACCGCACTCGCCGCAGCGCAGCGCGACGCCATCATCTGCAGAGCAGCTGATCATTGGCGCTCAGCGACGACATATGGTCGCCCATGGCCCATCATCTGCGGGGGGTGTGCGATCGTGCTGCAGCGGTCGCGTCGGCGGCGCTGGCGGCTCAGCAGGTCGAGGCGCGCGGGGAGCACATAGTGCGGTGAGGCGGGCGACGACGGCCGCCGGGGCGGCAGCTGCGGCCACACGAGGGGGCGCGCGCTGGCGCGGGCCGTGCCCGCAGCGTGACACTCGAGCCGTCTCCGCGCCGCGCGCGGCCCTTCGTAGTGGAGTTTCCCATGCAGATCCAGCCGACCCAGCAGACCCAGCAGGCGCCCGCGCCGATGGCCGCGCCCAGCCCCGCGCCGTCGATCAGCACGACCTACAGCCGTCTCGACAAGAACCACTTGCCCGTCGACACCATGGTCCCGCTGCGCCTCAGCGAAACGCTCGAGCGCGTGACCGGCACGATGAAGGAGGCCTATACCGCAGCGAAGGACCTCTCCCGCGACCTGGGTCGCACCGGCCTGACGCTCGCCCGCGGCTTCCAGCCCGTCGCCATCCTGCAGGCCGGCGACGGCGTCTTCGAGCTCGCCAAGCTCGTGCGCGAGAACGGCAAGCCGATCGCGGTCATGAACAAGTACTACGCCTTCGCCACGCAGACGCTCCAGGACTTCGACTGGACCGACCCGCGCATCCAGGCGATCGTCAGTCCTGACAACGGCTGGAGCGCCAGCCCCGCCAGCTAGCCCCACGCGTCATTCAGCCGCAGCGGCCTCGATGCACGCGGTGCGCGCCTCGAGCGAGACCTGCTGCTCGACGGCGCGCGTGATGCCACGCAGGCTGTCGAGGTTCTCGACGCTGGAGACGTCACCGAGCTCGGCCCCGAGCGCTGCCGCGCGCGCAGCGCGCCGCACGATCTTGGCGCTGCGCGTCTTCGGCAGTGACTTGACGAAGATGACCTGGCCGGGCCGGAAGGCCTTGCCGAGGCGGTCGCCGATCATCGTCGTCAGCACGTCGCGCAGGCGATCGGAGGCACGCTTGCCCGGCGCCATGATGCACAGCACCCAGACCTGCTCGCCCTTGACGGCGTGCGGTACGCCGATCGCCGCAGCCTCCGCGACGCTGTCGTGGTCGACCACGATCGACTCGTACTCGGCCGGACCGATCCGCTTGCCCGCGACGTTGATCGTGTCGTCGGAGCGGCCATGCAGGTACCACATGCCGTCGGAGTCGATCGACGCCCAGTCGCCGTGCTTCCACACGCCGGGCCATGCCGACCAGTAGGTCTTGAGGTAGCGCTCGTTGCCGCCCTCGCCGTAGAAGCCGCGCGTCATGCTCGGCCACGGCTTGGTGCAGACGAGCTCGCCCACGCCATCGCCCGGTCCCAGCTTGGTGCCGGTGATCGGGTCCCAGACCTCGACGCTCATGCCGAAGCAGGGCTTGCCCAGCGACGCGGGCTTGAGCGGCGTCAGCGGCGTCGGCGACAGGAAGCAGGCGCCGACCTCGGTGCCGCCGGAGAGGTTGATGATCGGCGCCTTGCCGCGACCGACGATGTCGTTGAGCCAGTGCCACGGCTCGGGGTTCCACGGCTCACCGGTCGAGCCGAAGACGCGCAGCGAGGAGAGGTTGGAGCTGGTGACGTGCTCGTCGCCCTGCTGGCGCAGCGAGCGGATCAGCGTCGGCGAGATGCCGAGGATCGAGATGCCGTGGCGCTCGACCAGGCGCCAGAGCCGGCCGGGATCGGGGTAGTCGGGCGCACCCTCGAAGAGCACCAGCGTGCCGCCGTTGGCGTGCGTGCCGACGCACTCCCACGGGCCCATGATCCAGCCCATGTCAGTCACCCAGTGCAGCACGTCGCGCGGGCCGGCGTCGGTCTGGAAGTGCGCCTCCTCGGCGACCTTCACGAGGAAGCCGGCGTGCACGTGCACGGCAGCCTTCGGCGTGCCGGTCGTGCCGGAGGTGTAGGCGAGCAGGAAGGGGTGCTCGGAGTCGACCTGCAGCGGCGGGCGTGAGGCGTCGGCGCCATCGAGCGCCTCGTGCCAGAACACGTCGCGGCCGGCGGTCATCGGCACCTCGAGCCCGAGCCGGCGCCACACGATCACGTGCTCGACGCTCGCGACCTGCGCGACCGCCTGGTCGACGGTCGCCTTCATCGGCACCTGCTTGCCGCGGCGCAGCGTGCCGTCGGCACAGATGACCGCCTTGGCCTGACAGTGTGAGAGGCGCTGGGCGATCGCATCGGCGGCGAAGCCGGAGAAGACGGGCACGGCCATCGCGCCGATCGCGGCGCAGGCGTACAGCGCGACGACGACCTCCGGCACCATCGGCAGGTAGACGCCGACGGCGTCTCCGGGGCCGATGCCCATCTCGTGCAGCGCGTCGGCGAGCATCGACACGTCACGCTTGAGGTCGGCATATGTCAGTCGGCGCTGGCCCTCGTCCTCGCCCTCCCAGATGATCGCCGTCTGGGTGGCGTGGCGGCCACGCGCATGCTTGTAGACGCAGTCGTTGGCGAGGTTGAGCTTGCCGCCGACGAACCACTTCGGGAACTCGGGCACGGTGTCGTCGAGCACCTGCGTGTAGGGCGTGGTGAACTCGATGCCGAGGTGCTTGACCATGGCATCCCAGAACCACTCGGGATCCTCCTGCGAGCGCTTGAGCAGCGCGTCGGGGTCCTCGATCTGGTGCTGCTTGAGGAAGCCGAACAGGTTGGAGTGCTGGACGACCTTGGCGGTCGGCTTCCAGGCGAACGGGGCAGTCTGTTCTTCGATCGTCGTCATGTATGGATCATACGTGCGAAGACAAGGGCTCCAGCCCGCGATTCGACCACACTCCATGAGATACCGGTAGTCCGAGCGTTTGCTCCCCCGCGCAGCGGCTACTTCCGGAAGGTACGAACCACGACACGAAACTGGAGCACACACATGGGCATCGGAGCCTCAATCCTTCTGCTGGCGGTCGGCGCGATCCTCGCCTTCGCGATGACGATCGACTCGACGCCCTTCGCGGGCATGATCATCGAATGGGACACCGTCGGCGTGATCCTGATGATCGTCGGCCTGATCGGCCTCGTCTCGTCGATGGTCGTGCTCAACGCGTGGCGTGACCGCAATCGCCGCGACGTCGTCGAGACGACCGACGCGCCGGTCGTCGAGCGTGAGACCTGGGTCGAGCGCCGCTAGGCCGCCCATACGGGAATCGAAGTTGCTGGAACGCCCGGTGGTGCTGCCCCGATGGATCGGTAGGGGAAAGTAGCACCACCGGGGGGATCCACCATGCTCGTATCGAATTTTGCTCGCGAAGTCGCGACGCAGGGCCTGCGCACGGCCACCACGGCTGCACCGGCCAGGGCGATGAGCCTGGGGCTCGGCGCCGACGCGCTGCAGATGGCCGTGAAGGACCTCTCCCAGCTGCGCCAGCTCGGTGGCGACGAACTTGCCCGGGCGACGCGCGAGATTCCCGCCAACCTGCAGCTCGGTGCCGTCGCGCTGGAGCTGCACGGCAGCCCGGCGGTCCGGCACCTCGCCACCGCGCTGTTCAAGGACGCTGACCAGTTCATCGCCAGCGGTCGCACCGATGGCGTGATCAGCCATGCCGCCAAGGGATACGGCACCCTGATGTCGGCCGTCGCCGCGCGGGGCCTGCGCGCCTGAGGCGATAGGGTGGGCGCATGACTGATGCCTCCACCACCGTCCTGCCCGCAGCGCTCGCGAACGTCGACCCGGCACAGGTCGTGCTGCTGCTCGACTGCGACGGCGTGCTGGCTCCGATCGTCGACGACCCGGCTGCGGCCGCCGTCCCCGAACCGGTGCTCGCACTCGTGCGGCGCGCCGTCGATGAGTGCGCGCTGGTCGCGGTCGTCACGGGACGCAACGTGGAGCGCGCCCGCGAGATGGTGCCGGTCGACGGCGTCTGGCTCGCCGGCATGCACGGCATGCACGTCGTCGCACCCGACGGCACGGAGTTCCTCGATGAGGTCGCCGTCGCCGCACGTGAGCATGTCGCGGTCGCCGCGCAGCTCGCGCAGACCGTGGGCTGGGCCTACGAGGACAAGGACCTGACGGTCACGATCCACTTCCGCCAGCGCGGCGCGCTCGGCCAGGACGTCGATGCCGAGCACGTCAAGGCGCAGCTGATGACCGTGCTCAATCCGCTCAAGGTCGAGGTCCAGCACGCCAAGCAGGTGCTCGAGATCCGCCCGAAGGGCTCCAAGACGAAGGCCGACGGCGTGCGCATCGTCGCCGATTCGGTCTCCGGCATCGAGTCGAAGGTGGTCGTCTACGTCGGCGACGACCTGACCGACCTCGACGCCTTCCATGGGCTCGATGAGCTGCACGCGCGCGGCATCCGCACCGTGAAGATCGCCGTCGGTGGCTCGGAGGCGCCCGAGGCGCTCGTCGCCGCCGCCAACCACGTGCTGGAGCGCGAGTCGGACGTGCCGATCTTCCTCGCCGCACTGCTCGGCAACTGAGCCGCCGCGGTGGCGCGGCCACGGGTTGGCCGTTCTGTGGCCAATTCGTTGGTACAAAGCGGCCTCACGTGCCGAAGTACCGGTAACGGGGCATAGGCTCCGTGCCGATAGCGCATGCCATGAGCGAACTCCAACAGCCCACAACCCGCCCGATCGCGCCCACACAGGCGCCCGGAACCGTGACGTCGCCCAGCGACGGCGCGGCCGAGGTGTATCGCCGGGCAGTCGAGGCGAAGCCGACCGGCTTCACGGAGAACCCGATCGGCGCGATGGCCCAGGCCGTCGACCGCATCGGCAAGGCAGCCGGCAACGTCTTCGCCGGCAAGGCGCTCGAGGGTCAGGACGGACTCGCCCAAGGCGAGGCGCGGCTCAAGGCGGCGATCGCGCAGATGCGCGCCAACCCCGGTTCGGTCGAGGCCAAGCAGCACGCGCTGACCGCCGGCCTGGCGCTGCTCGACGACATGGCGAGCCTCGCGCCCAACGATCCACGCCGCCTCTCGGTCGCCAAGTTCGTGGTCGGCCTCGCCGGCCAGCTCGGTGCGGCCAATCTTCCCTTCGGCGCGCAGGGCCTCGACGTGCGCGGCGTGCTGCGCGTCGCCGCGCAGCTGCTCTCGCGCTTCGGCTCCCCTGCTGACATGCAGTCCGCCTTCAACCTCGAGGGCACGCTCAAGGCGTCGCTGCCGGCGACGAGCCCGCAGGCGCTGGCCGTGCGCGATGAGCTGATGCAGCGCCTCGGCCTCTCCCAGCACGCCAAGTCGCTGATCGCGAGCGGCTGGGCCGTGCGCCTGACGAATCCCGGCGAGGTGCCGAAGCTCGACCTGTCGGCCCGCACGCTCGCGCTCGATGCGACGCAGCACAACCCGTCACTGGGCGTGCTGGCGCGGGCCTACTGGCAGGACCAGTCGCTGCGCAGCCCGCAGGAGAAGGATGGCTTCATGGAGGCCTTCCAGAAGGTCGCCAACCAGAGCTCGTTCGCGGTGCTCGGTCGCAAGTACCGCGAGGTGCGCGACCTCGCGCGCCGCGAGATCCAGCAGGGCCGGATCGGTGTGCTCGGCGCACCCGCCAACACCCCTGCCGGCAACGCCGGAGCCGTCACCGGCGACGAGGGTGCCGACATGTTCGCCTCACTCGCGTCGTTCGCCCAGTCGGGCGAGGGCGGCGAGCTGCCGGGTGAGCTCAGCTCCCCGCTGCAGCGCTTCTACGCACCGGCCTAGCGTGCGCCGGCGCGTGAGCGCCCGCCACGGTTGCGGCGCGGGCGGCCGGTGGCGGCACGGGTCTGTGAGCCACCGACGCGCTTCTCGACGTACTCGAGGCCGTTGCGCGTGAACTCATCGACGAGACCGAGCTCGTCGGCGATCTTCTGCACGTCGGCGCGCTGGTCATCCATCACGAAGGTGACGGCGAGGCCATCGCGGCCTGCGCGACCGGTACGACCGGCGCGATGCACGTAGTCCTCGGTCTCGCCGGGCGGATCGAAGTTGATGACGACGGTGATCCGGTCCAGGTCGATGCCGCGCGCGAACACGTCGGTCGCGACGAGCACGTCGGCCTCACCGTTCTCGAAGCGGCGCAGCTCGCGCAGGCGCTGGTTCTGGACCATGTCGCCATGCATCGCAGCGGTGCGCAGGCCACGCTTGGCGAGACGCTTGGCGATGCGGGCGGCACCACGCTTGGTGCGGACGAAGACGACGGCGAGGTCGCGCTCCTCCGCCTCGAGCAGGTCGATCAGGAGGTCGGTCTTGTCCTCGTGCACGGCCGGCAGGAAGGCATGGTCGACGGTGTTGGGTCGCGCCGACGGCGGGGCCGTGGCGATCGTCACCGGATTGTTGGTGTGGCGCGAGGCGACCTGCTCGATACGCTCATCGAGCGTCGCCGAGAAGAGCATCGTGTGGCGCTGCTTGGGCACCTTGGCGAGGATCCGCTCGACGATCGGCACGAAGCCCATGTCGAGCATGCGGTCGGCCTCGTCGAGCACGAGCGTGTGCACGCGATCGAGCTTGGCGTAGCCCTGCTGGATCAGGTCCTCGAGCCGGCCGGGGCAGGCGACGAGGATGTTGGCGGTGCGCAGCTGGGTGACCTGGCTGCCCTGCTTGACGCCGCCGTAGACGGTGGCGACGCGGGCCTCGGTGCTGAGCGAGGAGAGCTCCTCGCCGACCTGCACCGCCAGCTCGCGGGTCGGCACGAGCACGAGCGCCTGGACGCCCTTCATGTTCGGGTCGAGCGCCTGCACGAGCGGGATGCCGAAGGCGATCGTCTTGCCCGAGCCGGTGGGCGAGCGGGCGAGGATGTCCTGTCCGGTGTCGGCGACGGGAACGACGTCGACCTGGATCGGGAAGAGGCTGGTGATGCCGCGACGCAGGAGCGCCTCGGCGGTCGCCGGCGTTACGCCGGGACCAAAGGAAGTGTGGGTCATGGATGCTTTCTGACTGCCCGAAGTTGGGCGTGGTCGTTCGTGGAGAGCGGGTTGGAGATCACCGCAGGCGACGAAACAACCCCAGACGCCCGAATGGCGTGCTGCCCCACCACAGTACCATCGATCAGCGATTCGCGCGACGGCGTCCCGCCAGGAGCTGCTCGACCGGCAGGCAATTGACCACGTCGCCGACGCGGGCACCGGCGCGGCGCGCGACGGCGACGCCATGGTGGCGGTAGTCGAGCGTGGCGACGCGATGGGCGTCGGTGTTGATCGTCAGGCGTACGCCGCGTGAGAGGGCGAGCGCGGCCTGCTCGGAGTCGAGGTCGAGCCGGTCGGGGTTGGAATTGACCTCGAGCACGACGTCGTGCTCGACCGCCAGGTCGATGAGCGCGCTGACGTCCAGCGCGGTGCGATGCCGGCGCAGCAGGCGACGGCTGGTCGGGTGGCCGATCGCGTCGACGAGCGGGTTCTCCATCACGAGCCGCATGCGCTCGAGCAGCTTGTCGGCAGGCTGCTTCTGCGAGACGTGGATCGAGGCGACGACCCAGTCGAGGCGCTCGAGCGTCGCGTCGGCGAGGCCGAGCCGGCCGTCGGCAAGGATCTCGACCTCGCTGCCGTGCAGCACACGGAAGGCGGGCGCGCCCTCGTCGCGGGTCTCGGCCGCGAGCGTCGCATTGGCGGCGGCGATCTCCTTCGCCTGCGCCAGCAGGCGCGCATCGTCGAGGCCGCCGACCATCGCGTACGGCGCGGAGTGGTCGGTGACGAGGAAGTACTCGTCGCCGCGCTCGCGGGCGCCGCGCGCCATCTCGATGATCGTCGCGCGGCCATCGGACCAGTCCGAGTGCGCGTGCAGCTCACCGCGCAGGTCAGCGACGGTGACGAGGTCGGCGGGGATCAGCTCCGGATCGAGCCCGGCGAGCACGCGCTCGCGCAGCTCGTAGGGAACGTTCGCGTGGTCGGCGCTGAGCGACAGCGGCAGCCAGGAGATCGGGCCGGCGGCCTGCGACTCGGCGCGGTTGCGCTGCTGCGGCGTCGCGAGCACGACATGGGCGGGGATCCCGGTCGGGGCGATCAGCGAGACGGTGGCGGAGAGGCGCTCGAGGCCCGGCTCGGGCTCGGGCACGAGCGGGCCGTCGTCGGAGCGGATCCAGCCGCCGGCCTCGGCGCGCTCGACGAGTGCATGGGCCGCGGGCTCGAGCTCGTCGACAGTCGCCACGACGGTGACGCCGCGCAGCAGCTCACAGCCGCGCACGTAGGCGCCGCTCGCGGCCGGGTCGTCGGCGATGCCCTCGAGCAGCTCGGCGGTCGCCTCCTGCAGCACGAGCGCCTGGTCACGCAGGATCCACGGCCCGGGCAGCGGCTCACCGGCGGCGTCGGTCGGCACGCCGCTCAACGTCGCGTCGGACGTTCCGGCAGCGCCATGGTCAGCGAGCGCGGCGATCACCTTGGCCGAGAGGCCGGGGGCGGGCTCGAGCGTGCCGAGCTTGGCGCGCTCGGCGAGCGACTCGAAGGATTCCCCGTCGAGCAGCGCGAAGATCTTGCGGGCGGTGGCGGGGCCGACGCCGGGCAGGCGCGTCAGCGCGAGCAGCGTGTCGTCGACGTCCGCCCGTGCGCGCTCGAGCGCGGGGAAGGTTCCGGTCTCGACCAGCTGCGCGACCTTCTCGACGATCGCCGGGCCGACGCCGTCGAGCTCGCCCAGCTCGCCGCGCTCGCTCAGCTGCTGCACGCTCTGGGGCAGCTGCGCGAACAGCTCCGCGGCCTTGGTGTAGGCCAGGTAGCGAAACGGCTTGGTGTCCGTCTGCGCGAGGCGTTCGGCGAGTTCGGAGAAGGCGGCGGCGATGTCGGCATTGCGCATGCCGCAAGACTACCCGCCCGCCCACTCCCGCTCGGGTGGGAAGCGCGACGTTCCGGCTGGGGCGTGGCCGGGAACGGTCGGGGGGTGACCAATCTCTGGATCTGCCTGCCGACCTACAACGAGCTCGAGAACCTGGAGCGGATGATCCGCGCCCTGGCCGAGGAGCGTGCGACCCACGACCTCGACATGACGGTGCTCGTGATCGATGACGGCTCACCCGACGGCACCGGCGCGATCGCCGACCGGCTCGCCGAGGAGCTCGACTGGGTGCGCGTGCTGCACCGCACCAGCAAGGACGGCCTCGGCCGCGCCTACCTGGCCGGCTTCGAGGTCGCGCTCGCGGGCGGCGCGGAGCTGATCATGGAGATGGACTGCGACTTCTCGCATGACCCGAAGGACGTGCACCGGCTCGTCGCGGCGACCGCCGACGCCGACCTGGTGATCGGCAGCCGCAACGTCCCGGGCGGCGGCGTGAAGGGCTGGCCGTGGTATCGCCAGCTGATCTCCAAGGGTGGCAGCTGGTACGCACGCACCATCCTCGGCCTCCAGCTGCGCGACATGACCGCCGGCTTCAAGGTCTTCCGCCGACACGTGCTCGAGCAGCTCGACCTCGCGGGCATCGAGGCGTCGGGCTACATGTTCCAGGTCGAGCTCAAGTACCGGACGGTTCGTGCGGGCTTTCGCGTACGCGAGGTACCGGTGACCTTTATCGATCGTGAGTACGGGGAATCCAAGATGACCAGCTCGATCGTGCTGGAAGCGATGTGGCGCGTCTGGCGACTGAAGCTGCGACGCCTGCCGCGAACCTGATTCGCAGTGGGCGGAGCGGCCACGCCCGGCCGCAGCTCTGGCCGCCCACGGCGCGCTAGTGGCGCACATGGTGTTCGACGATCTGGCTGGCACCTACCATGCAGACATCGTGCGCCCTACCTTGACCAAGACCCGCCGCCCAGTCCGTCCCCTCCCGATGCCGGAGTTCCCGGAGCCATCCGCGCGTCCGCGCCGTGCCTCCGAACGGGACGTGAAGCGCCCACTGCTGCGCCGTCCCGGCGTCGTGATCGGTGGCGCCATCACGCTCGTGCTGATCGTCGGAGCCGTGGTTGCGGCCTGGCTGACCAACCCCGTGCTCGACCTGCGCGGCCCCCGCACGCTGACGGCTGCCGCAGCGCCGGAGCTGCGGCTCGACGTGCGACATCCGGCCAGCATCTCGGCCGATGACATCAGCGCGACGATCGATGGCGAAGCGGTCGACGCACCCGCGATCGACATCGACGGATCCGGGCGCATCGCAATCCAGGCACCGAAGCTCGCTGACGGCGAGCACACCGCCCGCGTCACCGTCCGTGGCGCCGGCCTGACCCAGCGCACGCTGCGCACCTCGTGGAGCTTCACCGTCGACACCGTCGCACCCGCCACGCGCGTCGCGCTGCCGGCAGCCGGCAAGGCGCCCGTCGGCGACACGACCTACGTGCCGGCCGGCACCATCGCCGTCACCAAGCAGCCGCTGCGCGTGCAGGTCGCGACCGAGGACGGCGCGTCGATCTCCGTCAGCTCGACCGTCGCCGGCTCGCCGCGCGAGCAGGCCGACGCCACGGGCCCGCGCACGGCCGTCTCGATCACGCTGCCCGAGGGCGCGCAGGAGCTCATCGTCCGCAGCTCCGATCCCGCCGGCAACACGACCGAGCGCCGCCAGAAGGTCATCGTCGATACGACCGGTCCGAAGCTGACCGCAGTCGTGCCGACGCTCGTGCGTGACGCCGCCCTGAACCTGCCCGTCGCGATCAGCGACCTGCACGGCGCGACGCTCCAGGTGCGCATGAACGGCGTCGAGATCGAGAACGCCGTGACCATCGTCTCCAGGACCGACGCACCCGGCGCGGCCGACGCGTCGAGTGATGGCGGCGGCACCACGGCTGACGGCGCCGAGGCTGCGGAAGCCGCGGGCGACGATGACTCGGCGACCGACGACGGCGATGATGCCGACGCGAGCTCCGACGATGCACCCGCACCGATCGCCGCGCGCGTGCGTGTCGTGCTCGAGGAGGGCGCCTTCGAGGGCCGCCACACGCTCGAGTTGATCGCCACCGACTCGCTCGGCTCGAAGACCGTCCAGAAGCAGATGCTCGTCGTCAACTCGACCGAGTCGCTGAGCGCGGCGACCGGCCTGCGCGTCGGTGCACGCGGCGCCGATGTCACGGCGCTGCACAAGGCGCTGCTGGAGCAGAAGGCCGGCACCAAGGCGCAGCTGCTCGAAGATATCCAGGCCAAGACCTACGGCGCGGCGACGCGCGCGGCCGTGAAGTCGTACCAGTCACGCGAAGGGATCGACTCCGACGGCGTGGCCGGCGCGACCACCATCTCCGCGCTGACGCTGCGGATCGTGGTCAACCTCTCGACCCACCAGCTGACACTGTTCAGCAGCGGCGACGTCGTCAAGACCTGGGGCGTCGCGGTCGGCGCCCCCGAGTTCCCGACGCCGACCGGCGACTTCGAGATCCAGTCGATGCAGAAGAACCCGACCTGGACGCCGCCGGATTCGGAGTGGGCCAAGGACGCCGAGGTCATCCCGCCCGGCCCCGACAACCCGCTCGGCACGCGCTGGATGGGCATCGATGGCACGGTCGGCATCCACGGCACCAACAACGCAGCGTCGATCGGCTACTCCCAGTCCCACGGCTGCATCCGCATGCGCATCCCCGACGTCGAGGAGCTCTTCGAGCTCGTCGCCCACGGAACCAAGGTCTCCGTCGTCGCTGCCTGACTCTGCCTGCGCTGCACGCTCCCTACGGAGGGAGGGGGTAGGCGCGGTTGCTACACTCCATGGACAGACCAATTCGCGCGCGAATGTCGCGGTGCGAGCTGACTTTTGGGGAGTACAGATGAGCATTTCACAGGTCACCGATGCCAACTTCGCAGCCGAGGTCGAGCAGTCGTCGACGCCGGTGCTCGTCGACTTCTGGGCCGAGTGGTGCGGACCCTGCCGGATGATGAATCCGATCCTCGAGGAGTTCTCGGCGGCGCACGAGGGACGCATCAAGGTCGCCAAGCTCAACGTCGACGACAGCCAGGAATCCGCCTCACGCTTCAAGGTGCTGTCGATCCCGACGATGCTGCTCTTCCAGGACGGCGAAGTCGTCAAGCAGCTGGTCGGCGCGATGAGCCGCCAGCGTCTCGAGGAGGCACTGGCCGAGTGGGTCGGAACTCCCGCCTGACCCGCCCAGCAGAGATCCTCGGTGGCGACGAACGCGTCGTGCACCGGGTCACGGAACCAGCACGCCGTCGTCGGAGCGTCTCGCTCGACGACGGCGTTTCCGTAGCTACGCGCGAAGCGCTCGAGCGCGCCGGGATCACCCGGCTGCACGCCTTCCAGCGCCGCGCCGCCAACCTGCTCGCCGATGGCCGGCACGTCGTGCTGAGCGGTGGTACCGGCGCCGGCAAGAGCCTGTGCTACCAGCTGCCGATCCTCGAGGCACTCGCGACGCCGCGCCCCGGATCCGGCACCGTCGCCGCGCGCAAGCAGACCGCGCTCTACCTCGCCCCGACCAAGGCGCTCGCCCAGGACCAGGCGCGCCGCATGCGTGAGCTCGGCGCGCCTTGGGCGCAGCCGATGCTCTACGACGGCGACACGCCGACCACGCAGCGCGCGCTGATCCGCCGCCAGGCGAACCTGCTGCTGACCAATCCGGACATGCTGAGCGCAGGCATCCTGCCCGCCCACGCCGAGTGGGCGACCTTCCTGCGCGGGCTTGCGGTCGTCGTCGTCGACGAGAGCCACGTCTATCGCGGCGTCTTCGGCTCACACGTCGCGCAGGTGCTGCGCCGGCTGCGGCGGATCCTCGCCTCCTACGGCAATGAGCACGTCGTCTTCTGCCTCTCCAGCGCCACGATCGGCAACCCCGAAGAACACGCGCAGCGGCTGACCGGGCTCGATGAGCTGGAGGTCGTCGGCGACGACGGCGCGCCGCGCTCTGCCCGCGAACTCGTGCTCTGGAATCCCGAGCTGGACGAGGAGACGGACGAGCGCGACTCGGCGCTCGGCGACGCGGTGAAGGTCTACGCATCGCTGCTGGAGGCGGGGGTGCCGACGATCGTCTTCGCGCGCAGCCGCAAGTCCTGCGAGCTGGTCCATCGCTTCACGCGAGATCGACTCGAGGCGCGCGGCCTCGACGACGTCGCCGCGCGCATCGCGCCGTACCGCGCGGGCTACACGCCCGAGCAGCGCCGTGCAACCGAACGCGCGCTCGCGAGCGGCGAGTTGCTCGGCGTCGTCGCGACCAGCGCGCTCGAGCTGGGCATCGACATCGGCGCGCTGCAGGCGAGCGTGGTCGTCACCTTCCCCGGCACGATCACCAGCCTGCGCCAGCGCTGGGGACGCGCCGGCCGCGGCCAGGTGCAGGGGCTCGGCGTGCTGATCGCCGGCGAGGATGCGCTCGACCAGTACTTCATGCGCAACCCCGAGGAGTTGCTGGACCGCGCCGTCGAGCACGCGATCGTCAGCGTGCGCAATCCGCGCATCCTGCAGCCGCACCTGCTCGCCGCGGCGAGCGAGGTGCCGCTCGGGGGCGAGGTCGACGAGGCGCTCTGGCCGGAGGTGCTCGCGGGCTGCATCGAGGAGCTCTGCGCGCACGGCCAGCTGCGCCAGGCGCCCGCAGGCTACGTCTTCAGCGGTGCCGGCAGCCCGTCCGGGGGGATCTCGCTGCGTTCCACCGGAGGTGGCGACGTCGTGATCATCGACGCCGAGGATGGCCAGCTGCTCGGCACGGTCGAGATCGGCCGCGCCGCGACCAGCGTGCACCCCGGCGCGGTCTACCTGCACCGCGGCGAGAAGTACCTCGTCGAGCAGCTCGACACGCGCCGGCTCGAGGCGTTCGTGCGCAGGCGGACGATGCCGTACTACACGATGCCGAAGGTCGACACCCAGGTCGAGCTGCAGCACGTGATCGCCTCGCGCGCGCTCGCCGACAGCGGCCTGCAGATCGGCTTCGGCCGTGTCACGGTGACCGACCAGCTCGTCGGCTACCAGCGCATCGATGCCCAGACCCATCGGCCGATCGACGTCGTCGACGAGCACCTGCCGCCGATCGCGTTCGAGACGGAAGCGGTCTTCTTCGCCGCCCCGGAGTCGGTCGAGGAGGCGCTCGACGCCGACACGCTGCTCGGGGCGCTGCACGCTGCCGAACACGGGCTGATCGCACTGCTGCCGTTGATCGCGACCTGCGACCGCTGGGACATCGGTGGCCTCTCGATCAACATCCACGAGACCTTCGGCGGCGGGCCCGGCATCTTCGTCTACGACGGGCATCCCGGCGGAATCGGTATCGTCGAGGCAGGCTATGCCCGCTTCGAGCGCTGGGCCGCTGCCGCCCGCGACGCGATCGCCGGCTGCGGCTGCGAATCCGGCTGCCCGTCCTGCGTGCAGAGCCCGAAGTGTGGCAACCTCAATGAACCCCTCGACAAGG
Organism: Thermoleophilia bacterium; assembly: GCA_025964435.1. Lineage (GTDB taxonomy): Bacteria > Actinomycetota > Thermoleophilia > Gaiellales > SKUG01 > JAGQUL01. The sequence continues at coordinate 1,872 of JAOPYV010000009.1, read as the reverse complement.
CCGGGGCAGTCCGCGTGCTCGACGCGCTGCTCGGCCAGGAGTGACATGACCGATTCCGTCTTCGTCGACGTGCTCGACCGCTGCGATTCCACCCAGGCCGAAGTGCACCGCCGGCTCGATGCCGCACCGGCCGGGCGCGACGCGATCGCCGTCAGCGCCAACCACCAGAGCGCCGGCCAGGGCCGTGAGGGGCGCAGCTGGGTCGAGCCTGCCGATGGCCCCGCGCTGCTGGTGAGCATCGGAGTTCCCGGGCCGCTGCCGATCTCGATCCTCCAGGACCTGCCGCGCCACGTCGGTGGCGTCGTGCGCCGCGAGCTGTGCGCCGCCGCGCCGGTCTCGATCGAGCGGCTCGGCTGGAAGGAGCCCAACGACCTGATCGACGAGGCGAGCGGGGCGAAGGTCGGCGGCATCGTCGTCGACGCGCGCACGAACGGTGACGTGGTCGACCGGCTCGTCGTCGGCATCGGCGCCAACGTGGGCGGCCTGCCGTTCCGCACCGAGGATGGGCGTCAGGCGACGAGCCTCGTCGCGATGTCGTGGGGCGAGCCGGAGATCGACCTGGGTGCGGTGCGGATCGCCGTCGCGGCGCGCGTCGTGCAGCTGCTGCGCGAGGGTCCCGTGGATCAGGCTTCGCGCGCGACCGTCACCGCGTAGCGGCGCATGCTGCGCGCGGGGGCACGGTCATCCTCGTTGCCGACGCGCAGCTCCCAGGTCCCGTCGGGCAGCTCATCGGGCACGGAGATGACGAGCTCGCGCGGTATGCCGCCGGTCGGATCCTGCTGCGCCGAGCTGACCGAGGTCGCGACCCAGGTGCCGGCCGCCGGGTCGTAGAACCAGGCGCCGACGCGGGCTGGCTGCTGCAGCGTGTAGCTGAGCCGCAGCTGGTCGTTGCTCGTATCCACGCCGCCGGGATGGACGCTCGCCGCGGGCGGGGTCGCGACCTCGAAGCCCGGCGCCGCATTCCAGTAGCCCAGCGATTCGTCCACCGGTCGCGCGACCTGGCCCGTCGCACTGGTCGCGTCGATCCGCATCCGCAGGTCCCAGACCGGGATCGGCGCAGCGCCCTCGGCCGGCCGCCACGTCGTGGCGATGACGTTGCCGACGAGCGACACGTCATGCAGGACCGCACCATCGCTGCGGCGCTGTAGGCGGATCCGCAGCTGGCCATCGCGCTGGTTGGCGACGGCACGCATCGTGACCGAGCCGACCGCACCGGTCGCGGGATCGGCGAGCACGAAGCCGCGCGTCACGTTCGCGACCTTGATCCCGCCGAGCGGCCACGCCGCACGGGCGAAGGCGTTGAGGTCGCGATAGGTGACCGCACCCGGACAGGCGCTCGGGAACAGGTCGCGATGCCCGCTCACCGCGCGCGCGACGACCCGGGAGCCGAGCGCGAACTTGTCGGAGGTGCGCGCGGTCAGCGCCATCTTGCCCGTCGGTGCGATATGCGCGACGTCCATCCGCCAGGCGATCAGGCGCTGCAGCGCGGCGCGTGCCGCCGCCGTTGGCCGCACCGAGGCGAAGGTGCCGATCAGCGAGACGCCGACCGTCGAGGTGTTGAAGCCCGAGGCGTGTGCGCCGATCACGGCCTTCGTCAGCCCGCCGGCGCGACCCTCCCAGATCACGCCGCAGCGATCGATCAGGTAGTTGTAGCCGATGTCGTTCCAGCCGTTGCCGCCCATGTGGCTGCGCTGGATGCTGCGCATGATCGCCGGCACCTGGCTGCAGGCATAGGAGTTGGTCGTCGCGGTGTGGTGCACGACGACGCCGAGCGCCGCATCGGCGATGTCCGGGGTCCAGCGTGGCGCCGAGGCGCTCCATGCGGCACGGGTCTTCATCCTCGGTGCGAGCACCGTCGCCTCGGCGGCCGCC
>JAOPYV010000209.1 GCA_025964435.1 Thermoleophilia bacterium | reverse complement strand
CCAGTGCGCGGGCGAGCGCCGCGAGCGAATCGACGAGCAGCACGACATCCATGCCGGCCTCGGCCGCCTCGGCGGCGCGCTCGAATGGCTCGCGCACCGCGGCGTGCTCTTCCGGGCCGGCGGCGTCGGTCGTGGTGCCGTGCAGGATCGCGACCGGCAGCTCCTCGCGCCAGTCGAGCACGTCCTCGACGGGCTGGTCGATGAGGATCGCCTCGATCCGCGCGTCGGGCAGCTCGGCGTGGACGGCGCCGCCGATCCAGCGCAGCACGGTGCTGGCGCCGGTGCGATGCGGCGCGACGATCAGGCCGCGCTGGCCGAGCGCAAGCGGCGCCGCCAGCTCGAGCGCGCCGGCCATGCGGGGTCCGCCGCGCCACTCGAGCGGCACGTGGCGGTGGGGAAAGACCGGACCCGCGAAGTCGCTCACGAGGTGGCCGCCGCGAGCGCGGTCGGCGTCGTCGCAGCAGCGCCGTAGCGCAGCCAGATGTACGGGGAGTCGTGGTCGCTCGCGCGCGCCGGGCTCGAATCCCAGGCCTCGCCACGCGGCAGGTCGGCGTTGCCGTGGCGCACGCCGGCGCGTTCGATGCGGTCCATCAGGCCGGGTGTCACGACGACGTGGTCGATCAGCTCGCTCTTGCCATCGAAGACGTATGAGTAGCGCTCCGACTCGGGCACGAGCGTCGCCGATGCATTGACCATCGTCGGGGACCGCTTCGGCCCTGTCAGTGCCTTGAGCGCGGGGGAGTGCTCGGTGTCATTGAGGTCGCCGAGCACGATCACCTCGCGCTGCGGCGTCGTCGCGCGCAGGTCCTCGACGAAGCCGCGCAGGAAGTTCGCCTGCTCGACGCGCAGGTCGTCGGTCGGCAGTCCGTGCGGAGAGAACTTGGAGACGAGGTGGTTGACGACGAGTGTCAATTCCTCGGCCGGCTTGCCGTCCTCATCCTTGAGGCGCACGTCGACGACGAGCGGCTCGCGGGCAAAGAGCGGTGCGGCGGCGCGCGGCACGGCTGACAGTTGCGCAGGCTCGGTGTAGATGCGGGCCTCGCCGCCACCGGGCACGGCGTTCTGCGCCTGGCGCGCGCCGATGATCTCGACGGCGTCGCCGCGGTAGAGCAGCGCCGGGTTGATGCTGCGTCGTCCGTTGGTCGGCAGCAGCACGTACTGGTAGCCGAGGCCCTGCAGCTCCGGGCGGGCGAGCAGGTCATCGAGCACCTGCGTGTTCTCGACCTCCTGCAGCGCGAGCAGCTCGGGCGAGCCGAGTCGGTCGCGGATCGTGCCGCCGAGCTTGGCGAGCTTGGTGCGGTACTCGTTCGAGGTCAGCACGTCGTCGTCGATCGGCGCGGCCGCATCGACCGAGTCGAAGAAGTTGAATGCGTTGAGCGTGGCGATGCGCACCACGGGCGCGCCGGTCACGAGTTTGGCCCGTGCGTCGAAGCGATTCAGGTCGATCCGGCTGATCACGCCGTCGGCGTTCAGGTCGGCCGGGTCGAGCGGACCGGCAGCCGGCGTACCGACGCGCGACTGGATCGCCGTGCGGTCGCGCCTCGTGAACTGGTCGTCGCCGTCGATGTCACCGAAGGCACGCGGCGGGCGCGCGCCGCGCTCGAGCGCCTTGTAGTTGCCGACCGGCTGGATCTCGAAGGCGTTGTTGGTGACGCCGAGCGGGCCACGCATGCCCTCGACGCGGTCCCCGACGAGCAACTGCGGCTTCGGACCGATCTTGCCATTGACGTGGATGAACCCCGTCGTGTCGGGTCCTTCGAACATGCGCCGCGGGCCATGCTTGTCGGCGTCGACCGCGACGTACTGGCCATAGACGTTGGTCGGTCCGACGACGAGCGCGTTCGGCAGCGTCGTGAGCATCCCCTCACGCGCTTCGAGGTAGGCGACGCGCGCCGCGGCCTCGATCGGGACTTCGAGCAGCTCTGGCACGAGCGGTCCCAGCGACGCACGCCGTGTCTGAACCTGGAGCCCGCTCTTGCTCGCGACCTCGATCGCCGTCAGCCCACCTCGTTCGCTGACGATTCCCGAGGCGAGCGCCTTCGTGCCGATGTCAATCGAGGCCTGCCAGTCGCCGGTCTTCTCACCCATCCGGACGAAGAGGCCATCACTGGTCGCACCGTCACCGTCGCCGACCGGGTCCTGGAGGAAGAAGCCTGCGCCTGCGCCGGTTCGTTGGATCCCGGTTACTACGCCCGAGACGGTTACGCCCGTGCCGAGATAGGAGGAGCTGGCGCCGCTGCCCTGCACGTGCGGAATCGGCATTGTGGCGGCACTGGTGGTGGCGAGGGGAAGCATCGCCCTCAATCCTTGTCGATCGCTGCCCCGAACGCAGTGGCTACCGGTCGCTGCGGCCGCTCCTGCCCATCGCGGCGGCCCGCCTGTAAGGAGCCCGGTCCGTAGGATCAACATATGGATTGGTGGCAAGCACTCATACTCGGCATCGCGCAGGGACTCACGGAATTCCTTCCCGTGTCGTCCAGCGGACATCTCACGCTCCTGCAGGAGCTCATGAACGTCGAGGGCGACGACGACCTGCTCAAGGCGTTCGACGTCGCGATGCACGCCGGCACCTTCATCGCCGTCGTCGGCTACTTCCGCCATGACATGGGGCGCATGCTTGCGGCCTGGGGCCAGTCGGTCGCGCGCCGCGAGGTGAAGACCGCAGACCAGCGCGTCGCCTGGCTGATCTTCGTCGGCACGCTGCCGGCGATCGCCGCGTACCTCTTCTTCGGCGACTTGCTCGACCGCCTCGACGACAAGATGGTGCTCGTCGCCAGCCTGCTGATCGCCGTGTCGTTCGTCTTCCTGCTCGCTGACTGGCTGCACGACCGCGCCGAGCGCGCCGGCGAGCTGCTCCAGTTCGAGGGGCTGCGCTGGTACCACGGCGTCTTCGTCGGCATCGCCCAGGCCGTGGCGCTGATCCCCGGCACGTCGCGCTCCGGTGCGACGATCGCGATGAGCATGATGCTCAAGGTCGATCGCCAGACGGCGGCGCGCTTCTCCTTCCTGCTCGGCACGCCGGCGGTCTTCGGCGCGCTCGTCGTCAAGCTGCCCGACCTGCGCCACGGCTTCGATGATCCGAGCTTCGTGCTCGCGACGATCGTCGGCTTCATCGGCTCGGTCATCGCCGGCTTCTGGGCGATCGACGTGCTCGTCAAGTTCCTCGGCAAGCACCGGCTCAGCTGGTTCGCGCTCTACCGCATTCCGGTCGGCATCTTCTTCCTCTGGTACTTCACCCGCTGATGCGGGATGTCGACGTCAGCGCCGCCTCGACGCGGGAGCTGCAGGAGCTGGCGCTGCGCCAGATCCGCACCTGGACCGATGCGGCGCGCGAGCTGATCCCCACGGGCTGCGACACGGTTGACGCGCACTGCCACCTCGGCGTCGACAGCGATGGCTCGTCGATCACCGTGGAGGAGCTGATCGAGCAGCTCGATCGTACCGGCATGGCGCACGGCGTCGTGATGGCGCTGCACCACCACGAGGGCTACGAGGAGGAGAACCCGGCGGTGCGCGCGGCCGCCGCCGCATCGAACGGCCGCCTCGTCGCGCTGCACCGCTGCGACCCGCAGCTCGATGATCCCGCCGCCGACGCGCGCGCCGGGCTCGAGGCGGGAGCCGTCGGGCTCAAGTGGCATCCCCGCGCCGAAGCCTTCGGCATGCACGACGAGGTCGCACGCGCGACGGCCGCCGTGGCGCATGAGCTGTCAGCGCCGATCCTGATCCACGCCGGGCGCGGCATGGAGCGCCTCGGCGAACAGGTCGTGGAGCTGGCGCGCGAGTTCCCGCACGCGACCTTCGTGCTCGCACACGCGGCGGTCAGCGACCTGTCGTGGATCGTCGATGCGACCCGCGACGTGCCGAACATCGTCTTCGACACCTCATGGTGGCGCCCGACCGACATCGCCGCGCTGCTCACCGACGTCGAGCCCTCCCGCGTGCTCTACGCCAGCGATCCGCCCTACGGAACCGCCGAGCTCGGGCTGCAGGTCGCAGCGCGGATCGGGCGCGCCTGCGGCTGGGACGACGACGCGATGCGTGCGCTGATGGGCGGCAACGCGCGCCGGATCTTCTCGGTCGGCGAGCAGGAGCAGCCGCCCGCCGACACGCTGGCCTACGACCACCACATGCCGGTCGAGGACGTCGCCTTCCGGCGCGCCGCCGAGTACCTTGCGTCAGCGATCCAGGTCGAGGTCGCCGAGGGTGACGCGATCGAGGCATTCGACCTCGCGTGCAGCGCGCTCGACGTCCACACGACGCATCCGTTGGCCCACACGGCGCGGCTGCTGCAGGCCTGTATCCGCGTCGGCGTCGAGATCCTGGGCCGCGCCGCAGCCGATTCGGCGACCACCACCGAGGCCTCTGCGCTGCGCTTCACCTCGCGCGCCAGCCACCGCGGCTTCATGCTCCTGGTCTGCACGCTCGTCCACCTCGCGACACCGGGGCTTCCGGTACGGGGCGTCGATCGTGTAAGCTGGCATGATCCTGCCCCGTTCGTCTAGTGGCCTAGGACGCTGGCCTTTCACGCCGGTAGCACGGGTTCGAATCCCGTACGGGGTACTTGTTGAGAA
>JAOPYV010000192.1 GCA_025964435.1 Thermoleophilia bacterium | reverse complement strand
CAGCCGACGGATCGATCGGCTCGATCTCCCACTTCTTCGGCAACGTCGGCATCCTCGTCCGCGCCTGGGCCTACGTGACGCTCCATGGGCGCGATGGCCTGCAGCGCGCGAGTGAGCTGGCTGTCGTCAACGCCAACTACGTAATGGAGCTGCTGCGCGACGTGCTGCCGCCGGCCTTCGATCGCCGCTGCATGCACGAGTTCGTCGTCTCGGCGGGCGACCTGCGGCGCGAGCACGGCGTGCGCGCGCTCGACGTTGCCAAGCGGATCATGGACCACGGCTATCACCCGCCGACGATGTACTTCCCGCTGCTGGTCGAGGAGGCGCTCATGATCGAGCCCACCGAGACCGAGACGCGCGAGACGCTCGAGGCCTTCGCCGACGCGATGCGTGCGGTCATTGAGGAATCAGCGGCGGACCCGGAGATGGTCCGGACCGCGCCGCACACGACGCTCGTCCGTCGCATGGATGAAGCCCGCTCGGTGCGCGAGCCACAGCTCGTCGACCCCTCGGTTCTTGCAGCCATCACCCGCTGAATCGCCACCGTCGCTACGCCGGTCGATGCGCGTGCCCGGGCCCCGGTAACAACAGCGGGCCCGAAACGCAATCCTTTGCGAAGCGGGCCCGTGCTGGGTGATCACCGGGTTGGGGGTTCGGGGGGGAACATGCCCGGTGATCTGTGGGGGAGGTATGTCTGTGTTGTGGTATGTCGTGTTCGCGAGATGCGAACCGCTTCTTGGGGAATCAGCGGTTGCGCAGTGCGTCGGCCAGCGTTGTGGGGGAGATGCTGACCGGCTCGGACACGAACTGGGTCTCGCCGATCGGCAGGATCGTGTAGTCCTGGTCGATGGGGAGAATCTGGTATTCCTCTTCGATCGGAAGGATGCGGTACTCATCCTTCTGGAGCCACGGCGGAACGATGCCGGTGTTGCCACCGTTGTTCTGCGTCGTGACGGGAGCAGTGCGCAACCATGGCGGCACGATGCCCGGATTCTTGTTGGCTGTGGGGCTGATGTAAGTCATCCTGTAATTCCTTCGCTCGGTTGGCCGAACGACTGAAACATTACCGGACGGTGCGGACCCATTTGACCCAAAACCACAATTCGGGCGCATTGGCCACTGGTTTGGCCTTTTTCCCGGGCGAATTTCCCGCAAGCCTGAAAAAGTGCCGGATAAAGGGCGCCTCAGGGCATAAATATTCGGGTTAGCGAATCGTCGCGTGCCGCATTTGCGTCAGTTCGCAGGCGGCTCGGGTGGTCCGCCGAAGCGCAGCCGTCGGAAATCGTTCGAGGTCACGGGCGCGGCCGGTGCGGCATCGACCGGCGTCGCCGGTCCGTCCTGGCGCATGCGTGCCAGCGCTTCACGGAATCCACTCCCCGCGATTGCGGGCGCGCGCGCCGGCATCGCCAGCGTCGCCTCGGGAGTGCTGGCCTCGAGCGCGACGTCGAGCTCGCTGGCAACGACGTCCAGCCGGACGGTATCGCCCACGGGTGACGCCGTCGTCGATTCGACCGACACGGTCGGTCGGCCGCTCGGTGCGCCGATCGCCCGCGGCGCAAAGCCACGTGGTGGCGTCGGGGCCGGAGGAGCGGGTGGTGGCGTTGCCTCGTGCGCGCGCGCGAGCGCGGGCGCGTCTGGTGAAGCTGGAGCCGGGGCCGCAGCATCGGGAGCAACCGCAGGCGGCGCAGCGATCGGCGGCGCAGGCTGGGCGGCGGCCTGCGGTGCCAGCCGTGGCGGTGCCGACGGCGACGGTGCCAACGGTGGCGTCGCCAGCGGTGACGGCGGCGCGTTGCCGACGATCGTCGCGGCGAAGTTCGGCCGTGGGTGTGATCCCTCGGTCGCCACGCGGCGTGGCGCCGGCATCCCGTGGAGCGGCTCGAGCGGCACAGGTGCTGCGACCTGGCTCTCGAAGACCGACGTCATCGTCGCAGGCGCGGCATCGAGCACCCCGACCTGCGGCATGTCCGGCCGCACGAAGGTCTGGTGCAGGTGGATCACCGGCTGCATGGGCTGCAGGACGGTTGCTGCTGCAGCCGGGGCGGCCGGTCGCACGGGGTCGGCGAGTGGCGCGGCGCTCGGCATCGTCGCGAGCGCGGTGGGCGCTGCCACGTGGCTGTGCGGTGCTGCGTTCGGGATCGAGATGCCGGCAGCAGCCGTCTGGCGTGCACGGACCTCGCCCTCGTCTGCCGGCGACAGCAGCGTCAGCATCGTCTGCGGGTCGAAGAGGTGGATCTCGTCGAGGTGGGGGCGCAGGTGGATGCGCTCACCACCGCGGACGCTGGATCCGGCACCGAGACGTGCGACGAACGAATCCGCCATCGCCTGCGTGTCGCTCAGCTCCGAGAGGTCCGGCACGGCGACGTTGGTGCTGAAGTAGGCGTACGCCTCCGATCCCATCGCCTCGACGAGCTCGACGTTGACTGGAAGCGTGTACGGGTCCCCGTCGGTCGCGAGGGAGAAGTGCTCCGGGCGAATGCCGACCACGACCGGGCGTCCATGCACCGTCGACGTAGCCAGCAGCCGGCTGGTGAGGCTGGCGGGCAGCGGCAGGTGGTGCTCGCCGAGCTGCAGGAACACGACACCGTGGTGCAGCACGAGGTGGCCGCTCATGAAGTTCATGCCGGGGCTGCCGATGAATCCGCCCACGAACACGTTGGACGGGTTCTGGTAGACCTCGTACGGCGTGTTGACCTGCTGGATGACGCCCTTGCGCAGGATGCAGATGCGCTGGCCGAGCGTCAGCGCCTCGACCTGGTCATGCGTCACGTAGACGGTCGTCGTCTGCAGGCGCTGGTGGAGCTTGGCGATCTCCGTGCGCATCTGCACGCGCAGCTTTGCGTCGAGGTTGGAGAGCGGCTCGTCCATCAGGAAGGCCTGCGGCTCACGCACGATGGCGCGACCCATCGCGACGCGCTGGCGCTGGCCACCGCTCATCGCCTTGGGGAGGCGGTCGAGCAGGCTCTCGAGTCCGAGGATGCGTGCGGCGTCGGCGACGCGCTGGTCGATCTCGTTCTGGGGCATGCGGCGCAGGCGCAGGCCGAAGGCCATGTTGTCGCGCACCGTCATGTGCGGGTAGAGCGCATAGCTCTGGAAGACCATCGCGATGTCGCGATCCTTCGGATTCACGTCGTTGACGACGCGTCCACCGATCTCGATCGTGCCCCCGGTGGGAACCTCGAGACCCGCGATCATGCGCAGGATGGTCGACTTGGCGCAGCCGGAGGGGCCGACCATGATCATGAATTCGCCATCGGCAATGTGCAGGTCCACGTCATGCACCGCGTGGGTGCCTCCGGGATAGACCTTGTTGATGCCCGTGAGCTTGATCTCAGCCACTGCTTCATTCCCCCATGGCTGCACGGTCCCCCCGCGCAACAACTCGTTCTCCTGTCCTTCGTGATCCGGCGGCTCCGCGTTGCGAATCGCTGCCTTTCGTACGGAAAATGAAAAGCTCCAGTTTGGGGAAGCGCCTGCCGATAGTGATCCGGTGCGCGCGTGCGCACGGTGCCCCATGACCCAGCCCCTTCGCAGCAACCTCGACGGTAGATTCCGCCTCGCCCAGACGGCGACGATCGCGGGATCCTTGGCATTGGGCACGCTCGTCGTCCAGCGGCTGTTCGAGCTGTTCCGCGAGGACTTCTTCCTCTACTACGGCGTCTCCGAGAACCGCTACGACAAGCTGCGCGCCTCCGCGGACGCCGTCCTGCCGATGACGATCGGCCAGCTGACGATCGTCGGCATCGCGACCTGTTTCGTGTTCGCCTTCGTGCGTGGGGAGCGCCGTCGCCTGCGCCAGGCCGCCGACATCGCCGTCACCTGTCGCCATGCGTCCCGCGAAGCGGTCTCCACGCGGCTGTCGCGTCAGGCGCAGTTCGACACCTTCATCGCACGCACCTCGTCCTTCGCGGGCGTGCTGTGGATGCTGTGGCTGCTCCAGACCTGCGCCGCGCGCTGGTTCGGCGGCTTTGGTTGGGGACTGGAGTACGCCGACTGGCGCAGCCTGCTGCCGCTCGCCTCGGTCTTCGGAATCGCCGTCTTCGCCGGCATGGTCGCCGCATTGGTCAGCATGGTCGGCCTGCGTGCGATCGAGGTGCTCGAGCTCGTCCGCGCAGTCCTGCGCCGCATCCGACGTATCGCGAAGCTGGCCCTCGGCCACGCCTACGCCATGCACGAGGTGCGCCGCACCGTCCGCGAGCTGATCGGCTGCGACATCCTCTCGCGCCCGCCGCCCGTGTACGCCTGAGCATCCCGAACCAGAGCGACAGCGAGGTCTACCTCGCAAGCTCCGTCGGCGGTGGCAGCGACCTCCCAACCTGCATGATGACGTTGGTCCGTTTCATGTCCGGGGAGGCTCGCGCCACCGCCTTCGTTTCTTCTCTGACACATGCGACCCCCCCCAGAGGGTCGAATCCGTGAACGCGGCATCCATGCCGCGCTGAGAGATTCGACGGAGGATCTCGCCGGTCGAATCCGTGAGCGCGGTATCCATACCGCGCTGAGAGATTCGACCCCTGTTTTCCGCGGCGACGTGCCGGCCAAGCCCACTGGATCTTGACGTGCATCATCCCTGTGGCGCTGGGAGATCCTGTCGCGATCCTCGCCCCACTGGATCTTGGAGTGCATCACCCATGTGGCGTTGGGAGATCCAGTGGCCGCACCACCAGATCCGTGAGCGGTACATGGGTGCACCGCTGGGAGATTCGACGACCGGCCAGGCTCGTCGAACCTGTGAGTGACCTACGAGGCCGCGTTGGCGTGGGCGAACAGCTGGCGCGCCGCCTGGATGTCGCGGGCCCGTGGGCCGTCGCCGGCGCCCGGAGTCTCCAGGTAGGCACCGAGGCCGGCGAGGCGCGGGTGGCCGATGAAGGTGGCGAGTCCGGCGCCCATCAATCCGTCGCCGATGTTGTCGTGACGGTCCAGGTTCGAGCCCAGCGCCGCCTTGGAGTCGTTGAGGTGCAGCGCGCGCAGGCGCTCGAGGCCGATCGCCTGGTCGAGCGTCTCGAGCTCCGCATCGAGCGCGCTGCGGTCAGTCACGTCGATGCCGCTGACGTACCAGTGACACGAGTCGAGGCAGATGCCGAGCCGCGGATGCTGGTCCGCCGCCTCGACGAGCCGGTACAGCTCGTTGGCGTCGCGTCCCACGGTGCCGCCCTGGCCGGCGCTGTTCTCCAGCAGCAGCCAGGGGCCATCGTCACCGCCTGCTTCCAGCGCGCGCAGGCACGCCTTGGCAATGCGGTCCTCGCAGCCCGCGATGCCGGCCTCGTGGCCCTTGTGCGACCCGGGGTGGAAGATGACGGCGTCGAGGCCGAGCTCCGCGCCGAGTCGCATCGTGTGGTCCAGCGCGGTGGCGCTCTTCTCCCACAGCTCAGGATCATCGCTGGCGACGTTGATCAGGTAGATCGCGTGTGCGACCGAGCCCTGCAGGTGCTGCTCGCGCAGCTCGCGGAACTTCGCGACGTTCTCCGCCGGGTGCGCCGTCGGCCGCCACGCGCGCGGGCTCTGGACGAAGATCTGGACGGCGTCGGCGCCGATGTCGACGGCGCGCTCCACTGCCTTGTGGATGCCGCCGGAGGAGGAGAGGTG
>JAOPYV010000180.1 GCA_025964435.1 Thermoleophilia bacterium | reverse complement strand
GCGCTGTTGCCCGCGTTGTCGGTCGACAGCACGTTCTGCGGGCCGGGGATCGACGCGCCGGGAGCGTACTCGAAGGTACCCGAGTACTGCGGGCCACCGGTGACGGTCTGCACCGTGTTCGGCGTCCAGCCGGTGCCGAGCGCGGGGAAGGCGACGTTCGCGACGCCGCTGCTGTCGGTGGAATCGACGCGGAGTTGGAAGATCGCGCCCACGGCAGCGTTCGACTTGTAGTACATGCGCGTTCCGACCGGATGCGTGTACTCGCCGTTCGTCGTCTCGGACCAGTTGGCGAAGAGGATCGACGGTGGAGCATTGTCGACGATGATCGTCTGCGTGACCGGCACCGACGTGTTCGTCGCACGATCGACCACGACGAGCGTCAGCGTGTAGGTGCCGTCCGTCATCGTCGTCGTGTCGATGCCACAGGACCAGGTCGGCGTGAAGGCCGGCGCAGGGTTCACGCAGTTCGGCACGGTGCCCGGGCCCGTGTACGAGAGCGTGACGCCCGCGACGCCGCTGCCCGCGTCGGCGGAGGTACCGGTGAAGGTGGCCGTGCCGCTCACGTAGGTCGGCGGCAGGTCGATCGTGCCGGTCGGCCGCACGTCATCGACCTTGACCTCGTTGGAGCTGGTCCAGGAGGCCTCGTTGCCGACATGGTCGACCGTGATCAGCTGGTAGCGGTAGCAGAAGCCGTTCGCGAGCGTCGGATCGCTGTAGGGGCTGGTCGGGCTGGCCCCGCCGACCTGCGTCGGCGTGCCGTAGACGCCACAGAGGCTGCCCGAGAGCGGCGCCTGCGTGCGGATCAGGCGATGGCCACCCACGCCCACGCCACCACCGTCAGCGCCGAGCGTCAGCGTGACGGTCGTGCTGAGCGTGTTGGTGAAGCCATCGGTGTACCCGACCGCGCCGCTGATCGGCGGCGTGGAATCGACGCGGACCTCGAAGTCCTCGAAGGAGGAGTTGCCGGCGACGTCGAAGGCACGCGCGGCATGGATGCCGGGCACGGCACCCGGGCTGAACGGGTAGTCGAGGAAGTACGGGCTGACGCTGCTGTCGTCGGTGTCGGTCGGCGGGTTCCAGCCGGTGCCGAGCGCCGGGAAGCGCAGGAAGTCCATGCCGCTGCCGCCGTCGGTCGCGCCGACGGTGAGCCGTGCCGTGCCGGTCTGGATCGGGTTGACCCAGAGCAGCGTCTGGTCGATCGGATCGACGTACTGGTACTGCGGGTTCGCCTGCTCGCTCCAGGCAGGGAGCGTCATGATCGGACCGTTGTTGTCGATCAGCACCGTTCGCGTGATCGGTGCGACGTTGACGTTGCCCGCTGCATCGCGCACGACGAGGTTGAACGTGTACGTACCGTCGGGCACCGTCGTCGTGTCGAAGGTGCAGGTCCAGCTCGCCGCGGTCATGTCCTGGCACAGCGGTCCGGTGCTCGGGCTGATCCAGCCGAGGTCGATGTCCACGACGCCGCTGCCGGAGTCGGAAGCAGTACCGATCACGTTGACCGTGCCGCTCCACGGGGCAGCGGGCACGGCAGGATCGATCGTGCCGGTCGGCGGCGTCGAATCGATGCGCACCGCGTCGGCGTCGCTGAACACGGCGAAGTTCGAGACGTTGTCGGTGGCGACCAGCTGGTACTGGTAGCAGTTGCCATCGAGCACGGTCGTGTCGTTGAACGGCGAGGGCTGATCGACGATGCCGATGTTGGTCCAGCCGCCGAAGGCGCCACAGACGCCGAGCGCGTAGGTGGCGGAGCGGCGCTGGAGCTGATGGCCGCGCATGCCCGTGAGCGCATCCGTTGCGGGCGTCCAGGTGATGTTCGCGCCGGCCGAGCTCGTCAGGACGTTCGGCGTGTTGACGGTGCCGCCGATCGGCACGCCGGTGTCATGGCGGATCTCGAAGACGTCGGTGCTCGTGTTGTTGGCGAGGTCCCATGCGGTCGCGGTCTGCACGAGCGGCTCGACGGCGCCCGTGTTCCACGAGTAGTCGAAGATGAACTCGGAGTCGGTCGTGTCCGTGTCTGGACCGCCACCGACCGGAGCCCAGTTGGCTCCGATGCCCGGGAAGTCGACGCGCTGCATGCCCGAGCCACCGTCGGTCGCCTGGAAGTGCACGCGGAATCCACCGCTCGCACCGACACCGGGGTTGACGTAGAGGATGTCGTCGCCGACCGGCGTGGTGTCGATGAACTGGAACAGCGCACCGGCACCCTCGGTGAAGTGGTCGAAGCTGAAGGTCGGACCGTTGTTGTCCACCACGACCGTGCGCTGGATCGGCAGCGCGTTCGGGTTGTTGGCGCGGTCGCGCACGGCGAGCGTCAGCACGTACGTGCCGTCGGTCACGGTGGTCGTGTCCCACGTGCAGCCGAAGGAGGACGGAGCGGAGATCTCGGTGCAGATCGAGCCGCTCATGGGACCCGTGAAGGAGAGCGCCGCGCTGGCGACGCCGCTGCCGACGTCCGTGGTCGTCGCGCTGATCGTCTGCGTGCCCGACCACGGTGAGGGCGGTGCCGGCAGGATCGCGCCGTCCGGGGCGGTGCGGTCGATCTTCACGGCGTTCGTCGAGGTGAAGTACGCCTCGTGCCCGACGTTGTCGACCACCATGAGCTGCCACTGGTAGCAGGTCGCGTCGGCGAGGCCGGTGTCGAGCACTGCGGCGGTCGGATCAGCGGCACCGATGTCGCCCCACACGCCGTAGGCACCACAGGTACCTGCGCCCAGCGTGGCGGAGCGGCGCTGCAGCTTCCAGGTGCGGATACCGGAGCCCGCGTCGGAGCCGACGGCGAAGCCGACCAGCTGCGTGCTGCCGCTCACCCACGCATCGGCGTAGGTGACGGTGCCCGAGACCGGCGGGGTCGCGTCCTGGATCGCTTCGAAGGTGATCGTGGAGGAGTTGCCCGCGTTGTCCGTCGACGTGACCGTCACGGGTGCCGCCGTGCTCGGCGAGCCCGCGACCCAGGTGTAGGTCGAGTTGTACGGCGTGCCGACGGTCTGCACGGCAGGTGCCGGAGCGCCCCACGAGCCACCGAGCGACGGGAAGGTCAGGTTGGCGACGCCGGTGCCGCCATCCGAGGACTGGACCTGGACGTCGAAGGAGCCACCGAACAGCGAGTTGAAGTACATGCGCGTGCCGTTGGCATGCTGGTAGCCCGGGTTCGTGCCCTCGGCGAACTGCAGCGGCCCGATCGTCGGCGCGAGGTTGTCGACGACGACGGTTCGCGTGATCGTGTTCTGGTTGCCGGCCAGGTCGAACACGGTGAAGATCAGCGTGTACTGGCCGTCGATCAGGCCGATCGTGTCCCACGAGCAGGTCCAGTCACCGGTCACGGGTGCGGGGGTGAGGCCGGCGCATGCGGTGAGCGGTCCGCCGGACGGTCCGATCCAGTCGAGCGTGATGTGGTCGATCGCCGTGTGGGCATCGCCGCTCGTGCCGCTGACGGTCACGGCGTTGCCCGACACCATCGCCATCGCGATCGGCACGTCGATCGTGCCGGTCGGCAGGGTGCGGTCGCTCTTGATCTCGTCGTTCTGCGGGTCGGTGTAGATTGCCTGGTTGCCGACGTTGTCGGTCACCACGAGGCGGTAGCGGTAGCAGGTCTGGTCGGCGAGGCCGGTGTCCGTCATGCCGGCGACCGGGTTGTTCGGACCGGTCTGGGTCCAGGTGCCGGTGTACGTGCCGCACGCGTTGCCGAGCAGTGGCGCCGTGTCGCGCTCGAGGCGATGTCCGCGCAGGCCCGAACCGCCGGCGTTGTCGCTGCCGACCGAGAAGTTGATGCCGAGCGTCGTGGGAACGTTGATCGTCTGGGGGACATAGCCGATCGAGCCACCGGTCGGTGCTGTCGGGTCGGCCAGCACGGTGCCGGTGCGCGTCGACGTGTTCGCCGAGGAGTCGGTCGCGACCACGGTGACGTTGCCGGGCAGCGGCGGTGCACTGGCCGGTGACGTGAAGGTGTAGGTCACGTCGAACTCGCCACCCGGATCCGCGCCACAGACAGCGGGGTTCGACGGGATCGTGTCCTTGAGTGCCGGGTCTCCGCCGGGCGGCGTCCAGCCGGCGGCGATGCCGGGGAACGTCACGTCGGTGATGCCGTTCTGGTCGCAGGCGACGATGCGGGCACGCACGGTACCGGTCTGGGCCGGGTTGAAGAACAGGGTCGAGCCCGTCGCGTACTGGGCGGTGACGTTCGTCTGCGGAACCCACACGAGGGCGCCAGGTGCCGGCGGAAGGTTGTCGATGATGACCTGGCGCGACGTGACGAACGTGTTGCCCGCGTTGTCCTCGACGGTCAGCGTGATCGTGTAGAGACCGTCCTCCGGCGTGGCCGTCGTGTTCCAATTGCATGACCAGGTCGACGGATCGCTCGGCAGTGCACCGGGCGTCAGGCCGGGGGCGAGGCAGATGTCGCCCGTCGTTCCGTTCGGAGAGGTCCACGTCACGTCGACGTGCTCGAGGCCGCTCTGACCATCGCTGGCGAGGCCTGTGATGGCATTCGTGTTGCCACCGATCGGTCCGGCCGGAGCGGCGTCGATCTGGCCCCACGGATCGGTCTGGTCGACCTGCACGGCATCGGTGCTGGACTGGATCGACACGTTGCCGACGTTGTCGACGGAGCGGATGCGGTAGTAGAGGCAGGAGCCGTTCGGCACGCCTGCGTCGGTGTATGGCGAGCCCGGGCTCGCGCCGCCGACATTGACGTAGTCGACGTCGAGCGGGAGGGCACCGCTGCCACAGACCATGTTGGTGTACGGCTGCACTGCGCGCTGCAGGCGCCAGTCGCTGATGCCCGACAGCACGTCGGTGCCCTGCGAGAACGTGACGGCGACGTCGGTTCCGGTGAAGTCACCGTCGGGGTAGCTGACGCTGAGCGCCGTCGGACCGGCGGGGTCGGGCGTGACGGTCCAGCTGACGCTCGCACTGTTGCCTGCGTTGTCGAACGACGTCGCCGTCTTGAGGCTCGGATTCGTCGGGCTCGCCGTCCAGGAGTAGGCCTGCTCGAAGACGAAGTCACCGGCGTGCGTGTTGTCGGAGTTCGGGCCCGCGGTCGGGATCCAGCCCGCGCCGTAGCCGGGGAAATCGACGCGATTGACGCCGACGCCGGCATCGAGCGCCTTGACCTGCACGCGGAAGCTGCCGGTCAGGAGCGGGTTGTAGTACATGATCGGTGCGACGACGCCACCCACGGCGTGCTGGTTGCCGCCGTTCGTGCCTTCGATGAAGCCGACGAACGTCGTCACGGGCGGGTTGTTGTCGATGACGACGGTGCGGGTGATCGTGTGCGTATTGCCGGCATTGTCGGTCGTCAGCAGCGTGATCACGTACGAGCCATCGCTGGCCGCACCGAGCGCCGCCGTGTCCCACGTGCAGCTCCAGGAGGTCGTTCCTGAACAGGTGCTGAGCGTGCCGGTGTTCGCTGCCACCGGACCGAGGCCCGCGTACGTGATGACGACGCTCTGGATACCGCTCGTGGCGTCGCTCGAGCTGCCCGTGACGATCTGGGTGCCGCTCCACGGATCGTTCGGCGTCGAGTCGATGATGCCGATCGGGTCGATGCGGTCGACCCGGAAGTTGTTGGTGTTCGAGATCGTCTGGACGTTGCCGACGTTGTCGGTCACGAGCTGACGGTAGCGGTAGCAGGTCGCATCGACGGTGGTGCTGTCGACGAACGGCGTCGCAGGCGAGGTGGTGCCGACGTTTGCCCAGGCCGTCCAGGGGCCCGTGCAGGTACCACCACTGAAGGGTGAGGACTCGCGCTGGAACTGGCGCGTGGCGACGAGTGACTGGCTGTCGGTGCCCTGCGTCCAGGTGAACGTATGGTCGGCTGCGTCGGTGGTGACGTTCAGCGGCGCGATCGATCCGCCCGTCGGGTTGGTCGAGTCGTTCTCGATGCGGAACTCGACGTCGATGAAGTTGCCGGCGTTGTCGGTCGCGCGGGCGAACTGGGTGCCGGGCTCGACGGCGCCCGGGCCGGTCCACGTGTACTCGCCGAACCAGATGTCGGAGGTGCCGATCGCGTCCACGCCGCCACCGCTCCAGCCGGTGATCGCCGGCGGGAAGATCGGGAAGGACACATCGCGCATGTCGGTGCCCGTGTCCACGGCGTCGATGCGCGGGCGCACGGTGCCGGAGAAGGCGGGATTCACGTACAGCGTGGTGCCGATGGCGTGCATGTACTGGCCGTTCGCCATCTCCGCGAAGTCCTTGAAGGTCGCGGACGGCGGCGTGTTGTCGACGATGACATCCTCGGTGACGATGACGAAGTTGCCGGCACGGTCGGTGACCGTCGTGCGGATCGTCCACGTGCCCTGCGCGAGCGTCGAGGTGTCGTAGGGGCAGCTCCACGGGTTCGTCGGCACGGCGGTGCAGACGGTGACCGTGCTGGTGCCGTCGGTCATCTCGACGAGCACGCTCTGGACGCCGCTGTGGACGTCGCTGCTCGTGCCGTCGATGGTGATGACGCCGCTGACGGATGCGGGCTGCGGCGTGATGGTCGCGAGCGGGATCGCCGTGTCGACACGCAGCTCCGACGGGCTCGAGCGGACGACCGTGTTGCCGACGCGGTCGCTGAAGCGGACCTCGTAGCGGTAGCAGGTGGCGCCCGCGAGCGTCGTGTCGTTCCACGTCGTGCCGGGGTTCGCCGGGCCGACCGGGGCGTATACCGTCCACGAGCCCGCGTTGCACGTGCCACCAAGGAACGTGGTGGAGCTGCGCCAGACCTGCGCAAGGCCGTTGCCGGACTGGGCATCGGTCGGGAGCGTGAGACCGATCGGCTGCGACAGCACGTTCGTGATGATGTTCGGCACGGTGATCGAGCCGCCACTCGGCGCGGTCGTGTCGTGCTCGATCTCGAAGTTGCTCGTCGCGGTGTTGCCGGCGGCATCACGCGCCGTCACGACCTGCAGGCCCGTGCCGGTGGCGCCGGAGGTCCAGTCGTAGTCATAGACGAAGTTGGGGCCGGAGCTGACGTGCGAGCCGCCCGTGTTCCATCCCGCGCCAGCGCTCGGGAAGTCGACGCGGTCCATGCCGGTGCCGCCATCGGAGGCGGTGAAGTTGACCTGGAAACGGCCGGTCAGTGCGGGGTTGATGAAGATCTTCGGCGACGGGGCCGGCGCGAAGTACATCGCGCCCGGGTTGATCGAGGAGGTGAAGTGGTCGAAGGCGATGACCGGCGCCTGATTGTCCACGACGATCCCGCGGGTGATCGGCCCGGCCGAGTTCGGCGGGGTTGCGAGGTCGTAGACCATCAGCTCGAGGTTATACGTGCCCTCCATGCCCGTCGTATCCCAGAGGCAGGTCCACAGGCGCGGATCCGGCACCGCGGTGAGCGGCGGGTTCGTGCAGATCGTGCCGGTGGCGGGGCCCGTGCCAGCACCGATCCGGGTGAAGGTGACCACGACGTTGCTGACGCCGCTGATGCCATCGGTCGCCCAGCCGGAGATCGGCACGCCATTGCCACTGACCGGGCCGACCGGGTTCGGGTCGAAATCGCCGTTGGGAGCGCTCGTGTCGACCCGGACCTGGTTGGTGCTGCCGATCACGTGCGGGTTGCCGACGTTGTCGGTCACGACGCGGCGGTACTCGTAGCAGAAGCCACTGACGACGGTGGCGTCGGTGAAGCTCGGGCCCACGAGGGTGCTGGCACCCACCGCGGAGAAGCTCGACCAGGCACCCGGGGTAACCGCGAAGTCAGGGCAGACGCCGTTCGCATAGACGGCCTGCCGTCGCTCGAACTGGCCCGTTGCGACACCGGATGCGGAGTCGCTGCTCGCGGTGAACGGAATGACGACGCTGGTCGAGCTGGTGATGACATTGGGCACGGTGATCGAGCCACCGGTCGGCGGGTTGGAGTCGGCCTCGACCTCGAAGGCGGCTGTCGCGGAGTTGCCGGCATTGTCGACGCCGGTCACCTGGCGCGGTCCGGGCGAGGCTGCAGCCGCGGCCCAGCCGTACTGGAGCGTGTAGGTGCCGACCGGGGCGGGCGTGTTGTTGACGGTCGGCGTTCCCGGGGTCCAGCCCGTGCCGATCTGCGGGAAGTCGACGCGGTTCATGCCGGTGCCGGTGTCGGTGGCGCCGATGATCAGCTCGAAGGTGCCTGCCTGCGTGGGGTTGAACCACAGCTTGTTCGCCTGGCCCGCATCGACGTGCTGGTACTGCGCACCGGTCAGCTGGTTGAAGGAGGTGAACGTGACGGCCGGCGGCAGGTTGTCGACGACGACGTTGCGCACGTCCGTGAAGACGTTGCCGGCGCGATCGGTGACCTTGAGCGTCAGCTGGTACGGCCCATCGATGGCAGGCGTCGTCCAGTTGCAGCTCCAGGGGTCGGTAGGCGAGGTGCCGAGGCAGACATTGCCGCTCGTGGCGCTCGGGCCGGTCCAGGTGACGTCGACGGTCTGGACGCCGCTGTGCACGTCGCTCGAGGTTCCGGATACGACGGCGACGCCACCGACCTGGCCGCCAGCTGCGGGCGTCGTGAAGGAGCCGAACGGGGTCGTGCGATCGACGCGCACGGTGCTCGTGTTGCCGACGACGTTGGAGTTGCCCACGTTGTCGGTGAAGACGACCTGGTACTCGTAGCAGGTCGCGTTGCTGATGCCGGCATCGGTCCACGACGCACCGGGGTTGGCAGGGCCGACGTCGGCGAATACCGTCCAGGTACCCGGGTCGCAGACGTTGCCCGCATACGCCGTCGAGCGACGCTGCAGCTGCGTCGTGCCCAGGCCCGACTGGCTGTCCGTCGCGGGCGCGATGGTCACGGGAATGCCGGCGAGCAGGGGCGCGATCTGGTTGGTCACGGTGATCGAGCCGCCGGCAGGATCCGTCGAGTCGAGCTCGATCTCGAAGCTCGCCGTCCGCGAGTTGCCGGCGTTGTCGGTCGACGTCACGGTCTGGAGGCCCGAGCCGACCGCCGGATTGGTCCAGTCGTAGACGAAGCCGTACGTGTTCGACGCGCCCGGCGTGCCGGTGCCGCCCGCAGGGCTCCAGCCGCCCCCGATCGCCGGGAAGGCGACGCCTGCCACGCCAGTTCCGGCATCGGTGGAGGTGAAGCGCACACGCACCTGGCCCGTCGATGCCGGGTTGACGAAGAGGCGGGCGTTCGCCGTGACGGGATCGGGGTGCTGGAAGCCCGCGCCGACCTGCTCCTGGAAGTCGGTGAAGGCGAGCGCCGGCGGATCGTTGTCCACGGTCACCGTGCGGGTCACCGTGAAGGTGTTCGCCGGGGTCGCGTTGTCGTGGACCGTCAGCGTCAACGTGTAGGTCCCGTCAGGGAGCAGCGATGCATCCCACGGCGGACAGCTCCACGTGCGGACGCCGGGCGGCGGCGAGAGCGGCGCCGAGAGGCAGACGTTGCCGGACGTGCCGAGCAGCGCATTGGCCCACGTGACGTCGACGTGATGCACGCCACTGTGCGTGTCGTTGGCGGTACCGTTCACGACCACGGCGGATCCACCGACCTGCGCGAGGTCAGCGGGAGCCGTGAAGGTGCCGTTCGGCTGTGCCGTGTCGACCTTCACCTGGTTGGCGGAGGAGACGACCTGTGGGTTACCGACGTTGTCGGTCACGACGCGCTGGAACTCGTAGCAGAGGCCGCCGGTCAGGCCGGTCGCGGAGATCGGCGATGCCGTGGCGGGTGCGCTCGGACCGACGTTGGTCCATGCACTCCACAGTCCGTAGTTGGCCTCGCACACGCCGTTGGCGTACGTACCGCTGCGCTGCTGCAGCTGCGCGGAGGCGAGGCCCGACAGCGAGTCGGTTCCGGTCGTGAAGGAGATGCTGACGCTCGTGGTCGAGATGATCACGCTCGGCACCGTCAACGAGCCACCACTCGGGGCCGCGGTGTCGGCCACGATCTCGAAGCTGTCGCTCAGGCTGTTGCCGGCGATGTCATAGCCGACGCCGTTCTGCAGCCCGGGCGCGCCGGCGCCGGAGGTCCACTCGTAGTCGGTTTCCCAGATCCACGTTGGTCCGCTGCTGGTCGTGTCCGACGTGACCGTGCCGGGAGTCCACGTCGTACCGAACGCCGGGAAGTCGACGCGCTGCATGCCCGTGCCGCCGTCCTCGGCGTGGAAACGGACCTGTACGCGACCGGTCTGGGCCGGGTTGAAGAAGAGGATGCTCGGGTCGGACGGGTTGATGTGCTGGTACTGGAATCCGGCGAGCTCGAGGAAGGAGCTGAACTCGACGAGCGGCGGGTTGTTGTCGATGATGACCGTCCGCGTGTGCGTGACCCGCGAGTTGGTCGCGTTGTCGTGCACGGTCAGGCTCAGCTCATAGGTGCCGTCCGGCAGCGCGGTCGTCGCCCAGCTGGGGCAGGACCAGGCACCGAGGGTGATCGCCGGGTTGAGGCAGACGTTGCCCGTGGCGAGCGTGGTCGTGTTGCGCCACGTGATGTCCACATGCTCGACGCCGCTCAGGGCATCGCTCGCGACGCCCGTGATGACTACCGACCCGCTGAAGGGATCGTTCGGGGCTGCATCGATCGTGCCATCGGGGTCCTGGCGATCGATGCGCACGACGTTGCCGCTGGTGATCGTCTGGACGTTGCCGACGTTGTCATTCACGAGGAGTCGGTACTCGTAGCAGCGGCCGGAGACCAGTGCACCGTCGGCGTAGGCGGCGACCGGGTCGGTGGCGATCGTGGCCCAGCCTGCAGGCGGCAACGGATTCGAACCGATCGGGGCGGCACACGTGCCGGCGGAGAAGGGGCCCTCGCGGCGTTGCAGCAGGCGGGTGCCCGGGCCGGACTGACCGTCGGCGCTCGCGCCGTGGCTGATCGTGACGCTCGCGGCCTTCGTCGTGACGTTCGGCACCGTCAGCGACCCGCCGTTCGGTGGCGTGATATCGGCCTCGACGTTGAAGTTCGCGGTCGCCGAGTTACCGGCGACGTCGAATCCGGTGACGGTCTGCAGGCCCGGATTGGCGGCTGGCGCGGTTGCGATCGTGTACAGGAGACCCAGCACGACCGATGCCTGGCCCGCCGGAGCAGCGAACACGTTCGAGGTGACGAGCGGGTCCCAGCCCGTGCCCAGCGCCGGGAAGTCGAGGCGGCTGGCACCGGTCCCGCCGTCGGCGACGGTGAACCGGGTCTGGAAGCTCGGCGTCTGGTTGGTGTTGACGTAGATCTTGTTGCTGGGCAGGCCGGTCCAGTGCGTGTACTGGGCACCCGAGGATTCGATGAAGGATTCGAAGACGACCGACGGCGGCTGGTTGTCGACGGTGACGGCGCGGGTCACGATCGCGCTGGTCCGACCCGCGGCGTCGACCACTTCGAGGTTGATCGTGTACGAGCCGTCGGGCAGCGAGGTCGTGTCCCAGCCACAGTTCCAGTTGCCGACACCGTTGAACGGCATGTTGACGCAGATCGGTGCATTGGTGAAGGCGCCGCCGGTGAAGGTGACGTTGACGTACTGGACGCCACTGCCGACATCGGTCGCCGTGCCCGAGATACCGACGGCGTTGCCGCCGACCTGCGCACCGGCCGCCGGTGCGGTGATGTCACCGATCGGGTTCGTCTGGTCGACGCGCGTGCTCTGCGCGGCGTACACGGTCGAGGCATTGCCGACGTTGTCGACGACGGTGAGGCGGTACTCGTAGCAGCGCGAGTCGGTCAGCGAGGAATCGGTGTACGGGCTCGTCGGCCACGGCGCCGTGGCCGTGCTGATCTGGCCCCAGACGCCCCAGCCCGCATTGCAGATGTTGTTGGCGTACGCGGTGGAGCGGCGATCGATGCGCCACGAGCCGACCTGGGAGCCGGTGTCGCTTCCGACGTTGAACGCGACGGGGTACGAGGTACCGGTCTGGATCGGGATCGGGCTCGAGATCGTGCCGCCGGTCGGCGTGGAGGAGTCCGGCAGCACGTTGAAGCCGGCCTGCGCCGAGGAGCCTGCGATGTCGAACGCGGTCACCAGCTGCGTACCCGGCGTGGCGGCGCCCGGACCGGTCCAGTCATACGTGAAGAAGTAGAGCGGCGGCGCGCCCGGCGTGCCGGCGCCGCCCGCAGGGTTCCAGCCGGCGCCGAAGCTCGGGAAGGTGACGCCGCTCATACCGCTGCCGAGGTCGGCCGCGTTGAAGCGAGCGGTGAAGCTGCCCGTCAACGCCGGGTTGTAGTACATCGGATCCGATGCGCCGCCGGCCCAGAACTGGTTGTTCGGATTGGTGCCCTCGACGAAGTCCTTGAAGGAGACGGTCGGCGGCGTGTTGTCGATCACGATCGTGCGATCGACCGTGCGCGAGTTCGTCGCGTTGTCGGTGATCACGGCGATGATGCGATAGGTGCCTTCCGGCAGTGCGGAGGTGTTCCACGGGCAGGTTCCCGTTGCCGGCTGCGAGCCGCAGATCGGGCCGGTCGCGAGGGTCAGCGTGTTCTCCCAGGTGAGTGCCACGTTGGCGACACCGGACTCACCGTCGGTGGAGGTCCAGCCGACCGTGATCGGACCGCTGACCGGACCGACGGGATTGCTGTCGACGGAGCCGTTCGGTGCGAGGCGATCGATCTTGATGTCATTCGTGCCCGTGTACTCGGCCACGTTGCCGACGTTGTCGGTGACATGCAGCTCATAGCGGTAGCAGAAGCCGTTCTGGGTGGTCGTGTCGACGAACGGGATCGCGGGCGACGGGCCGCCGACCGGACCAAAGGCACTCCACGTCGCGCTGCAGGTGCCACCGCTCAGCACCGACTGCTGGCGCCACATCTCATGGGACTTGACGCCTGAGCCCGTACCGTCGGCGCCGATCGTGTAGCCGATCGAGACGTTCGCAGCGTTCGTGAACTGGGTCAGGTAGGTGATCGCGCCGCCGGTCGGATCGAGGCTGTCGGCCAGGACCGTGTAGGACGCCTGTGCCGAGCCGCCAGCGACGTCGAAGCCGGTCGCCTGCTGCAGTCCGGGCTGCGCGGCCGCGGCCGTCCACGTCAGCGTGTTCGAGTAGGTCGCAGTTCCGGGAGCCGCGGCCGGGCCGACGAGTCCGCCGTTGGCGAGCGACCAGCCAGCTCCCGCTCCATCGGGGTCGGTGTACTGGACGCCCGCGGGGCCGGTGCCCGGATCGGTCACGTCGATCAGCACGTTGAAGGAGCCGCCGAAGGTCGGGTTGTAGAAGATCGTGCTGCCGGCACCGATGTGCTGGTAGTTCGGGTTGGTGCCGGTGGTGAAGTTCTTGAAGGTGACCGTCGGCGGGTTGTTGTCGATCGTGATCGTGCGCTGGATGGGCGCGCTGACGTTGCCGGCTGCATCCGTCACGGTCAGCGTGATCGTGTAGACACCGTCGGGACGAGCCGGCGACGTGGTGTTCCAGAGGCAGCTCCAGGTCGCGGCGGAGGCGGTACCGCCGAGCGTGGGGGAGGTGCAGATGTTGCCCGTCGGCCCCGTCGGGGTGCCGGCGAAGTCCACCTTGACCGACTGGACGCCACTGCCGAGGTCGGTACCGGTTCCGGTGAAGGTGACGTTGCCGCTGGACGGGCCGGTCGGCGTACCGCTGATCGATCCACCCGGTGCAGTGTTGTCGAAGCGCACGACGTCGGTGCCCGTGACGGTCGTCGAGTTGTCGACGTTGTCACGGGACGTGATGCGGTAGCGGTAGCAGAAGCCATCGGCGACGGTCGCGTCGCTGTAGGTCGCTCCAGGTGGGCTCGCGACACCGACGTTCCAACCGGTCCACGCACCGCAGGTGCCGCCGGAGAAGGGCGCGGAATCGCGCTGGATGCGCCAGTCCTGCAGCTGCGAAGCACTGTCGGAGCCGGGCGCGAAGCCGATCACGACGGGGCTGACGCCGGTGGTCTGCGTGGCGTACGTGATGCTGACGCCGGTCGGTGCGATCGCATCCTCGACGACGGAGAAATTCGCGGTCGAGGTATTGCCCGCGAGATCCTTGGCGATCAGGACCTGGGCGTTCGGGCTCGCGGTACCGACGGCGTGGGCGGTCCACGTGTACGGCATCTGGTATGGCACCGAGGTGTCATCACCGCCACCAGACCATGGACCGAGCAGGAAGCTCGGGTAGGTGACGCGGTCCATGCCAGCACCTGCATCGGTTGCCGTCACGTCGACGCGAACGACGCCGCCGCCGGTCGGATTGAAGTACATCGTGCTACCGATGTTGTGCAGGAAATTGTTGCCGCCCGCTTCGTTGAGTGTCACGGCGCTGATGACCGGTCCGAGGTTGTCGACCACGATCGTGCGAGTCGCGGTGGAGGTGTTGCCGGCGTTGTCGAGCACCGTCAGCGTCAACGTGTAGGTGCCGTCGGGCAGCGCGGGCCCCGGATTGGTGTCGAACGAGCAGGTCCACCCGCCAGCCACGACCGCCTGGTTGAGGCACATCGTGCCGGTGGTCGCGCCGTTCTGGAATGTCACGGTGACGGATGCGACCCCGCTCTCTGCGTCGGTCGCCGTGCCACTGATCGAATTGCCGTTGCCGCTGATCGGGCCCGCCGGTGTCGGGCTGATCGCGCCGTTGGGGTTGCCGTCGTCGACGCGCACCTGGTCGGCGTCGTTGGCGGTCGTCGGGTTGCCGACGTTGTCGCGAACGATGATCTGGTACTCGTAGCAGACGCCGCTGACCAGCGAGTTGTCGACGTAGGGGCTCGGCGGGCTCGTTCCACCGATCGGGCTCCAGCCGGTGAAGGCCGTGCAGTTGCCACTGACGTACGGCGACGTGCGGCGCTCGAGGTTCCACGAGCCGATGCCCGATCCGGCACCATCCGCACCGAGCACGTAGGCGATGCTCGTCGACGTCGTCTGCTGGACGGCAGGAGTGACCGTGATGCCGGTGCCGACCGGGGCCGCTGCGTCAGGCGTAATGGTGAAGTTGCCGATCGGCGCCGCGCTGAAGTTGCCCGCGTTGTCGAAGGCGACGGCGGTCCGCGTGCCGGGCGCGTTGGGGCTCGCGCTCCACGTGTAGCCCATCTCGTACGGAGCAGCGTTGACCACGCCACCGGCGGGATTCCATCCGGCGCCGAGCGACGGATAGGTGACGTTCGCCACGCCCGTGCCTGGGTCGGCTGCGGTGAAGCGCACGGTGAAGCCACCAGCCTGGAGGGGGTTGTAGAACATCGTCGAGCCGACGGCATGCTGTGCGCCGGTGTTCGCGCCCTCGACGTAGGTCAGCGTGTTCAGCGTCGGTGGGTTGTTGTCGACCGTGACCTGGCGGATCGGCGCCATGAACGTGTTGCCCGCGAGGTCCCAGACCTGCAGTTGGATGTCGTAGAGACCGTCGGGCAGCGCCGGGCCCGGGTTCGTGTTCCAGTTGCATGCGGGCGCGCCCCACAGGCGGGGATCGGGCGCCGCGCTGAGCGACGGCGAGTTGCAGATCGTGCCGCTGGCGGGGCCGCTGTACGTCACGCGCACGCGATCGACGCCGGAGGCGGTATCGCCGGCGTTGCCGTTCACGCCGACGGTGCCGCTCCACGGGCCAGCCGGCAGCAGCGCGACGCTACCGGTCGGTGGTGTGCCGTCGACGCGCACCTGGCTGACGCTCGTGTACGCGAACTGGTTGTTGACGTTGTCACGCTCGACGAGCTGGTACTGGTAGCACTTGCCATCCTGGATCGTGCTGTCGAGGTACGGGCTGGTCGGGCCAGCTGGTCCGATCGTGGCCGGAACGGAGTAGCTGCCACAGGCACCGTTCGCGTACGTCGCCTCGGACCGGTACAGCTGGCGATTCGCGGCGACGATTCCCGACTCGGCGTCGGAGCCGTTGGAGAAGCTGATGCTGGTCGACGGTGTCGTGCCGCCGACGATGCCGTCCACCACCGTGATGCCACCACCACCGGGAGGCGTCGTGTCCTGACGGATCGTGAAGCCGGTCGTGCTGGACTTACCCGCGTTGTCGAAGGCGGTGAGCGTCTGCGGACCCGGCTCCGTCGATGTCAGGCCCCAGCTGTAGGTGACCTCGTACGGACTGCTGGAGTCGGGGCCGCCCGCGGGGCCCCACGCAGTCGGCAGGGTCGGGAACTGCACGCGGTTCACGCCAGTACCGAGGTCGGTGGCCGGCGTGCTGACGGTGACCGAGCCCGTGAACGCGGGGTTGTACCAGAGCAGCGTGCCGACCGGATGCTGGTACTGCGCGCCGGTCACCTCGGTGAAGGTCGCGGGACCGATCGTGGGCGGCGTGTTGTCGACCACGATCGACGTGCGCTGGATGCTGTTGACCAGGCTGACGTTGCCTGCGCCGTCCGTCACCTGGAGGTTGAGGGTGTACACGCCATCCGGTACGCCGACGGTGGTGTCCCAGTTGCAGCTCCACGCGGAGGAGGTCGCGGGGAACGGACCCGCGAGCGGCGTTGCACCCGAGCAGACCGTGCCGCTCGACGCACCTGAGTAGGTGAGCTGGATCGTCGACGGACCGGTCTGGCCGTCGGTCGCGTTGCCGGTGAGCACCACGGTGTTGCCGAACGGGCTGGGGGGCGCTCCGTTGATCGTGCCCGACGGGTCCGTGTCATCGACCTTGATGATGCTGCCGCTGTTGTACGTGCGCGTGTTCAGCACGCGGTCGTCCACCTCGAGCTTGTACTGGTAGCACTGGCCGTCGGCAAGGGTGTCGACGAAGGAGCCCGTCGTCGGCTTCGATGCGACGGTCGTGTACACGCCGACTGCGGGACATGTGCCACCGGTCATCGTCGAGGACGCGCGCATCAGGCGCCAGCCGCCGACGCCGGATTCCGCGTCGAGGCCTTCGTTGAAGGTGATCGTCGCCGTGGTCGTGCTGATCGCACCATTCGGAACGCTCAGCGTGCCACCGCTCGGCAACCCGGCATCCGCGCGGACGGAGAAGGTCTGGGTCGCCGACTTGCCGGCATTGTCGGTGCCCGTCGCATTGACGGTGCCCGGCTCGATGGCTCCCGCAGCCCAGTTGTACTGGATGCTGTACGGCGCAGGAGCCGTGTTGTCGACGAGCCCGCCTGGGTTGCTCCACAGGCCACCGAAGGAGGGGTAAGTGACGTTGGCGACGCCCGTGCCGCCCATGTCGTTGGCATCGACCTGCACCACGAAGTCGCCGCTGAATGCGGGGTTGTACCAGTGGAGGTTCGCAGCGAGGTTGAGGTCGCGTGCCTGGTACTGCGACTGCGATCCCTCGACGAAGTCGACGAAGCCCATGACGGGTGCCGTGTTGTCGATGGTCACGTTACGCGTGATCGCGAAGGTGTTCCCGGCGATGTCGGTAACGGTTGCGGTCACGACGTACGCGCCGTCGGGGGAGAGCGCCGGGTTCGTCGTGTCCCAGCCACATCCGGAGTTCCACGTCGCGACGCTGATCGCGTTGCACGCCGCGATCGTGCCGCTCACGGGCCCCGCGTACGTGACGGTGATGCCGGCCACGCCGGAATGGGCGTCACCGGCGGTGCCCGCGATGTTCACGGTTCCTGCCCAGGTGGAGACGAGCGGGGCGGTGATGCTGCCGTTCGGGTTGATCGTGTCGACACGGACGGGAGTGGTCGTGGGCGGGTTCGTCGCCGGGTCGCCGTCGGTCAGCAAGTTGTTCCCGACGCGGTCGGTCACGAGCACGCGGTACTGGTAGCACTGGCTGGTCAGGACGCTCGTGTCCGCGCCGGAAACCAGGGTCACCGGCGTCCAGGCGCCGAATCCCCCACAGGTGCCGCCGCTGAGCGTGGCGGACTGGCGCTCGATGACGGTGGACGCGATTCCGGAGCCGACACCATCGTTGCCGGCGACGAACGAGATCGGGACGCTGAGCACCTTCGTGGCGGACGGCGATGGGTTCGTGATGCTCGCACCCGCTGGAGGGGTGCTGTCGGGCGTGACCGCGATCGGGTCGGTGCGCATCGCGCCCGCGACATCGAAGGTGTTGATGTACAGGAACGGATCGGCCGTCGCACCGGGGCCGGTCCAGCTGAACTCGAGGCTGTACGGCGCACCACCATCCGCGCCGCCCGCCGGCGACCAGGCAGCCGCTGCTCCGTCGATGTCGGGGTACGTCACGTTGCCGACACCCGTGCCAGAGTCAGACGCCGTGACATCGATGAAGAAGGATCCCGACAGCGCCGGGTTGAAGAAGATCTCGGGCACGCAGGGGAGCGTGCAGTTGTTCGCGTACTGGCTCGCGGGCGAGATGTTCTCGACGAACTGGATCGAGCTCACGACCGGAGGCTGGTTGTCCAGCACGAGCGTTCGCGTGTACACCGGGCTGGCGTTGCCGGCGAAGTCGTACGCCGTCAGGAAGATCGTGTAGGTGCCGTCGGGGAACAGTGCCGTATCGACGGTGCAGGACCAGTTTCCGCTCGACAGCGGCGGTCCGGGCGGGCCCGCTGCGCACCAGTTGCCGCTCGTCGACGGTCCGACGTAGGTGACACGGACGTAATCGATGCCGGAGTGTGCGTCGGCCGAGCTGCCGCTGATCAGGACGGTGCCACTTCCCGGGTTCTCCGTCGGCACGTTGATGGCACCGGTCGGCGCGACGTTGTCCTTGCGCACGACAGTCGTGGTCGGCGTCTGCAACGCGTGGTAGTTGTTGACGTTGTCCGGGACGTAGTACTGGTACTCGTAGCAGAAACCGTTCGCCGTGGACGTGTCCTCGAAATCGAATGAGGCGCCGGATGCTGGAACAGTGATGTTCGACGACACGTCGGTGAAGACGGTGAAGCCACCGCAGTTACCTCCGGACAGCGGTGCTTCGCGTCGGCGTACGCGTCCTGCACCCGAACGCAGGCCCGAGCCCACATCCGCGAACGGTGTACCCGCGGGGTTCGAGATGCGAATTCGCGTATTTCCACTGTAGTAGCCGCCATTCGCGATCGGCAGGCCCGTCGTGTGGTTGAGCACGGCCAGCGTGCCGCCCGTGGGAGCAGATGCATCGGAGGTCACCGTATAGGTGCCATTGATCGGGCCGTTGTTGTTGAGGTCGTACCCTTGGACCGTCTGCAAGCCGGTCGAGGTGGACCCCATCGCCCACGAGAACGTAGCCGTGTAAGGGCTCGCGATGTCATCCGTGTCTGTCGAGCCCGCCGGGGTGAACCCCGTGCCCGCACCGTCGACGTCGGGGAAGATGACGCGGTCCATGCCTCGACCCACGTCGGTCGCATCGAATGCGACGCTGAACGTACCGGGGAAGGTCGGGTTGAACCACATCTGGCTGCCCACCGAGTACTGGTAATCGGGACTGACGTCCTCGGTGAAGCCATTGAAGACGAGCGACGCTGGAAGCGTACGGTCGATCTTGATCCATCCGGGCGAGCTCGGCAGGTCGATCGTATCGTTGTTGACGCGGTCGACGCTGACGTAGCGGTACTGGTAGCAGCCGTCGGCGAGGGTCGGCCCGTCGGTGACGTTGCGCGTCGCATTGTTGGTCCACGGACCACCGATGTTCACCCACGGCCCGGGGACGAGACCACAGTCGTTCGTCGCGGGATCGATGGGAACGAACTGTCGCTGCAGGTATCGGCTGTGAACGCCGGCTGCGCCGACGTCGCCCGAGCCGTCGGTCACCGAAATGGCGATTGAGGCATTCGTGCGCCAACCGGGAAGTGGATTGGTGGTGAACCCCGTGGCCGGCCACGGGCTGCTGTTGTCGGTCGTCACCTGGAACCGACCTGGAGCTGCACCGGTCGGACTCGTTCGATTCACGAGGTCGCGCGCGACGACGTCGATGGAGGATGTGCCGTTACCGCCGCCGCCGAACGCTGCCGTATAGGTGCGATCGTAGAAGATGTCCTCGACGTACGCGCCCTCGGGCACTGGAACCCAGCCACTTGCCTGGGGGTTCCAGCGGAGTTCGGCCGCAGCGTTCGACACGTTCTCATACCACTCCACGACGAGGGGCTTTGCCTCATCGTTGCCGAAGTTGATGGTTCCGTTGGGGCCCGTCGTACGCGCAGCGTGTGGCGTCCAGTCGTTGAGTGTGGGCCACCCCGCGACACCGGTGGTACCCTGGTTGTCGATGTTGGCACGGAACCCGTCGTCGGAGAAGCCCTGGAATTGGTAGTTGCCGTTGCGAGTGTTCTGGGCGACGATGAAGCCGCTCCAGCGGCAGGACATCGATGCGATGTTGTTCGGGTCGCCTCCGTCGTACGTGACCGTCGGGCTCGTGCGCGTGATCGCCCAAGGCAGGTTCGGGTTTCGGTCAGGGGATTCGGCCACCGTGTTGTAGTCGATCGCGTTGTCATTCGCCAGTGCCCATTCCGTGCCGTTCGCACCGGGGTTCGGTGTGTCCCAGCAGCGGAGCTGCAGACCGCTGGGCGCCGCTGCCGTGTTACCTGCAGCGGGGAGCCACGTACCGCGCGCAGCGGGGATGGCGCCCCACTCCACCTGCTGAAGGCCGGCAACTCCGCCATACGTTGGATCGCCGTTCGCCACGGTGTCGTAGGCGCGGAATCGCACGGAGAACTGTGGTCCCCCCGGAACCATGTTCGACACGATGATGTTGTCGCCGCCGGGACGGTATGTGCCGTCCGTCGGATCGACGCCCGGATTGACCTCCGTGAAAGCCTCGAATCGAGAGATGGGATTCGTACCGTCGGGGTCGACGACGTATGGCAGTGGGTAGCTGCTGTCATCAACCCGCAGCGACAACACTGAACCCTCGAGCTTCCATCGATGGTCAGTGTCGATCGGCGTTCCGGCTCCGTCATAGATCACCGGTGGGGCGATGACGGCACCGTTGTCCCATCCGATGGAACCGTCCTCGTGGAGTCGTGGATCGGTGCCATCGGTGCTGATCAGCTCCCACCTCCACGTGCGGACGCCCTGCCGCGCATGGACGGTGGTGAACTCCTGGATCCGATTGACCGTCGCCGTACGGACGATGTCGAACTCCGGCGTGCGGTACAGCATGCCGTGCGGAAGGACCGTGGTCTCGTCGGTCGTAATCCCCAGCGAGCGGTAGCCGACGCGGACGCTGCTGTCGAGATCGACCGGGAACGTCGTCGCCTGGTCCGGGCGGGCTCCGTGGCGAACGAGCTTGTCGCTGTCGGCGCGGCCCGCTGCCTTCGCATCCCGGAGTGTGAACGCCGGCTGGTCGCGGACCATCCAGCGATCTGCCGTGGGCACGGCCTCGAGCCCGTCCGGCGTCGTCGTGCTCCCAAGGCTGGCGACTGCAACGATTGCCGCGGCAAGGAGGAGAAGCAGGGTGAGCCATCGAAGTGGCATCAACTGGGCTGCACGGCGAGGCACCGCACGACGCGGCAATCCTTCGACTTGCTGTGCAGAACGTGTCACCTGGTGGAGATCCCCATCACTATCGCCCGTGCGTGTCGTATCGACCGATGCACCGGAACTCTTGACGCACGAGCGGTGCGCGCTGGACACATTGCAGATTCGGCTGGGTCACGCCGGCATGGGCGCATGCAGGGTGTCAGGTGAATCGGACGCACAATTGACATGATTTCGCGCTGAAGCGAAGGGTCAATCTGACGTCGAGGTGTCCGAGGGCGACTGACATCTGTCGACCTCAGGTAGAGCTTGACGGTCGACTCGTCCGCTGACCAAACAACAAGGGCCGCCCCGAGGGCGGCCCTTGTGCGTTCAATCTCGGTGGACGGTCGACATGACCGCTACTTGGCTTCCTTGGGGAACTCGACCCGGATCTTGTTCGAGGCGATCTCCTCGAGGGCGAGCGTCAGGTAGTTCTTCGAGTGGGACTCGATCAGCGGCGGCGGGAAGTCGTCGTACGACATGCCCTCGCCCAGGTGATGGTAGTAGTCGTTGATCTGTCGTGCGCGCTTCGCAGCAACCTGCACGAGCGCGTACTTGGAGCCGTCTACCTTGTCGAGATAGCCTTCAACCTGGAGCTGGATCGACATGTGTTCCTCTCGGTGTTAACCGACCAGGGGCGAGGCGAGCTCTCGCTCGATGATCGCCTGGAGCTCGGCGATCGCACGCGTCTGGTCATCGTTCACGACAACATACTGGAAATGGCGCTTCGCATCCACCTGTTCGCGTGCTACGGCCATGCGTCGTTCGATTTCCTCACTGGTATCGCTGGCCCTCGAACGAAGTCGTCGCTCGAGCTCCTCGAAGTCCGGTGATTCGATCCAGACGAGGGTCGAGGCCATCGAGCCTTCCTCGACCGTCAACGCACCGTGGAGCTCGAGCTCGAGGATGACGTGGCGACCGGTCTCATGGAGGCGGTCGATCTCGCTCAGCAGCGTGCCGTAGCGATTGCCCGCGAAGTCGACGTGCTCGAGGAAGTCGCCCGCGGCCAAGTGCGCGTCGAACTCCTCGTCGGTGAGGAACCAGTACTCGCGTCCGTTGACCTCGCCGGGCCGTGAGGCACGGGTTGTCGCGCTGATGGCGACGTCGAGGCTGGGGAAGTACTTCATGACGCCGCGGATCAGCGTGCCCTTGCCGGCGCCCGAGGGGCCCGACACGACGAACACGCGACGCGCGCGGCTGGAAGAGGTGTCTGCGGCCGCGTTCATCGTCGTCAGCTCGCCGGCGGGGTCGAGCGCTTGAGCAGCGCGTCACACAGTTCGGTGCGCTGGCGCTCGCTGAGGCCGCCCACCGTCTTGGCCTGGCTGATGCGGCAGCGCGTGAGCACACGTGCAGCCTTGACCCGACCGAACTTCGGAACCACGAGCAGCAGGTCGATGACCTTGGCCGTCTTGAGGTACTCCGGCGGCGCCTGGAGCACGTCGATGATGTCGCGCTCGCCCGACTTGAGCTCCTTCTTGAGCTGCGCCCGCTCCGAGCGGATCGCGTTCGCCTTCTGCAACGCTTCCATGCGCTGGGAGGGGGAACGGACCGGGGTCTGGCTCGAGGTGGACTTCGGGGGCATGACCGAGGACTATAGCCTCGCACCGGCCCCCCGGCAATGCGTCGGGGGCCCCAGTTTCGACATCGCGCCGGACACGGCCCCGGATCTGCATGGTTCCGGCCAGATTGCAGGGGAGATGTGGAGCTACTGCAGGACCGCCGCGAGCCGCGCGATGAGACCTGGATCCAGGACTGCGCCGGTGCCGACGGCAAGGATGTCGGCGCCGGCGTCGAGCATGCGCTGGGCGGCAGCCTCGCCATCGATGCCGCCGAGCCCGACGACGGGGATCGCGACCGCCTCCGCGACCTCGGCCACGAGGCGCAGCGCGATGAGGTGAAGCCCGACGCCGGACATGCCGCCATGGAATCCGGCGCCGAGCAGCGGCGAGCCGTCGGGTGCTGCGGCGCGGATCGGCATCGTGTTGCCGCAGGTCACGGCGTCGGCGCCAGCCGCCTCGACCGCTCGCGCAACTTGGGCGGGGGCGGCGCAGGCGGGCGTCAGCTTGGCGAAGATCGGCAGCTCGGTGACCGCGCGTACGGCAGCGACCGCAGCGCTGGCCGCCGCGGGATCGGCGGCGACCAGGCCGCCGTCCACGTTCGGGCATGACAGGTTGAGCTCCAGCGCCTCGGCCCAGCCCGCCGACGTGATCAGGCGCGCGAGTTCGGGCAGGTCGTCGACGCTGCCACCGATGCT
Organism: Thermoleophilia bacterium; assembly: GCA_025964435.1. GTDB lineage: Bacteria > Actinomycetota > Thermoleophilia > Gaiellales > SKUG01 > JAGQUL01. Next base: position 4,238 of record JAOPYV010000180.1, on the reverse strand, counting down.
GGCGATCACCGGCATGCCCAGCCGCGCTGCGAGTCCGGTCCAGTCGCGATTTGCGGCATCGACGCCGGGGTTGGCGAGCCCCACCGCATTGATGAGCGTGCCCGAGTCGATCGCCTCGGCCCAGGGCTCTTCGTTGCCCGCGCGCGCGTCGCGCGTGAGGGTCTTGGTGACGAAGGCGCCGAGTTTGATGACGGCCTCGTCGGGAAGATTCCAGTCCTCGTCGGCGCTGACCACGTCGACCACCCCGCTGCCGTTCAGCAACGGACGATCCAGAGCGAGTGCTCCTACATGCATCGGACGACCCATCGAAGGAGGACGGTACATGGCCGCGCGGTCGCGGTCAGTGCTGCAACGGGTGCGGCATGCGGTGCGATAGACGGGTGCAAGGGCGCATTGGACCGCGCTTTTGCCTACGGGACACCACGGGACGGATACCACCTCGATGCCAGACGTACGACGACAGGATGCGGCAGTCGCCGCAGCCACCACGGTGTGGCGCAGCTTCGGCGCGCCGCTCGTACTTCCCCTGACGCTGGCGATGCCGGCAATCCATGGCGCCCGACTCTGCGATTCGCGCTGGCCGCGCCTGTCGCACCTCGACGAGCCCGCGAGCTCGCGCAACTGACCTCCTCGGAAGACCAGGAACATGACCATGACCACTGACATCGACCAGCTCGACGAAGACACCCGCCGCAGCCGCCTCGTCGTGCATCTCGCGCGGCTGGTGCAGCGCGGCGCCAAGGTGGAGGAGCACGACCGCTATCGCGCCGTCGTCGTGCTGGAGAAGCAGAAGCCGTCGATGCTGCCCAACCTGCTCATCGCAGCGGCCGGCGTCGCGCTGTTCCTGTTCGTGGGCGGCGTGTTCTTCCTGCTCGGCGCCGGCATGGCGCTGCTCGGCTGGCACCGCAAGCTGATCGCCACCGCCGAGCGCGTGCGACTTCTCGTGCGAGTCGATGACCTCGGTCAGGTCAGCGAGATGGAGATGGGCACCGCCTGATCCCGACGGATCAGGGCAAGCGGTTGGGATCGGCCTTCGCCGCAGCCGCGTTCTCGGCCTTGATCTGCTCGTAGATCTCTTCGCGATACACCGGGATCTCCTGGGGGGCCTCGATGCCCACCCGGACCTTGTTCCCGCCGATGATGTCGATGATGGTGATCTTGATGTCGTCGCCGACGACAAACGATTCACCGATCTTCCTGGTCAATACCAGCATGATTCCAGCCCCGCCCTCCATGGCCCGGTGCCGCCCCTCAGCGGTTCCCGGTGCTGCTGCACCCGCTCGTGGCATCGAACGGGTACCTCGCGCGCACCATACCCGGTGGGGCGGATACCACGCGGATCGTGCGCTACGATGGGCGGAAGGAGCGAGCAGATGAGCGACGCATACCAGCTGTACCGGCAGGGGCTCGACGCGCTTGCAGCGGGCCATGCCGATGAGGCGATCGCCCCGCTCGAGCGTGCGAAGGCCCTCGAGCCCGAATCCAACTCCGTGCACGAGGCACTGGGCAAGACCTACCTCAAGGTCGGCTTCCTCGATCGTGCAGTCGCGGAGTTCCAGGTCGTGCTCGACCGCGATCCGGTCGACGCCTACGCGCACTACTGCATCGGTCGTGCATACGACAAGCAGGGGAACGTTGGGGAGGCGCGCCACCACTATCGATTGGCGTCGTTCTTCGCACCCGATCAGTCGATCTACACGCGCACGCTCGCAGCGTTCCTGGCGCGCACGGATTCGGGCGACGATCCCGGTGAGGTCGGCCCTGTGATGGTGTTCGGCGACTAACTCGATCGTCTGCGTGCAGAAACGCTCGATTCGTGAACCGTTCGTGCCGATAGATTGTTCATGCTCGTTCGCCCGCGTGTTTTCTCGATCGCTTTCTCCCTCCTTGCGATCTCGATCGCAGGAGCCATCGTCGCGCCAAACACACTGGCGGCCGACACGACGAATCCAAATATTTCGATGCCACGCCTCAGCAGTACATCGCCCTGCGTCTACGTACCTCCGGGAGCTGGCAATCTCGCGTGGATCAGGTCCAGGGACTGCTCTGGTACCTACGAGGTGGAGGTGACCGCCTTCGATCCTTGGCAGGACACGGTCCCGAGCAATACCTCCGGGCTGGGTACCGGTGCGGAACCCGGCTCGTACGGAATTCAATGGCCAGCGAGTTCGAGTGCGCTCAACATCACGACATCGAACTGGACGAGTACCATCCACCGCGAGGCAGGCGCGCCGACGGGGCTGCGAACACGATGCTGGGGCACCCACACCTTCAGCGGCCCGTTCGGCGATGCGATCGATCCCCAGGTGAACTACGACAGTGGCCGATACGGGACATCGATGGGGTTCCGAAATGCAGAAACGTCGGAGGCAGGCCACCCGCCGCGAACCGCATTCCCAGGAACCAGCGACATGTCGTGCACGTGGGCCGGGTATCTGCTTCCACGCGGGACGGCTCTTGGCTCCTACGGATTCAAGTTGTTCTCCGATGAACGCGGCCGACTGGATGTCGGAGCGCCGGGTGCATCCCATTCGACCCCGTCTGGCTGCCTGGGCTCGCCCGTGCCCACCGTGTGCAACTGGACGAACCACGCTCCAACCTGGGATGGACCTGGCACGATTTCCATCACGGACCGTCTCGATGTGCGGCCCATCACGGTTGCCTGGAGTGACCGCGGGGGTGAAGCCGTCACTGCCGTCATCTGGGATCCGCCCAACGCACCGACGCTAGCGTCAGCAATTACGACTGGCATTAGTGCACCCGCACAACCGAACTACGAGGTTGTCCCATCAAGTGCCTACGTGACTGATGCGTCGTACTCCCGGACCTACTCGTTCACGGCAGACGTAACAGATCAGACGAGCGGGATCTTCTCGCACACGGTAGTGGCGCGCGACCAAGCTTCACGGATGGGGACCTCCCTCTGGATGGTCGCGCCAGACAACAGTGTTCCGCCGCTGCCACACACCCTCGTGGCGTCGGCAGGTCCGACCTCTGGCGCGCCGGGAACTGCCACGGTCCACATGTCCAAGCGCGATGCCGACGACCTGGAGTCCGGACTGGCGTCGATCCGGGTCGAGCACACCGTCGCGAATCGGACCGCGGGCGTCTGTGCCGCGACGATCGCCGCACCACAGGTGATCGCGACTGGGTGGACGATCGACTCTGCGACCACACAGGAGTTCGACCTGCAGGTCGGGCCGGGATGTCACTTCCTCGAGTACGTGGCGACGGATCGCGTCGGGAATGAGCGACGAACTCCGCTGTTCACGGGGACGACGAAAGCTGCCGTTGCATCCTGGTGGTCGTTCGATGGCGTGCCACCGACGCCGGACCCCGGTGCGGGTACCGGTGTCGGCGGCACACCTACTCCAGTACCTCCACGCGGCACTACCCAGCCGGGTGGGACGACACCGGTCACGAACCGTGCGCCGGTGGTGCGGATCATCTCGCTGGCACCGATCACACGGGACCTGAAGAAGAAGGTGCCGGTGAAGTGGATCGGACGAGATCCCGATGGCGATACCCTCACCTACACGGTGCAGATCGCCTCGACCCACTTCGGTGGGGTGTTGGGTGCCTGGCGCACCTACGCATCGGGACTGACCGCTTCGACGACCAACGCGCACTGGATGAGCACCGGCAACGTGGTCTGCTACAGGGTAGTCGCCATCGATGTCTGGGGCGTCAAGTCCGCAGCTTCATCCCAGACCTGCCACACGACGCCGCACGACGACCTGAATACGTGGGGTCCTGGGTGGACTCGGATCTATTCCGACCGAGGCGCATACCGAGGTTCGGTCTCCGAGTTGCCTCGGACTGGCTTCCTGCTCAGGGTACGTGGCAACGTGGCCTACATCGTGCTTCGCACGTGCGCCTCATGTGGCCGCGTGGAGGTGCTGCGCGATGGCAAGGTCGTGGCCCGAGTGACGACGCGACACGCAGCGCGATCCGCCGCGTCGACAGTCCGTGTGACGGTCCCGCTGGGTGGTGTCGCACGACAACGCACGCTCGCTGTGCGAGGCGTGGCCGGTGCGAAGGTCTGGTACGACGCGATCGAACTCGATCGCTGACGCGCCGCTACTTGTAGCGGTACGTGATGCGCCCACGGGTGAGGTCATAGGGCGAGAGCTCGACCTTGACGCGATCGCCCGGGAGGATGCGGATGTAGTACCGACGCATCTTGCCGGAGATATGGCCGAGCACTTCGTGGTCGTTGTCGAGCTTTACCTTGAACA
>JAOPYV010000165.1 GCA_025964435.1 Thermoleophilia bacterium | reverse complement strand
CCGACGCGACGTCCTCGACGGCTGCGCCCTTGAAGACATAGCCACGTGCACCGGCGCGGATCGCGCGGAACACGTCCGTTCGATCGTGCGAGCGCGTGAACATGATCAGGCCCATCTCCGGAAGGTGCTCGGCAAAGGCCTCGACGATCGGGGCGGTGGACGTGCCCTCGACGGACGCCGTGTCGATGAGCGCCACCGTCGCGCGGGTGCGCCGCCCCATGTCCACGGCAGCGGCTTCGCAGCGTGTGTCGCCCACGACGCGGAGGCCTTGGCCTTCGAGCAGCGTGCGCAGGCCAGCACGGAACAGGTCGTGGTCATCCACGAGGAGGACCGCCGGTGGGGGCGGTTCGAGTTCGGGTTCCACGCGTTGCTGGAGAATCGATGCTGCTGATGGGTGGAGCGTCATTGCGTCCCAGCATATCGTGGTGGGACCATCTTTTGTTCGCCAAGCGCAGTGCTGGTCATGTTGCACGCAAAGCAAACAGGATCACATTGCAAGAACCCCGCAGATGCGACGATTTTTGCAGCGGTGCAGGAATATGCACGCACGGCGCCGAAGGTCCCCCCTAGAATCCCTGCCCATGCGCCCTACTTTCGCATCCACGACACCCACGTCGTCGACGCGCCGCACACGTCTCGTCACCCTCGCCGGGGTCGCGATGACGCTCGTGGCAGCAGTCGGCATCGCAGCTCCGGCTGCGGCTCCAGCAACCCCGCTTGCCGACAAGCAGGCGCAGGCCGCAGCGCTCGACCGCGAGGTCGGCACGCTCGAGGATCGCTACGCCGACCTCCAGGAGCGCTACCGCGGCGCGACGATCCAGCTGGCCGCAGTCCAGAAGCGCATGAAGGTCGCCCAGGCGAAGCTTCGGGTTGCGCGCGCCGACCTGGCCACGTCCAAGTCCCGTCTCGAGCTGCGTGCCGTTGCGATCTACCGCGACGGTTCGGGTTCCGCGCAGATGCTCGAAGTCGCACGGGCTGGCTCGCTCAATGACTTCTTCGCCAAGCTCGAGACGATCGAGCGCGTCGGCACGCAGGATGCGGAGATCCTGGAGAAGGTCCGCAGCGCCGCGACGCGCGTCGCGAAGCAGGAGCAGACGCTTCGTGAGTCGCGGAACCTCAAGGCGAAGGTCGTGAAGCGGGCCAACGTCTCGCGCACGAAGATGTCGAAGGTGCTTCGCGCCAAGCAGGCACGCCTGGGCTCCGTCACCGCCGAGATCCGCGGCATCATGGCTCGCCAGCGCGCCGCCGCAGCAGTGCGCGACACCGCCGGTGCGCGCAGCCGTGTCGCGACCATCACTGCGGGTGGCACGGTGCCGGCAGCTGGCGCTCCGAACGGCGGAATGTCCGCCACGCCGTCGGCTGGAGCCGCGCCGAGCGAGGCCGCTCCGGAAGAGGCCGTCGCCTCGATTCCCCTCCCGCCCCCGAGCGGCTCCGCTGCCTCGGCTGCCGGCATCGCCATGGGCAAGGTCGGCGTGCCGTACAGCTACGGAGCCGCCGGTCCCGACGCCTTCGACTGCTCGGGTCTCGTCGTCTGGGCATTCGCACAGGCCGGCCGCGGTGGCCTCCCGCACTCGACGTACTCGCTCATCGGCATGGGCGTCGAGGTGCCGCTCAGCCAGGCCCAGGTCGGCGACCTCGTCTTCACCAACAACTCCGGCCACATGGGCATCTACGTGGGCGGCGGCAGCTTCGTGCATGCACCGCGCACGGGCCGCAACGTGACCGTCGAGTCGCTGGGCTACTACACGATCGTCTCGATCCGCCGCATCTGACGCACGCGTCGATCGGTGTCCTTTCGCGGCCATCGATGCCGGGGAACCTCGACATCACGTGTGGTGGACCCGCTAGTGTCTCGTCCATGCGTTTCCACAAGCACGTCACGGCGCTCGCCGTGGCAGTCGCAGCCTTCACGGCCGTTGCTGTCACCGCCGCGCCTGCCCCAGCAGCAACTCCTCTTGCATCGAAGCAGGCCCAGGCCACCGAGCTCAATGAGCAGGTGAACCAGATCGAGCGCCGCTACGACCACCTCCAGGAGCGGTACCGCGGCGCCCAGCACGAGCTGCGCCAGATCGGTATCGAGGTCAAGGCCGCGCGCATCGAGGTCGGCGCCACGCGCCGCGACCTGCGCGTCGCCTCCGATCGCCTCGCCCAGCGAGCCGCCGCGATCTACCGCTCCGGCGGGACCAGCGGCCAGATCGTCGACATCGCAGCCGGCGGCACCATCTCCGGCTTCTTCGACAAGCTCGAGACCGTCCGCCGCGTCGGCAACCAGGACGCCACCGTGCTCGAGACGGTCGAGGCCCTGAAGGTCCAGGTCGAGCGCAAGGAGCGCCTCCTGTCGACGGCGCAGGCCCGTGCCGCCAAGGCAACGAAGCGCGCAGCCGTCGCCAAGGAGAAGATGGGCACCGTGCTGGCCGCCCGCCAGGCAAAGCTCGACTCGGTCAACTCCGACATCCGCGCCATCATGGACGCGCAGCGTCGAGCCGCCGAGGCGCGCGCCGCAGCAGCAGCTCGTGCGAGCGCAGCACTCGCACGCCGCTCGACGCCGACACAGGGCGCCGGCGCGAGTGATTCCGGCGATTCCAGCGACACCGGCTCCGCTGGAAGCTCCGAGAGCAGCTCCAGCGACAGCGGTGGCGCGTCGATTCCCCTGCCTCCTGGCAGCGGCACCGCAGCGGCAGCCGCCAATGCGGCGATGGGCAAGCTTGGCTCGCCCTACGTCTGGGCTGGCGCCGGTGAAAGCACCTTCGACTGCTCCGGCCTCGTCACCTGGGCCTTCGCCCAAGCAGGCCGATCCGGCCTGCCGCACTCCACGTACGCACTTGTGAACATGGGCGTCAACGTGCCGCTCGACCAGCTCCAGGTCGGCGACCTCGTCTTCCCGAGCCACAATGGGCACGTCGGCATCTACGTCGGTGGCGGCAGCTTCGTCCACGCACCGCGGTCCGGCGACGTGGTCAAGGTGACCTCGATGTCGAACTACTCGATCTCCCACGCACGACGCCTCTAGGGCGCCGTCGGACGCCGTTTCGGGCATCTGACGGCCATGTGACGCCGTTCCACACATGGCGCGACCGACGAGCGGGCATAAACTTCCCGGAGCGGCGCGCCGATAGCGTGCGCAACGCGTGATTCCGGGGGGAATACAGCAGCATGGGCAAGATCGTCGACATCAGCGAGGGTGACCGTCGCCGACGGACACGCGCCAAGCGTGTCGACGAGGCTGGCGGATCCGATCGCACCAAGTCCGCCCTCGTCCTGACGGGCGGCGGCTTCACCGGCGCCGTGTACCAGGTGGGTGCGCTCCGCGCGCTCGACATGCTGGGCGTCGGCAGCAAGAACTCCGTCAACTCCTTCGACATGGTCGTCGGCACCTCCGGTGGTGCCTTCATCGGCTCGCTCGTCGCGAACGGTGCGCGCCCCGAGGACCTCATGGCCCTGCTCGATGGCCGCGACGTCATGAACTACGAGCCGCTCGACCTGACCCGCCTGCTGCGTCCCAACTGGCGCGGCCTCGCCGACAAGGCCGTGCGTCTCCCCTGGAACGCCGCGCGCGTCGCCAAGGACGTGGCGCTGAACATCCGTAACCTGTCGCTCGTCGACACGCTCGCGATGATCGCCGACGTCGCGCCCGGTGCCTTCTACTCGCTCGATGGCATGGAGCGCATGCTCGAGCGCCAGCTGCGCTGCGACGGCTGGTCCAACGACTTCCGCGAGCTCCAGAAGGAGCTCTACATCGTCGCGACCGATCTCGATACGTGTGAGCCGGTCGTGTTCGGTGACGATGACTGGGACGAGGTACCGATCTCGCGCGCCACGGTCGCGAGCGCCGCGCTGCCGCTCGTCTACCAGGGCGTCAACATCCGAGGCCGCG
>JAOPYV010000105.1 GCA_025964435.1 Thermoleophilia bacterium | reverse complement strand
CGCAACAGCACTCGGCCGGCCGATCGACGTCGTCTCGGGCCACCGCACGCGCGCAGAGCAGGCCGACCTCTACCGCCGCTTCACGTCCGGCACCGGCAACCTCGCGGCCGTGCCCGGCACCTCGCGGCATGAGCACGGCGACGCCGCCGACGTCTATGTCGGCGGCGTCGCGCTTGCCGATGTTCCCGGCGCAGCCCTGCTCGCACAGCTCGGGGGGCTCGGCTTCCCCGTGCCGGGCGAGCCGTGGCACGTCGAGGCCGTCAGCCGGTCCTGACCACGCGCATCACTTCGACGCGCGTGTCACACGCTCGCAGGTGGCAGTAGCGCGGTCGCCGGCATCGAGCCGGACCGTGTCCTTCCCTGCACCGCAGTTGATGACGTCGCCGCCCTTGCCGTCCAGCGTGTTGATGACATCGTTGCCGCTCCCGCCGAGCACGGTGTCGCGCCCCGCGCCTGCATTGATCGTGTCATTGCCGGTACCGCCGTCGACGCGGTCGTTGCCGGTGCCGCCCACGAGGGAGTCGGCTCCGCCGCCGCCGGCGATGCGGTCATTGCCCGAGCCGCCGTTGATCTGGTCGCGCCCGGCGCCGCCGACGAGCTTGTCGTTCGAGTTGGTGCCCTTGATCGTACGCCAGATCGGGATCGTGACCGTCACCACGCAGGCGTCGCTCATCAATCCATCGACGTAGACCGCGCGGACGGAGTAGTCATGCGAGCTGCCGGGCACGCGTCCGGTGACCAGGGCCTCGAGGTCGAGGGTCGTCGGAAGCGCAGTCCACGCGCCCTTGCTGCCCTTGTGCCGGTATTCGACGAGGTAGCCGCCGAGGTCCGGGGAGGTGGCATCGGCAGCATCCCAGGAGACGGTCACCTCCGAGTTCGCGCCGCGGGACATGGCGATGGCCGTGCAGCCGGTCGGCGGGGGGTGCTCGCTGCTACGCGGCGTGATGTCAGTCGGCTCGTCGACGACCGGCGACGGATCCGGTGTGGGCTCGACGACCGGCTTGCCACCCCAGACGTTGATCGTCACGTCGAGGCTCGCCAGGTTGGCCGGGCTCGCCGTCAGGTTGAAGATCCAGCCACCACGCTGCGGGTCGACGCCGATGCCGCTGGCGAAGGTGGTGCCGCTGTCCCAGCGCTCACCGGCCAGCAGGTTGGCTGCGCTCATCGTCGTGCCGTCGGGTCGCGTGATCGTCGTCGTGACGTCGCCGGTGTCCCAGGAGGCGAGCGCCTTGAACTCATCCTCGGTCGGTGACACGTTGAACGGGATCGACTCCGTCGCACCGGGCGCGAGCGTCACCTCTTCGGTGATGTTCTGCGCGTTGCACTCGAGCACGGCGAGGATCTTGGCCATGATCGGCTGCAGCTCCGCGACGTCGGCGACCGGGAAGGTCTGCCCCTGGCTGCGTGCGGCGATCGCCGCCATCTGGTCCTGCGGCGCCAAGCCGAAGCCGACCGTGTAGATCGGAATGCCGGCAGCGCCGATCGGCAGGTCGCTCGTGTAGCCCGATCCCGCTTCGCCATCGGAGACGAAGACGACCGCCTTCTTGTCCACCGATGCGGGCATCGAGTCGAGCTGGCGCTTCGCCTCGATGAAGGCATCCTGGTAGTTGGTACCGAGCTTGGCCGGGATCCGGCTGCGGATGCTTGCCTCGGCGCTCGTGCGCGTGGCTCCTGATAGCAGCGATGGTCCGACCACCTGGACCGCCGTGGTCGAGAACGTCGAGAGGGCGAAGATGCCGCCGTCACCCTGCTGGTGCAGCGCCACGACCGATGCCTCGGTGCGCAGGTCGGTGGGATCGTTCCAGTCGGTGGAGCCGGAGTCGTCGATGATGAGCACGAGTCCGAGCTGCTCGGCCTCCACGCATGCTGCCTCTGGCTCAGCGGCGCTGGCGGCTGGCGCAAGTGCGGCCAGCGAACATGCAAGTGCTGCAAGGCATGGCACCACGACTCGAATTACGGCACGACTCAACGACATACGATTTCCCCTTCTTCGTGCGTCGAACCCCTTCGACGCACATCACAGCCCAGAAGGTGGTTATCGGCAGATAGTCAGATAACTCAACCGCGCAGTTGCGCAATCGCCTCGGCCGTTGGCACGTCGCCAGTGACGACCTCGAACTGCGCATGGATCGAGTGGGGCTGTCGGAGGCATTCGGCGAGGATCCGGGCCACGTCGGCCCGGGAGATCGAGCCGGACCCGACATCGTCTGCGATGCGGATGCGGCCCGTCGGGGCGGCATTCGTCAGCGCGCCGGGGCGCACGATAGTCCAGTCGAGCCCGCTGTCGCGCAGCACGCGGTCGGCGGTGCTCTTGGCACGCAGGTAGACCTGCATGACCTCGTCGGAGCTCGGATCGAACGCATCGGTGTGGGCAGCCGACACCATGATGTACCGGCGAATGCCACTCAGCTGGGCCGCCTCCATGAGGAGCACCGCCCCGTCGAGGTCGACGGTGAGCTTGCGCGCCGCGCCGCTGCCCGGACCCGCTCCGGCCGCGAACACGATGGCGTCCGCGCCCAGCACCTGCTCGGCGAGCTCGGCCAGGCTCACGCGCTCGAGGTCGACCACGATCGACGTGGCGCCGAGGGCCGCGAGATCCAGCGCGTGGTCGGGATTCCGAATCAGGCCGACGGGCGCGTCCCCGCGCAGGGCCAGCTCCGCGATGAGATGACGAGCTACCTGGCCATGCCCGCCTGCGATGACGACACGCATCGAATTCCCCTTTCGTCGAGACGTGGGGTAACCATGCCCCGCGCAGCAACCGCTACTGCGGGCGAATCGTCAGCGTCTGCTCCGCACGACCGACCGGACCGAGCTCGTCATGGAGCACCGTAGATGTCAGTCCCTGCCCGGTGGGGCCGAACACGACAGTCGTGTCGAGGCCGACCCAGGCGCCCTCCGGCTGGCGATGGAGGTGGATCGCGAGGTCGAGGTTGGGGAACATCCACTCGCGCGGTGACCGGCGGATCGCAATGCCATTCGCGGTGTCGACGAGCCCGACATAGCTTGCCAGCGCGCTGCTGGGCTCGCCGTCGACGAGCGTGATGGGGCTGCTCACCCAGGCGGTTCCGCGCCCCTCGGTCGGCGGGCGCACCGTGCGCACGTCGAGGGAGGCGATGTAGTCCCCGGGCCACGTGGGCTGCATCGACCACGGCTTGAGGCCCGCAGGTGACGGGAGCGGCTCGACGTCGCCGCCGGCAACGGAGCTCGTGTCCAGGTGCGCGAGGCGCCAGATACGCCCGATGACCACCACGCGCCCGCCCGACGTGACGGTGGCCTCCAGCAGCTCGACCGTGCGTCCCGGGCGAATCGTCGCGACGTTGACCTCCATCTCCTCGAGCGCGACGACGCCGAGGATGTCGAAGGTGATGCGCGCCATGACGAGCCCATCGTCGGCGCGGGCTGCCAGGTGCTGCTCGACGGCGTGCACGACGAGGCCGCCGATCGGACTGAAGTGCTGCTCAGTCTCGCGCCACGCCCCGCTCGTCCGATGGGTCGGCGTGAAGGTGTGCGCACCGCTGCGCAGGAAGTAGCTCGGGGCATTCGGCTCGTCGATCGGCATCGTCTGATCGTACCGGGCGCGGCGCCGTCGATGTCGTCCAGGTTGCCACATCGGTCTCGGCGGCCTGGTCGAGCTGTCGCGCCTCCTCGTGGATCCGGGCTGCGACGTCGTGGATGAATGCGTTCATGGTTCCTCCTGCTCGAGGAGACCTACGAGCAGGCGGCGCGCGTGGATGCGCGGGTCGGGCGACCAGTGGTCAGGTCTGCGCAGGTTCCGTCTTGCGGACCGCCCAACGATGGAGCACGACGCCGTCCTCGAACGACGCCTGCTCGAGCAGGTCGCATTCGACCGGCGCGTCGAGGTCGTCGAACAGGGGGCGGCCCGATCCGAGCACGACCGGGTGCGTGAACAGCAGCAGCTCGTCGAGCAGGCCGTGGCGCAGGAGCTGCGTGGCGACGTTGGCACCGCCGACGCCAATGTCGCCGTCGGTCTCGCGCCTGAGCTGCGCGAGCTGTTCGATCGCATCTGCGCCGCCGATGATGCGCGTGCCGTACTGCGCCTGCGTCCGCGTGTTGGAGACGAGCACCTTGTTCGCCTGCGTCCAGATCTGGCCGTACTCACGCATGTAGTCAGGCATCGACTCGTCGTCGATCGCTGCGGGCCAGAACGCCTCCATGGTCTCGTAGATCCTGCGTCCCTCGACCGACATCGCGAGCCGGAGGGCGCGAGCGTTGAATTCGCGGTGCAGCGACTCGCTGATGCGCATCCAGCTGCCGCCGCCCTGCTCATCGACGGCATGCTCGATGCGCAGGTCGAGCGACACGTTCATCCAGTAGACGAAGCGACCCATGCGTCAGCGCCGCGCTTCCGTGGTCTCGCGCAGCCGTGCTTCCTGCTCACGCAGCTCGGGCGTGAGCTCGTCACCGAAGTCCTCGGCCTCGAAGATGGGTCGGATCTCGATCTCCGAATCGCCGATCATCGGATTGGGGCAGCGCTTGACCCACTCGATCGCATCCTCCATCGTGTCGACCTGGAAGATCCAGAAGCCGGCGACGAGCTCGTCGGTCGCATCGAACGGACCGTGCATCACGGTTCGATCACTCCCACTGAAGCGGACACGTGCGCCTCTGGAGCTGGGGTGCAGGCCCTCGCCCGCGACCATCACGCCTGCCTTGACGAGCTCCTCGTTGTAAGCGCCCATGTCCGCGAGCTCCTGGGTCGTCGGCATGACCCCGTCCTCGCTCTCCCTGGTTGCCTTCACCATCACCATGCAGCGCATCTCATGCCTCCTTCGGCGTTGTCGCATCCAGACGCTACCTGCCCGATGCTGCGAGCGTGAGAGGTACATCCCTGCATGGGTGACATCCATTCCGGCAATGCGTGACGTTCCGTGACCATCTTCCGAGACGCGCACGCAACGGCGATGGGAGCGGGAATACCCTTGGGTGCGACGTTGTTTGCGCACGATGGGCCCGCAGCGTCGCGCAACCATCCGAGCGTTGCTCGGAACAGTCCAGGAAGGTCTCCCCGCCATGTCCAGCCCCAAGCTTCGTTCGAGCATCGCGACCTGCGCCGCAGCGCTGATGCTCATCGTTCCCATGTCAGCCTTCGCTGCATCGCCCACGATCGATCAGTACGGCAACCCCGCTGCGGAGGACCTCGGTCCCGTCGCAGGCAACGTCGCGACTCCCGATGCGATGGGCACCGTCGCCGCAGGTGACCAGGCTGCCGTCGACACGACGGCGGTCAAGGCCCAGTCGTTGGCGGCGGCGGGTGCTGCACCAGAAACGGTCGGCATCCTCCCGTTCACGGGTTCAGAGCTCCGCGTCCTCATCCTCGCGTGCATCGCGCTGCTCGCTGCGGGCGCCGTCCTCCGGCGAGTGAGCTTCGGTACTCGGGCAGTGCGCCGCCGCTCGACGCACTGACGCATGCGATTCAGCTGAGGCGGAACGGTGGCGGCACCGCGACGCGCTCGACGCTCCGCCGGGCAGCGAGCAGCACTGACGCGTCGAGTTCCTCCAGCTCGCACGCGGTCGCCAATCCGCGGGAAGCCAGGCTCGCAGCGATCTCCTGCTGGTGGTCGTCGACATGCTCGTTGCGCGCACGCCGACGAGGTACGAGGATGGGTACGTGTCCGGCGTCCAGGGCCATGAGCGCGCTGCCCACGCCTCCGTGCGTCACCACCATGTCGACGCTCAGGTGCAGCTCAGCGAGCTCCGTCGAGGGGATGGTCCGGAACCACGTGCCGCGCTCGGGCTCGCGCGTCGCCGGCCCCAGCTGCCACTGCAGCTCCACGCTGGCAGGCACGATCTCCTCCAACCGTTCGACCAGCTCGTCGAACGCGAAGGTGGTGGTGCCGATGACCACCAGGACGCGTCGCGGTGCGGTTCGTGACACCACGCCTGCTGCGGGTGCGTACCCGTCGAACACGGAGCCACCGTACTGCCAGCGGCGATCCTCCCAGCGGCGATACTGCGTGTAGCAGCGCACGCGAGGCGTCACGCCGGCGAGCCGCCCCGTGAGCGACGGGCCCGCCGTGCGCGCCGCACTCTCGATGTAGTGGCTGGGGATCCCCATGGCGGCCGCGAGCGGCAGGTACGACGCGGCGATCGCGGCGCCAGTGCTGACGACGCCGCCCCACTGGCGCTCACGAAGGATGCGCCGGGCGGTCGGCAGGGAGCGAAGCGCGCCCGCGCCGTCGCGGTGGTCGACGGGAGGCACGAACCTGAC
>JAOPYV010000047.1 GCA_025964435.1 Thermoleophilia bacterium | reverse complement strand
GCGTGTCCTCGGTCCGAGCCGCACGTCCTCGGCGCAGTCGGTGGCGGGCGCGTTCCAGATCCGCGCGGCCGACTCCTCGAAGTTCGTCTCGATCAGCTTGCCGGAGGGAGCGACTCCGAGCCGCGCACCCCAGATGGTGTACGAGCCGAGCGTGAGGCTCGGGAAGACGTTGGCACCTGCCGCATCCAGCGTGATCGACGAGGTCATCGAGCGATGGCCGAGCACGCGATTCGCGGACGAGCCCGTTGCCAGCGCTGCGGAGTCGTACCGGACCACGCGATTGTTGACCTGGTCGACGATCCAGAGCGATCCGGTGGGATCGAATGTCAGTCCCGACGGGCGATTGAGCGAGTTCGCCGCGGCTCGCCCGGTTCCCCCCGTCCCGCGGTTCGCGGTTCCGAGACCGTGCGCCGATTGCCCGAGCACGGACGAGGAGACGGCATTCGACCTGAGCGCGGGTGCGAGGTCGGGCCACGCGTTCCAGATCAGGACACGGGAGCCTTGGCGTCCGGCGACCGCGAGCTTGTGCGTCGGCCCGGTCCCGGTCGTGGATACGGAGCTCGGACGATAGAGGCCGGTGGAGCCGTGTGAGTTCACCGCCACCGTCATGTTCGCCTGACCGAGCACCCAGTCGGCCGCCGGTCCATCGCTGGATGGCCAGCCGCTCCAGACCAGCAGTCGGTTGTTGTCCGAGTCGGCGACGTAGAGGAAGGAACCATCGAAATGCACGTCGTGGGGACTCTCGAGCGTGTTCGCGCCGATGGCAGCTTCCGATGCACCGCTGTTGATGCCGTTGCACGACGTTCCGTCCCAGGATCGGTTGGGACAGACGTTACTCGCGCCGTAGCCGGCCTGACCGATGACGTGGTCGGCCGGCTGGTTGTGCGCCGTCGGCCAGGAATCCCACAGCAGGACCCGGTGCAACACCCTGTCCGCAATGGCGAGGCGGGTGCCATCCGTCCACATGCCCATCGGCGTATCGAGCCCGCTCGCAGTGAAGTTGCCGCCGGCGTTGGAGGACATGTCCGGTTGGCCGAGTGCGATCGTCCCGAGGTCACCGTTGGCGAGGGTCGTCTCGTTCTTCTGGAGGAGGAGGACCCGATTGTCGAAACCGTCGCCGACGGCCACCTTGAGGGTGGCGCCGTCGCCAGCGAGCGCGACGTTGGAGGGCGTGCTCATCGACGTGGCGAGTCCTGTCGTCGCCCACGACCAGCGGATGTCAGGCGTCGCGCCGTTTCCAACCGTCGGCTTGAACAGCACGTGCTCGGGGGGTTCGCCGTCGCGCGTAGGGGTGGTGCCCCAGCGCAGCAGGCGATGCATCTTCGTATCGACGACGTAGACGCTGCCGCTCGCATCGACCGCGACATCACTCGGGGAGTTCATGCCGTACTCCGCGAAGTTGATGTGGAAGGGCAGCCCCGCAGTCCACGTTGCCGCGATGCTGGCAGCCGACCGCACGACGTTGCTGATGCGGACGTCGTCGATGTCGCCGTGGAACAGCTCGGGGCCGAGCGGGATGTCGTTGCCGATCATGATCGGCTGCGCCGGCGTGTCAGCCGCCCCGGAGCATGCAGTGGTGTCGACCAGCGCTCCATCGACGTAGAGACGCAGGAAGGAGCCGTCGTAGACGCCCGCCACGTGGTGCCACGCGCCGTTGACGTAGGGCACCGAACCAACGGTGGCGTGGTACCAGGTTCCCCCGGAGGTCAGTGAGAAGTTGAGCTCGTTGCTGCCGCGGTCGAACCACAGCTCGTAGTTGGTGTGCAGGGTGCCGGTGTCCTGCCGGGTCACCATCGCCGGGTTGGCGGTGTTGCCGATGTCGCTGGTCCGGAACCAGGCCTCGACGGTGAAGTTCGTCGTCAGGTTGAAGGCAGGCGACGATGCTGCGCTGAAGTCCTGGCTCGAGCCGTTCAGGGCGGCAGCCTTGTGGAAGCCCGAGCTGGGTCCATCGACATTCCCCGGCGAGTTGCGCGGTGTCAGCGTGTGGCCGTTGCCGGAGGAGTCGGCGTCGCGGCCGATGGCAGCATCGAAGTGCCAGAGGGCAACCGTGCCAGCCGTGGACCGATCCGCGTCGAACGATCGCTCCCCGTAGCCGGAGCCGCCGATCAGCATGTCGGCGTTCTGGTCCGCGGCGAAGTTGGCGCCGACGGCAGGTGTCGCAGCGGGCCCAACGAGCGCGATGGCGACCGCGATGAGCAGCGGCAGTCCTCGTGTGCGCGCACGCACGCACGACGCGATCGATCGTGTGCGTGTGTGGGAGAAGCGCGTGCGCATCCCGATTCGTATCGGCCCGCGACATGATCAATATGAGGATCAGATCAACGATTCTCCGAAACAGGCCGATTTCGAAGGGCTTCTGGGCGCCAGAGCGCCGTAAATCTGACGGTGATGCGTCGTCGAGGCGCCGGCCTGACCGAAAGGTCGGGCCCCTGCGTGCTAGCCTTCGCGCCATGGAGAATTCAGCGACGACCCGCCGCAGCCGTGACGACCGAGATGACCGCCTTCCCCCGGAGGAAGAGCAGCGTCGCCAGATGGCCCTGCGCCATGTTCGGCAGTACCCCGACCCGGTGCTCCGTGCGAAGACGACCGAGGTGACGGCCTTCGACACCGAGCTCGGTGAGCTCGTCGACCGCATGTCGAGCATCATGGGCGACGCGCACGGCATCGGCCTTGCAGCACCCCAGCTCGGGCTTCGCCTCCGCCTGTTCGTCTACCAGCCGGAGGAGGGTGCGGCCGAGGCCGTCATCAATCCGACGGTGACGTGGGCAAGTGCCGAGACCGACATCGACGAGGAAGGCTGCCTGTCGCTGGGCGATACCGTTCGCGTCCCGGTCTCGCGCCCCGTCCACGTCAAGGTCGAGGGCCAGGACATCGACGGCAACGCGAAGACGTGGGACCTCGACGACTACTACGCTCGCGTGTTCCAGCATGAGATCGACCACCTCGACGGCGTGCTGATGATCGATCGCACCGACGACGTCGAGGCGCGACGCGAGGCCATGCAGCGCCTGCGCCCGCGCCCGTGAGCAACTCGAAGGTGGGCTCCTGATGGCGATCGCATTCGCAGGAACCGCGCCCTTCGGAGCCGCGATGCTGCGTGGCCTCCTCGATGGTCCCGGTGACGGTCGCCCCGGGCGTGAGATCGCACTGGTCATCTCCCAGCCCGATCGCCCAGCAGGCCGAGGCAAGCAGCTCCAGAGCTCGCCCGTCGCACAGCTGGCGAAAGAGCGCGGGGTACGGCTGGTGCAGCCCGAGCGCATGCACGAGCCCGAGCTGCTCGAGCTGTACGCCGAGCTGGGCATCACCACCTTCGTCGTCGCCGCCTTCGGGCAGATGGTGCGCGAGCCGCTCCTGAGCGGCTTCCTGCTGCTCAACGTCCATGGCTCGCTCCTGCCGGAGTACCGTGGTGCGGCGCCGATCGAGCGCGTGATCATGGACGGACGTACCGAGACGGGCGTCGACATCATGCAGATGGAGGCGGGGCTCGATACCGGCCCCGTCGCCGAGGAAGCCCGCGTCGAGATCCTCGATGAGGACGATGCAGGCAGCGTCTTCGCCAAGCTCGAGGCCGCCGCCGTGCCGATCCTGTTCGACGCGCTCGAGCGCGCCGATACGGGGACCCTGACCTTCACGCCGCAGCCAGACGAGGGCGCGACCTACGCCCACAAGATCACCGCACCGGATCGCATGCTGGATCCGGCCCGCACGACGCGGCAGCTCCACGACCAGGTGCGCGCGTTGAGCCCGCACGTCGGAGCGTGGCTCAACGTCGATGGCCAGCGCCTGGGCCTGTGGCGCACGCGCCTGGTCGGAACGGACGAGGAGACGCACGGCGTGTCCGGCATGCCGGGCGCGATCTGGCACGACCAGCGTCAGCTCCTGCTCGGAACGGCCGACGGCGCGCTCGACGTGCTGGAGCTGCAGCCGCCCGGCAAGCGTCGCATGGCCAGCGGTGACTGGCTGCGCGGCCTGCGCACGCCCCTGGAACGCGCCACTGCACCGGAGCCACCCCAGACATGAGCCCGATGCCCGCGCAGCAGCCCAAGCAGACGGGGAGCAATCGACGCGTGCGTCGCCCCAAGAAGGTCACGCCCGCACGCTGGGCGGCGTGGCTGACGCTTCGCCGCACCTTCGAGGACGGCGCCTGGACGGACCGCGCATTCACGGCAGTCGCCGAGCAGCTCGAGCTCGAGGGTCGCGAGCGCGCTTTCGGGCAGCGGCTCGCCTTCGGCACGGTGCAGCTCGCCAAGCGTTTGGACCATGTCATTGCCGTGCTCGGCAAGCGTCCGTTGACGAAGATCGATCCGCCGGTGCTGCATGCGCTTCGCATCGGGACGTATGAGCTGCTCGAGCTCCAGGACGACGACGCACCGTCGAGCGCCCACGCGGCCGTCGACCAGGCCGTCGAGCTGGTGCGTGGCGTCGTCGGGGAGCGCGCCGTCGCCTTCACGAATGCCATCCTGCGACGCGCGCAGGTCGACGGCGCAAGCATCCTGGCGAAGCTCGATGCGACCCGCGACGAGGACCTCGCGACGCTGCTGTCGATGCCGGAGTGGCTCGTCACCAAGGTTCGCGCCGCGCACGGCGATGACGGTGTCGCCGCGCTGCGCGCGCAGAACGAGACCTTCCCCGGCGGCACGGCCTTCCGTGTCAATGCGGCGCATCCCGACGCCGCTGACGCGCTGCAGGTCGTCACGAACTGCGGCGTCGTCGCTCGTCCGGCACAGCTCCTGACCGGGCTCGCCGTCGATGGAGCACTGCAGGTCGAAGGATCGACCGCGCCCGTTGCCCCGCTCGTGGAGTCGGGGCTGCTCGTTCCGCAGTCGCTCGCATCGCAGCTGGTCGGCCAGCAGGTGCTGGAGTCGATCGCTGGCATCGAGTCGCCCCGCGTGCTCGACATGTGTGCGGCGCCGGGCGGCAAGTCGACGCACATCGCCGCAGGCATGCCGACGGAGGGCGAGCTCGTCGCCGTCGAGCTGCACGCGCACCGCGCCAACTCGATCCGCGAGCTCGCGCGCCGCACGAACACCGCCGACCGCATCACGGTCCAGGTGGCCGACGCCACGACGCTCGACGTCGAGGAGCTCGGTGCCTTCGATGTCGTGCTGCTCGATGCACCGTGCAGCGGCACGGGTGTGCTCGCGGGCCGTCCCGACGCGCGCTGGAAGCGCACGCCCGAGGACATCGCCGAACTGGTCGAGCTTCAGCAGTCGTTGCTCGCGGCAGCCGCACGACTCGTCAAGCCCGACGGCATCGTCATCTACTCGACCTGCTCGATCCTGCGGGACGAGGACGAGGACGTGGTGCTCGCGGCGCCGGCAGCGTTGCGCCCTGCGCCACTCGAGACCAACGCCGCGCTCCGCCATGACGACGCTGCGAGCCTCGCGCGCACCTGGCCGCACCGCCACGGCACCGAGGGCTTCTTCATCGCGGGCTTCCAGCGAGCGAGCGACTGACATGGATGCGCTCGGGGCATCCGCGATCCCGCGCTCGGCGCGCCCCATGGATCGCGACCTCCTGGAACGTGCGCTCGAGCTCGCGGAGCTGGGGCGCCCCGGAGCTCGACCGAATCCCGTCGTCGGTGCGGTGCTGGCCCGAGCCGATGGATCGATCCTCGCGACCGGCCACCACGTCCGCCGCGGCGCTGAACATGCCGAGCGCGCCTGCCTCGCGGACCACCCCGGCGAGATCCCGGCCGACGCGACGCTCTACGTCACGCTCGAGCCCTGCAGCCACCACGGGCGGCAGCCGCCCTGCTCCGACCTGATCATCGCTCGCGGCGTGCCGCGCGTGGTGTTCGCCAGCTGCGACGCGAATCCCGACACGTGCGGGCGCGGCCCCGGTCAGCTGGCAGGTGCCGGCATCGTCGTCGAACGCGGCCCCGCCGACCTCGAGCGCCGCGCGCTCCAGCAGAACGCGGGCTTTCACTCAGCGCACCTGCGCGGGCGGCCCTACGTCACGGCTAAGTGGGCGATGACCCGCAATGGCCGCTTCGCCACCGGCGACCCGCAGCGACGCTGGATCACCGGCGACGCAAGTCGCGAGTTCGTGCACTACCTGCGCGCCGGCAGCGGTGCCATCGCCTGCGGCATCGGAACGGTGCTCGCCGATGACCCGCTCCTCACGGTGCGAGGCCCGATCGCCGACCGCATGGCCGTGCCGCCGCTGCGGGTCGTGTTCGATCGCCGCCTCGAGCTTCCCGTCGCCTCCAATCTGGTGCGGACTGCCGCCGAGGTGCCCGTCATCGTCGCGTGCGACCACGATGCGCCGACGGCACACGAGCTGGTGCTGCTCGAGGCCGGCGTCGAGGTGTTCCGGCTCCCGCCGCCCGAGCCCGGTGCTCCCTGCCTGCTCGCCGCCACGCTCCGCATGCTTGCTGATCGCGAGGTCCAGGACCTGCTGCTCGAATCCGGCCCTCGGCTGCTCGCGGCCTTCCACGACGCCGAGCTGATCGACTCGATCGCCGCGTTCGTCGCGCCGTTCGAGGCACCAGCGACGGAGCCGGGCCTCGCGCTCGACCATCCGCTGGTCGCCCGTGCGCTGGCGGTGCCCGGCGAACCGAGTGGGGAGGACGAGCTGCACGTCGCGCTCGTGCATCCCGCCTGGAACTTCCCCGGCGCCGTGCCGGGCAAGTAGCTGCCTGCCTCGAGGACCGCTCGCGGTGACTTGGGAGCCGACGGACGTGTCGCACCTCATGTCGCATATTGGATGCTCATGTTCGACACGTCCCCATGCCATTGACGCGTCCTTCCGCGACGGAGGTCGGGTGGCACGATGCCTGAATTATCACGACCCCAACCATGTGCTCATTGGACGGTGAGCGGTCGGGGTCGTGCAGTGCTGTGGACGTGGTGGTGCGGGACGTGCGGACTGGCGGGACTGGCGCGGACGTGGCTGGCGTTGTCGAAAGATTGCCGCTACTTGCCTGGC
>JAOPYV010000016.1 GCA_025964435.1 Thermoleophilia bacterium | reverse complement strand
CGCAACGGGCGACCGGTTCACGTTGGTGCTCCGGTCGGACGGGACGGTGTGGGGTGCCGGCAGGAACAACCTCGGGCAGCTGGGTGACGGCACGGCGAGTGACAGGACCACACCAGTCCAGGTCACGACCGCGCCCGCAACGCCGTTGACCGACATCGTTGCCATCGCGGCTGGCATGGATCACGGGATCGCCCTCCGTGCCGATGGCACGGTCTGGGCGTGGGGCCAGAACAACGAGGGTCAGCTGGGCGATGGATCGATCACGCCACGTTCCCGCGCGGTCCAGTCGACGTATACGGGTGGCGCCCCGCTGACGGACATGCTGCAGGTCGCCGGTGGCGACGACCAGAGCTACGTCCTGCGCGCCGACGGGACGATCTGGGCCTTCGGAAACAACGGAGCGGGGCAGCTCGGCGACAACTCCGGCCTTCGCCAGACCCGCGCGGTCCAGTCCAGGTACGCCGACAACTCCTTCCTGACGAACATCATCCAGGTCGCTGCGTCCGGAGCGAACGCAACCGTGCTCCGCTCCGACGGCACCGTCTGGTCGTGGGGAATCGGACTTGGGGGACGGAACGGCGACAACACGGCGAACCAGCGCAATCGTGCGGTCCAGAGCCTCTACTCCGGTGGCGCCCCGCTCACCGACATCGTGTCGGTCGCACGCGGCGACATGACGGGCATGGTCATTCGCGCCGATGGCACCGTGTGGACGTGGGGCAGCAACCCTCGCGCGCAGCTTGCCGACAACACGATCGTCGACCGGACGGGGGCCATCCAGATGACGAAGGTCGGTGGCACCGCCATCACCGATGCCATCCAGGTGGCAGGCGGCTACCTCCACAGCATGGTGCTGTGTGCCGACGGCACGGTCTGGGCCGCGGGATTCAACGACGAGGGCAACCTCGGCGATGGCACCTCCGGCACCGACCGGATGCGACTGGTGCAGATGACCAAGTCGGGTGGCACCACCCTCGACAGGGTCGTCGCGATCACCGGCGGCGCGTACCACAGCGCGATGCTTCGAGCCGACGGCACGGTCTGGACCGCCGGCATGAACGAGTACGGCTCGCTCGGCACCGGCGCTGCCTTGCCCGCGGCCAAGGAGACCCGAGCGGTGCTGTCGCTGTTCCCCCGCGGCACGGGCTACGTCCAGGTGTCGAAGGGCGTCGGCCATGCGGTCGCCCTGCGCGCCGACGGGACCGCCTGGGCGTGGGGCACCAACGCCGACGGCGAGCTGGGCGACGGCACAACCACGTCGCGCGGCAAGCCGGTGCAGGTCACGACCGGCGTGGCCACACCGCTCACGGACATCGTCCAGGTCGCGGCTGGCGGTGGGCACGCCGTCGCCGTCCGCGCGGACGGCACCGTGTGGGCGTGGGGCGACAACGCAGCCGGGCAGCTCGGCGATGGCACGACGACGGATCGTGTCCGCGCGGTGCAGGTGACCAGGACCGGTGCCATCGCCGTCTTCGGCGCGACGAAGGTGACCGCTGGAGCGCTGCACACCACGATCGTGCTCGTCGATGGCTCGGTGCTCGCGACGGGCGCAAACGCGGATGGCCAACTCGGTGACGGCACGACGACGGCAGCCCTGCGGGCCGTGGTGTCGACGTTCGTCGGCGGCGCCGCCATGTCCGGCATCAAGCAGGTCGATGCCGGGGCATCAGGAGCACAGGTCGCCGTCGCTGCGGGAGGCACGGCCTGGGCATGGGGCGACAACGCCGGCGGCCAGCTGTGCGACAACTCGACGACCGACCGCCTTCGCTCCGTCCAGGTGACCACGACGGCGGGCGCGACGCTCACCACCATCCGCGAGGCAGCGGTCTCCAGCGGCACCACCAGCTCGATGCTGCTGGCGAACGGCACGATCTTCGGGTGTGGCGAGAATGCGAGCGGGCAGCTCGCGGACGGCACGACCACCTCCCCCCGGATGCGCGCGGTCCAGGCCACCCGCAGCGGCCCATCGAACATCACGCTGGCCCGGAGCCTCGGCGGCGGCGACGCACACGGCCTGGCGTCGCTGGCTGACGGCTCCGTCCTCGCCTGGGGCGCGAACGGTTCCGGGCAGCTCGGCGACGGCTCGGGCGCGCAGCAGACCCGAGCCGTGCAGGCGACCTACGTGTCGACGGTCAACCTCTCGCGCATGGTCCAGGTATCTGGCGGCGACGCGTCGTCCGTGGCGCTCCGTGTCGATGGCACCCTCTGGAGCTGGGGCGGCAACGCCGCCTATCAGCTGGGCGACTGCTCGAACGCCGATCGCCCACGAGCGGTGCAGTCCGATGTCGCCTGCGCCATGCCGAACCAGCCGACCGCGCTGGCCCAGTTCCGTGCGAACGGCACGACCTCGATCGGTGCAGGGGCATGGACGCCCGACGGCGTCGGCACCAACATCGTGCTGAAGTTCTCCGTCAGCGATCCCGACGCGGCCCAGACGATCACGCCCTGGGTCGAGGTGCGTACAGGCGTCGCGGCATTCACGGCGACGTGTGGCCAGTCGATCGCCGGCGTGACCTTCGTCGGCACGAACGTGGCGGCGCCGAGCGCAGGGGTGTCCTATGCGGCATCCGTGAACGTCACCGGGTTGGCGAACGACACGATCTACCGTTGGCGGGCATGCGGCGTCGACCAGACCGCCAACGTCGGCAACTGGACCGCCATGGGTGGCGCACCCGACTTCGGCATCGACACCGCCGCGCCCAGTGCCATGACACCGCTCGGCGGCAGCAACGCCGACACCAACGCCGCACCGCAGCTGACGTGGGCCGATCCGGGCGACGTCGGGTCCGCCGGCATCGTGTCGTACCTCATCTATCGCAACACAACCGGGGCCGCAGGGCCATGGGGCGCGTCTTACGACACGACCGCGGCACTCACCTGGACGGATTCCGCGCCGGTCGCCGGAACGACCTACTGGTACAAGGTGCAGGCGGTCGACGCAGCTGGCAACGAGCAGGTCACCGGAAACGCGACGCGCCAGGTGCGCTACCTCGGAGTCGCATCGCTGATCGTCGGGGTCGACGACTCTGACATCGGAATCCCCACCACGTTGCCGGGAGCAGACGGTTCCGCGCAGAGCACCGTGACGGTGACATCCAACGATGCGACCGGCTACACCCTGTCGGTGGCTGACATCAGCGATGCCTACGCGATGCGCGCGACGCCCGGCGTCGAGATCCTCGACTTCGCGACCGGAGCACCCTCGACCTGGCTCGCTGGGACCGCACCTGCCTCGGGCTGGGCCGGCATCACCGTCCTCGGCGTGACGGGCGCGACGACGACGAAGCATGCAAGCTGGGGCACCGGCACGCTGCCGAGCGACTATGCGCTCAACAAGTACGCCGGCATCTCGCCCAGCGCTCCGGCGATGCTGCACACGCGCGGGTCCTACTTCGCCGGAGCCGACACGATCACCACGAGCTATCGAATCGGTACGGGAACATCGACGACAGCCGCCACCTACACCGCTGACCTGACGTTCACCGCCGTCGCCAACCCGTGAGCTTCAGGCGCCTGCGGCCATCAGCTTGCGGATTTCGTCGCGGAGCTTCGCGGCCTCCTCGAAGTGCAGCTGCTCCGCGGCCGCCAGCATGTTCTCCTCGAGGTCGATCAGCTTCTCGCGCCGCTCCGCATCGTTCATGACGACGATCTTGGTGTTGCCGGCCTTGCGCACGCGCCCGCCCGTGCCACCGCCGCCCGGGCCCTCAGGCACCGGTGCCTTGCCACGCTTCACGGAGCCGGCGCTCGTACCCATGAGGATGCCCTTGCCGCCGGTGTCGACGCCCATCTGCACCGAGGCGTCCTGCTCGAGGAACCCGGCGATGTCACTGACGCCCTTGAGGATGCTCATCGGCGTGATGCCATGCTTGAGGTTGTGCGCGACCTGGATCTCGCGGCGCCGGTCGGTCTCGTCCATCGCCTCCCGCATCGATCGCGTCTCGCGATCGGCGTACATGATGACCTTGCCCTCGCTGTTGCGCGCCGCGCGGCCGATCGTCTGGATCAGCGCCGTACGACCACGCAGGAAACCTTCCTTGTCCGCGTCGAGGATCGCCACGAGCTCCACCTCGGGCAGGTCGAGTCCCTCACGCAGCAGGTTCACGCCGACGAGGATGTCGTACTCGCCCTTGCGCAGGCCACGGATGACCTGGATGCGCTCGAGCGTGTCGATCTCCGAGTGCAGGTAGCGCACCTTGAAGCCGCTCTCGAGCAGGAAGTCGGTGAGGTCCTCCGCCATCTTCTTGGTCAGCGTCGTCACGAGCACGCGCGCGCCCTTGTCGACCACGCGCCGGGCCTCGTTCATGAGGTTGTCCATCTGGTGCGCGGTCGGGCGCACCTCGACGGGCGGGTCGATCAGTCCGGTCGGGCGGATCACCTGCTCGGCGATGTGCGCCGAGTTCTCGAACTCGAACGGGCCCGGCGTCGCGGAGACGAACACGGTCTGGCCGATCGTCTCGAGGAACTCGTCGAAGCGCAGCGGTCGGTTGTCCATCGCGCTCGGCAGGCGGAAGCCGAAGTCGACGAGCGTCTCCTTGCGCGAGCGGTCGCCGTTGAACATCGCGCCGACCTGCGGCAGCGTGTTGTGGCTCTCGTCCATCAGCAGCAGGAAGTCGTCGGGGAAGAAGCTCAGCAGCGTGTTGGGCTGCTCGCCCGGCATGCGACCATCGAACCAGCGCGAGTAGTTCTCGATGCCGTTGCAGAAGCCGACGTGCTGGAGCATCTCCAGGTCGTACTCGGTGCGCTGCTGCAGGCGGTGGCTCTCGAGCAGCTTGCCAGCCTCGTCGAGCTCGGCGACGCGATGCCGCATCTCGTTGCGGATGCCCTCGATGATGACGTCGAGCTGCTCCTCCTCCGCGACGTAGTGCGAGGCCGGATAGATCGCGAGGTGCCCGAGCTCTGCGGTGACCTCACCGAGCAGCGGGTCGAAGCGCACGATCTTCTCGATCTCGTCGCCGAAGAAGCTGATCCGGTACGCGCTCTCCTCCGACGCGGGCTGCACCTCGAGCGCATCGCCGCGTACACGGAAGGTGCCGCGCCCGAGCACGGCGTCGTTGCGCTGGTACTGGATCGAGATCAGCTTCTTGAGGATCAGGTCGCGATCCTGCTCCTCCCCCTGCGTGAGGATGAGCGAGTTGCGACGATAGGTGTCCGGCGAGCCGAGGCCGAAGATGCAGCTGACGGAGGCGACGACGAGCGTGTCGCGGCGCGCGAGCAGCGCGCTGGTGGCGGCATGGCGCAGGCGGTCGATGTCGTCGTTGACCGAGGAATCCTTCTCGATGTACAGGTCGCTCGAGGGCACGTACGCCTCGGGCTGGTAGTAGTCGTAGTAGGAGACGAAGTACTCGACCGCGTTGTCGGGGAAGAACTCGCGGAACTCGT
>JAOPYV010000013.1 GCA_025964435.1 Thermoleophilia bacterium | reverse complement strand
CTTCTGCTGCGAGTACAGGTTGCCGGGAATGCCGAGCGTCGGCCAGTGCTCCTCGACGCGACCGCGCGGCGGTCCCGTGGCATACGCACCGATCGACGAGCCGACGACGACCACCGGTACACGCGCCTGCGCAGCCGCCTCGAGCACGCGCTTGGTCCCGAGGACGTTCACCGCCTCGAGCAGCTCCACGTCGTGGGACGGCTGGATCAGCCACGCGAGGTGCACGACCGCATCCGCGCCACGCAGCAGTGACTCCAGGTCGTCGCGGGAGATGTCCGCCGCATGCCACGACACGCCCGGCAACTCCCAGGTCGGAACGCGGCGCGCGACGCCGACCACGTGGTCGATCCGCGGGTCGTTGACGCAGGCACGAACGAGCGCGGTGCCGATGTTGCCCGTTGCGCCGATGACGACGACTCGCATGAGGGCCTACCTTCCCGGTCGCGGAGGTGGGTGACCGAATGGCCACGTCCATCCGACCTTCCCGCCCGGCGAATGGTGAGACATGCGAAACGAGGCCGGTCCGTGGCCGTTCCCGAGAACGCAATCCTTGACGGATGCTGCCTTCCATCACATCGTGGAACCATGCTCCGCTTCCTCCGCATCGCAGTGGTCACGGTCCTGCTCGGCAGCTGCGCGATCCTCGCGTCGAGCGCCCATGCCCAGCAACCAGCGCCAGCCGCTCCAGGTACCAGCCAGCGCATCCCCGGTCCCGGCTACGAGGGCCCTGCGGTCGTGCAGCCGGCGACGAGCACGGCACCGGCCATGGTTGCCGGATATCGCATCGACGGCAGGACCTGGAAGCGCCAGGACGTCGCCGCCGGTCGCGGCGTCTGGGTCCGCCCCTTCGCCGACCAGTGGTCGTGGACGTGGACCGCCGCGACGGGCTGGCTCGCCGTGCAGCGCACCAACCTTCGCACCGACGACGGCACGACCGCTGCGCTCGACGGCCAGCGCACGACGGCGGCGCTCCGCGGACCGTTCCGCTCGGACGGCCGCTTCCTTCGCGACTCCACCGGCCGCGCAGTGTTCTTCCACGGCGTGAACGCCGTCTGGAAGAAGGCGCCGTACGTGCCACCGTCGACGCTCGATGGCACACCCGAGGCGCGCAGCTACTTCGACGACCGGGACGCGAAGCTGCTGGCTGACAACGGGCTCAACAGCGTCCGGCTCGGCGTGATGTGGACCGGCGTGGAGCCCACCGCGAACCGCTTCGACGCCACCTACCTGCAGCGCATGCGCGCGATCACCGACATGCTCGCCGCTCGCGATGTCAGCGTGCTCGTCGATTCCCACCAGGACATGTACAGCGAGGCGTACATGGGCAATGGCTTCCCCGACTGGGCGCGCGTGGACAAGGGCATCAAGCCGATCGGCTGCTGCGGCTTCCCCTTCAACTACGTGTCACCGTCCAGCGTGCTGACATGGAACGCCTTCTGGGCCAACCGCGGGAAGCTGCGCGACCAGTTCGCCGACCAGTGGCAGCATGTGGCGAGCAACTTCGACGACGCGCCGAACGTGATCGGCTACGACCTGATGAACGAGCCCTTCCCGGGATCCAGCTTCGCGCGCTGCGTGCTGCCCGGCGGTTGCAAGGCCTTCGACACGGGCCCGCTCCAGGGCATGTACGAGAAGACGGCCGCGTCGATTCGCAGCGTCGATACGAAGACCCCGATCTGGTGGGAAGGCACGATCGGCAACGGCGGTGGCGGCATCAACAACGTCGGCACCAAGCGACCGCTGCGCGATCCCGCGCGCAACACGGTGCTGAGCTTCCACAGCTACTGCAACCTGGGCGGCATGGTGCCCGGGCTCTCGCGCGCGAAGGACCCAACCTGCCCGGGCCTGCATGCCGGCAACTTCCAGCGCCAGCTCGCGGCAGGCCGTCGCAACGGATCGGTGCCCGTGCTCACCGAGTTCGGCGCCTCCGACGACCTCGTCGACATCGCGCGCGTCGCGGCACTCGCCGATCGCAACATGACCTCGTGGCACTACTGGCACTACGGCGGCTGGGGCGACCAC
The DNA here is from genome assembly GCA_025964435.1 of Thermoleophilia bacterium. Taxonomy (GTDB): domain Bacteria; phylum Actinomycetota; class Thermoleophilia; order Gaiellales; family SKUG01; genus JAGQUL01. The sequence goes on along the minus strand of JAOPYV010000013.1, from coordinate 10,646 downwards.
ACGACGACCGGCGGGACGGGCACGACGCAGGGACTGTTCGAGGATGACCTCGATCGAACCACGCTCAAGCCCGGCAAGGCCGACGTGCTGGTACGTACCTATCCGCAGGCCGTCGCAGGCACACCGATCTCCTACGGCTTCGCGCCGAGCCGCCCCGACCGCCGCTTCGTGCTCAGCTACATGGCGGAGCCGAAGGTCGCGGCTGACACCGTGATCTACGTCCCCGTGCATCGACACTACGAGGGCGGCTACAAGGTTCGGGTCACCGGCCCGGCGACGGTGACGTCCGCCCCCGGCGCCCAGCTGCTGACGCTCCGCGGCACCGGCGTCCGCGGAACGGTGATCGTCTCGGTGCTCCGAACCGGGCACTGACGCGCGCCACGTCCGCCGGCGAGCCCGTCGAGCCGAGGAACGTGGGAATTCGAGACATCCGGCAATCGAAGTTCGCAGGGTACCGAAGGGTGGCAGAGTCGGTGGTTGTGCCCTCCAGCCGAACGTGACAGCGTAAGGGGACCGCCTTCGATTCCCCTGGAGTTCTCGCCATGCCTCGCCTTCGCACTGCCGTCCTTGCACCCGTAGCCACCGTCGCAGCGCTGTTCTTCGCGCCGACCCTGGCCCACGCAGAACTCGCCGTCGGCATCGCCGGAACGGCACCCGCGAACGACCTCGTCACCTTCGACACGGCGACGCCCGGCCGCTTCGCCTCGGTTCCGTTGACGGGCCTCGGCACCACGTACGCTCCCGTCGCACTCGACGTTCGTCCCAGCAACGGCCGCATCTACGTGCTCGGCCTGAACGTGCAGGGTGTTGGCGGGAATGACAACATCGGCCAGCTCTTCGTCGTCAATCCGGTCTCCGGGGCGGCAACGGCCGTCGGAGCACCGTTCGCCTCGAACCTCGCGGACTCCACCGACTGGGGCTTCGACTTCAATCCGACCTCCGACACGATCCGCCTCGTCGACAGCAACGGCCTGAACCTCCGCATCAACCCGGACACGGGTGCTGGCTCCTCCGATGGGCCGATCACCGGATCCAACGACCTGCGCGCGGTTGCCTATGACCGGAACACGACCAGTGGCACCGGCACGACGTTGTACGGCATCAGTGCAGCGACTGGCCTCGTCACGATCTCACTCTCCACGTTCGCCTCCACGCCGATTGGCAATGACGCGTACGCAGCAACGACGAGCTTCGACATCTCCGGCGCGAGCGGCACCGCCTTCGTCGCGAGCGGAACGGCGCTCCAGACGATCAACCTCGCAGATGGCGAGGAGGCCTCGACCAGCGCGCTCCAGTCCGCACTCGTCGGCTTCAGCATCGTGCCGAGCTCGACGGTCCAGGTGAACCCCCCGGCCGTGACCACGACCGAGGCAACGGGCTACGCGAAGGTGACCGTCACGCGCACCGGTGCGCTGACCTACCCGGCGACCGTCGACTTCGGCACCGTCGACGGCTCGGCCAAGGCCGACAGCGACTACGTGACGACGGCCGGACAGCTGAGCTTCCCGGCGGGCGTCGCCAGCCGCACGATCAACGTGCCGATCCTCGGCGACGACAGCAACGAATCGACCGAGTCGTTCGCGGTGACGATCGCCAACCCGATCGGCGCGCAGGTCGCGCTCGGCACGGCCGCGACGACGACCGTCACCATCAGCAGCGAGGCGAGCGGCGACAAGACGAAGCCGATCATCCTGCAGGTCCCGCTCCAGACGCGTACGCGCACGATGAACGCGACCTACGGCATCGGCTCCTCCTACAGCTCCAATGAGCCGGTCGTCGCCTTCCACACGCTGCGCCTCGGCACCCGCGTGATCGGTACCAAGGCCAGCTCGCTGACGAAGATCGGCATCGCCAAGCCGATCATCAAGCTCTCGAGCGGCGGCAAGGCGTACGTGAACTCGCAGTTCATCTCGACCCGCGCATCGCGGCTCACGATGACGATCACTTCCAGCTACAAGGACACGGCCGGCAACGGTCTGGTCATCACGGCTCGCGCGGTCGTCACACGCTGAGCCAACGGTAGTGATTCGCTACGGGGTGAGACCGACGCGGTCCGTAAGCTTGTCGGCATGAGTGACGTCGACAAGGTCCAGATCGCCGAAGAAGCTGCCGCCCAGCGCGAGCAGGAAGCCGTAGCCAAGAAGCGGGAGTCGCGCGCCAATGCGCTGCGACGCGAACCGCATCGGGCGACCGCGACCAAGCAGCGCGCGCCGCGCATGCTGCCGATCGAGCAGATCCATCCTGGTGACAACATCCGGCTCGACCTGCCGGAGATCCAGGAGCTCGCCCGCTCGATCCGCGAGGTCGGCCTGCTGACCCCGCTGCTCGTGCGCCCGTGGGACACGACCCCCGAGGCCGACGGCAAGCTGCCGATCGGCGTCGACCCCGACCTCGAGCACTTCCGCCTCGTCGCCGGCCATCGCCGTCACGCCGCGCTGCTCGCGCTCGTGGACGCCGACATCCGCCACTTCGAGACCGCCGCATGTGAGATCCGCGAGGGCCTCTCCGAAGCCGAGGCGTACGCGCTGATGCTGACCGAGAACATCCAGCGCGTCGCGCTCGAGCCGGTCCAGGCCGCGCGCGCCCTGCGCCTGCTGCTCGACCTCAACCAGGACCTCGATGCAGGGACGCTGGCCAAGTCGCTCGGCCTCAAGCCGGCGTGGGCACAGACGCACCTCAAGCTGCTCGACCTGCCGCAGGAAGTGATCGACCGCATCGAAGCGGGCGACCTCTCCGTGACGATCGCCGACCTCCTCCGCAAGGGCGAGACCGCCGGTCGCATCGACCGCGACGGCATGATCGACATCGCCGAGAAGATCGCCTCCGGCGAGATCACCACCGCCGAGGCACGCAAGCAGGTCGGCCCGCCACCGAAGCCCAACACCCAGGCACCCAAGACGGTGTCGATGGGCCCCGACGGCAAGGCCATCGATCCCAGCGATCTCGAGGCGAACGGCTCCTGGAGCGCCTCGGCGCCGATGCACGATGCATCCGGCGAGCCGATCCAGCGCCCGGCGACACCGCTCGGTGGCAGCTCACAGGGCGGCGAGCCCGGCGTGCTGATGGCCCGCTCCACCGGCAACGTCGACATGTCGAGCGCACCGGCGCCCGTCGCGTATGAGGATCGCCTCGACGCCTACCTGCTCGGCCGCGCGCTGCGCGAGTGGGCGACCGACGACTACCTCGACAACCTGGGCATCGACCGTGTGCAGTGCGAGGCATATGCCCTCGCGCTCGGCTTCGAGGAGCGCATCCAGGCGATCCGGCGGATCAGCTCCAAGCTGATGGATGCCGAGTCTGCACTCGTCTCGCGCTGATCGCTCGACACTGGATTGCCGCGGCACGCGAGGGGTACCGCGTGCTGCATGAAGTCTTTCCATTCGATCGAACTCACGCGCACCGAGAACGCTGATCCACGCATCCCTGCTGCACTGCACCTGCGGTGTAGCTGTGGGTGGTCGATGGCAACCCATGACGAGCACATCGCCGAGGTCATGGCGACCCAGCACATCGCGAGCGGGAATCCTGCGCCCGTGCCGTCGGTCCCGTCACCGAACTGACGCGTACCTGCCTGGCATGGCGAGCATGCGCCGCTATCATGGAACATGATGTCGTTGCGCTCCCTGCTTGGAATGTTGGTCCTGCTCGTCGTGCTCGCGGTGCCCGCGGCCGCGGGTGCAGCAACGGCCACGACTGGCTCCGCCACGCCCGGCTCCACCACGCCCGAGGTCGCACCGCCCGCGTCGCCCGCAGCCTCGGCCGCCTGCGCCCGCCAATCAGCGGAATCGGCGAAGACTGCCGATGAGGTCCGACGCGTGCGTGGCACGATCCGCCTCGGCGGCTGCGTGACCGACAGCAGCGGGATCGCGCACCTCGTCATCAGCTGGACCGGTGCGGGCGATACGCATGGGCGGATCTGCACCGACCCCGCCGTCGTCGACGACGTCTGGACGTGCACCTGGAACACCGCGCGCCTTCCCGAGGGCCGCTACGAGGTGCAGATGGCCGCCATCGATGCCGCCGGCAACCGCGGCACCTTCGAGCGCACGTACGAGGTCGCGGCGCCCGCGGAGGTCGTGCCGCCCAGCGAGATCCAGCCCACGCCGGATCCGACCCCGAGCCCGGAATCGACGCCGGCGCTCCCCCAGACTGATCCGCAGCCGCAGCCGGAGCCGGCCGAGCCCGGTCCTTCCCAGCCCGTGCCGACCGAGCCCGCGCCCGCCGAGCCCGCGCCAGCGAACCCCGACACGAGCCAGCCCGGCATCGCTTTTTCCCCCGTGCAGCGACTGATCCTCGATCGGATCATCGGTTGTGAGCGCGGGACATCCGGAACCGACCAGGACGAGGTGTTCACGCTCGCCGAGCAGGCACTGCTGGTCGGCGCATGTCTCGAGCCCGCGCTCCGGATTGCCGGACTGGTCGAGATCACGCCCTTCGACGTCGGGCCCATGGCCACGCCGGCGCTGCGCTTCCAGATGGAGACGGCCGCACAGCGAGACGCGCTGCGCGACGTCCTCCCCTCGACGATCGCCGGCGTGCCGGTCGAAGCCGAGGTCGCCCCGGCGATCCCGCTTCCGTCGGCTGCTACGCCTTCGGCAGCTTGATCTTCTGCGACTTGGCCCACGCCGCGAGCTTCTTGTCGGCCTCGACCTGGTTCAGGAGGCCCGCCTCGACCGCCGGCTCCAGCAGGCGGCGGTGCTCCTCCACGCGCTGGTTGGCTTCCTCGTCCGCCGCGAGCACGACGACCTCTGCCAGTCGTGCAGACAGCTGGTCGAAGGTCTTGCGGTCGCTCCAGTAGAGCTGGCTCAGCGTCTTGACCGAGTACCAGGACTTCTGCGGGCCAGTGGCGTCGGCCGCCCGGCGACGACCGGTGGGCGATGCCACGCCACCCTTGCTCGGCGAGCCGAGGCGTGGTGGGACCCAGAAGCCGTGGAACTCCTTGTAGTTGGAGATCGGCTTGGGCTCACTCGCTGCGACATAGCCGCGACCCTTGAGGAATGAGGCCCATTCCGCGTCGCTTGCGTCAGGTGTCGGCGTGTGACTGTTAGCTGCCATGTGTCTCGTGCTCCAATGCGGGTTCGCCCGAACACTACCCGCCGTTGCCGACGGGTGAACGGGATACACGCCATCATCAAGTCTCCACGGCCGAATGTCGATGTTCGAAACAGATGAATTTCCTCGCACGTCGACGCGCCCGCCAAACCGCCCCCTCGGGATCCACCTACGCCTACGAGCTTGCAGCGCTGCACCTGCAGCTGATGGTCGGCATGGCCGCCGCCGACGAGGAGCTCCGCTCGGTCGAGGTCGAGACGCTCGCGTCGTTCATCGACCGCTCGACGCTGCGCGACGCCGAGCTCGAACGACTCGAGGAGCTGCTGCGCATGCTCGTCGCCGCACCACCACCGCTCGAGCAGCTGCTCGAGCAGCTCATGCAGAGCCGACATCGCCCGAAGGTCGCGGCCCAGCTCGTCGCCGACCTCGCCTCGGTCGCCCATGCCGACGACTTCGTGGATCCGCGCGAGGAGACGCTGCTGCGCCTCGTCTGCGGCGCACTCGGGGTCGCCCCGGCCACGCTCTACCAAGGCACCGCCCGGGCCGCGAGCGACGCCGAGACCGAGCAGCTCCGCGCGCTCGTGCATTCCCTCGTCAGCGGGAACTGACCCTTCCTCCCGTCACTTACGGAAGCCTCCCTGTCCCGATAGGGCCACACTCGACCAGCTCGCTTTCGTCATCGAACCGGCGTGGATATGCTTTCGCCGTCGACCAGTGCATGCCGCTGGTCGTTGATTCCTGTCCCAGGAGGCTCGACATGACGAACATCGCACCGATCAACCGCACCCACGCTGCCCGAGCAGCTCGGCCTGCCGCTGGCTCCGCGCCGAGCGCCGCCGCTGCTCCCGCCGCGCGCACCGCGACCAGCTTCGCGGTCCTCGCCTCCGGTGGCGGCGGCGTCTCCGTCAAGGAGCGCTTCGCGACGCTCGTCGCACGCTTCAAGCCCGAGGCCGCGAAGGGCGTCAACGAGCGCTTCCAGTTCGACCTCTCCGGCCCCGGCGGCGGCAAGTGGTACGTCGTGATCAAGGACGGCAAGATCACCGTCAAGGAAGGCACCGGTCCTGACCCGACCGCGTCCCTCCGTGCCTCCGCCAGCGACTACAAGAAGATGGCCGAAGGCGAGATGAACAAGACCATCGCCTTCCTCCGCGGCAAGCTCAAGGTCACCAACAAGGGTGCCCTCGAGAAGTGGGACACCTACTTCCGCAAGCCCTGACGTCGCGCTCAGCTAACCTGTCGTCGATGCGTCGACTTCGCCCAGCCGCCCGCTACCTGCTCTCCCTGCTCGTCATTGCGACGCTCACGGTGGCAGGGATGGCGGCTGGACTCATGGTGGGGGGAACGTCCGAGCGCGAGACCTCCTTCGCGCGCCTCCAGACGAGCGTCGTCCCGTCGCTGCGCGGGCATGTCACCGTCTTCGTCCCACTCGTGGACTGGAAGGTCGGCCTGCTCGACCATCCAGCACCGGTCGACCTCCACATCGAGCTGCGCGGGCTGAACCGCGACAGCGTCGGCGTCGGCCTGAGCTCCTCCGGCACCGCGACCCAGTCGCTGACCACGATTCGCCGCGACAGCACCGCGGCATTGGAAGCTGCCGTGCGCCGCGCGATGGTCGCCGCCGGGATCGGCGGGCTGGTCGGGGCGATCGTCGCGGGCCTGCTGCTCGCCGCGATCACGCTGCGCCGTCGCTGGACCTGGGTCGCGCCACTCGTCGGCGCTGCCATCACGGTGCTGTTCGTCGGCACGAGCACGTACGTGCTGAGCGGGCTCGACCACGGCGACGTGGTGCCCGTGAGCAGCGGCGAGAACGCCGAGGAGCTGCCCTACGTGATGCGCTTCGCCCAGCAGCTGCTCTACGTCGGCGACGAGTACGAGCAGCACTACGCGACGGCGCTGGCGAGCGTGGAGAACCTCGTGGAGTTCTCGGGTTCGACGACGGCCACGGGCGGGAGCGAGCGCAGCGCCTTCGTCGTCTCCGACATCCACGACAACGTCTTCGTGCTCGATGCGCTCGACGATCTCGCCGGCGACGACACCGTCTTCGCCGTCGGGGACTTCGTACAGGTCGGTGCCGAGGTCGAGGAGCGCACCGCCGCGAAGATCGCGGGCCTCGGTGGCCGCGTCGTCGCCGTGTCCGGCAACCACGATTCAGCCTCGTACATGGAAGAGCTCGCAGAGGCTGGTGCGACCGTCCTCGGCGCGGACCGTGACGACGACTCGGACGATGTCACCGAGGTCGACGGGCTGGCGGTCGCGGCATGGCCCGACCCGCTCGAGCGCCGCGATGGCTCCAACGGCGACCACAAGCTCCGGGTCTACGGCGAGGAGTACGACGCGCAGGTCGATGACTTCATCGCATGGTTCGACGAGCTCGAGGAGTGGCCCGACCTCGTGCTCGTGCACCAGCATGGCCTGGCGCATCGGCTTGCGAAGCGGCATCGCGAATCCGGCGATCCGCGCCGCCTGCAGATCCTGACCGGGCACGATCATGTCCCCCACGTGGACGATGACGGCACGACGCTGATCATCGACGGCGGAACGTTGGGCGCTGGCGGCTTCGCCGCGATCGGCGAGCAGGATGCGAGCTTTGCGCGCATCCACTTCCGCGGCGCGGCGATCGTCGCGGTGGACGTCGTGTCAGTCGAGCCGCTGACGGGACGCGCCAGCGCCGAGCGAGTCCGTGTCGGCACCGGGAAGTAGCTCGACGGCCCGGTCGGCGAGGGCATCGGCCCAGACGCCGTAGCCGGCAGCAGCGGGATGGAATCCATCCGACGAGGTGTGGTTGGTCGTGGCGGCGAACCGATCCGCGACGTCCCCGCCGATGTCGACGAAGCCGCAGCCGCAACGCGCTGCGATGCGCTGCTGCAAGGCTCGGACCATGCGGGCGCGCCACGCCACGAGCTGACGCAGCGGCGGCAGGAAATTGGGTGTGTCGAGTCGGCCCGCGCCGCCCAGGACCACGACGTCGACGTGTGCGCGGGCATCCAGCAGCAGCCGCTCGAGGTCGCGCTCCAGGGATCCGACGTTGGTCATCTGCACGGCGTCGTTGGAGCCCACCGCGATCACGAGCGCGTCGGCGAGCGCGACCTGCGGCAGCTGGCTGCGCAGCACGTCGGCGACCTTGGCACCTGATGCGCCCAGGCCAATGACGTGGACGGCGCGCCCGGTGTCGCGCGCCATGCGCTCGGCGATCTGCACCGGAAGGGTCTCGGCCACGGCCGCGACTCCCAGCCCGGCTGCGGTGGAGTCACCAGCGACGACGAGCTCGATCGTGGGCGCGTCCCCCGGGATCAGCGCATCGATGTCGAAGCCCGGATCCACGGCGTACTCACGTCGTCGCGCGACCTCGACCTCGGCAGCGAGCACGGCAACGGCCGCGACGACACCCGTCGTCGCGACGAGGACCGGGGCGCGCAGGAGCGATCGGCGACCCATGCGGTATCAGGCCTCGACGCCGAGCGCCTCGTCGAGCTTGACGACGGCATCCTCGATCTTGATGTCCGTCGCGAGGGCGATCTCCGACGCCAGCGTCAGCTGTGCGGTCGTGAAGGTGCGCTGCTCGGTGGCCGACAGCTTCTTGCCGCCGCGCACGCGTCCGCGCAGGTCGCGCAGCACGCTGGCCAGCTGGTCAGCGTCGCCGCCACGGGTGATCTCGGCCGCCTGGCGGGCACGGTGCTGCGGATTGTCGGGCAGCTCGGCGGCCTCGCCGCCGAGCTCCTTGATGAGGCGCGCCGCGTCCTTCTTGCTGACGATCGGGCGCACGCCCTTCTCGGTGGCTGCCGAGGCGGGCACCATCAGGGTCATCTTGCTGTGGGCGATGCGAATCGACAGGTAGTCGCCCTTGTCGTCGTCACGGGTCTCCCGTGCCACGACGATTCCTGCGCCATGGGGTGAATAGACCACCTTGTCACCAACGTCGAACCCAGCCATCGAATCTCCTTCGCCATCGCGGCGCGCCCATCGCGCTGCGACCATCTCGCTACGCCTGCCCAATTCGAGGGTAACCTGCACCTCATGACACAGGGTACCGACATTTCAGGCATGTCCCTCCGCGCGTGCACGCCAACGGAGTATCCGGCGTTCGAAGCCCGCAGCCGGCAGGAGTATGCCGAGGAGATCCATCGCAACGGCGTCGGCACGCTGGAAGCCGCACGCGCCAAGGCCGATGCGGACCTGGCTCGCCTCCTCCCGGACGGCATCGACAGCGTCGACCAGCACATCCTCACGGTCGTCGACGGCAATGGCGACCAGGTCGGATCGATCTGGATCGGCATGAAGGATGGTGTCGATGGGCCCGAGGCCTTCGGCTACGACTTCTGGATCCGGCCGGAGCTGCGCGATGCGGGCCTCGGACGCCGTGCCATGGAGCTGGCGGCCGACCATGCTCGAACACTCGGCGCCGTCCGTCTCGGCCTCAACGTCTTCGGCGACAACGAGCGCGCCCTGCACCTGTACCGCAGCTTCGGCTTCCAGGTCACCAGCGTGAACATGGCCATGCAGCTCTGACGGCGCGTTGCAGCTGCAACGGCGCAGGGCAGCATGTCGGGCATGGACCCCATCTCGATCGCCGCACCCGTCTTCGTCACCGATCCTGCCGACCCGCCCGGTTTCCGCGCATCGATGTTCCGGCTCGGCACGCTCGTCGGCGCGGAGCGGACCGGCATGTCGGTGTACGAGCTCCCGCCCGGCGAGCAGGTCTGCCCGTACCACTACGAGCACGGCGAGGAAGAGTGGCTGCTCGTGCTCGACGGCACCGTCGACCTGCGCACGCCGGAGGGCACGCGCCCCCTCATCGCGCAGGACGTCGCTTTCTTCCCGCGCGGGCCGAAGGGCGCCCACTCCGTCGCGAACTCGAGCGATGCGACCGCGCGGATCCTCATGTTCTCCAACGTCGACGCGATCGGCGTGACCACCTATCCGGACAGTGACAAGGTCGGGGTCTGGTCCGACGCACCCGAGGGCGGCGGCATGTTCCGCCGCTCGAGCTCCGTCGAGTACTACGACGGGGAGGGAACGCCGCTAGTTGAGTGACGTGTCGACACGGCGCCACGCATCGGGATCCAGGTCGGGCGTCGGATTGAAGTCGTAGCGCACGTGGCCGTCGCGGGCGATCGCCACGAGTGACGCGCTGACGGTGCCGAAGTTCGGGTGCTGCGAGACGCCTGCGATCACGATCGCCGAGGGGTCGTCGACCTGGGCACTCCTGCCGTCCAGCAGCGTCGTCCATGAGTCCCACGCGTCGTTGGTGCCGCCGTCCGCTCCGGGATCAGGCGCGATCGCGGCCTCGAACCGCGGCAACCAGTCGCGCTGTCGATCGCTCGCCTCGAGCTGGTCGATCCCATGGGAGGACACGATGTGCGTGCCCGCGCTGATCACGTCCCCGGTCAGCGCGGCGCCGTCCCAGCGCCAGAAGGTCGCGGTCGTCCGCGAGGCATGTATCAGGTTGAAGGGGTCGTAGCGCGTGAGGTCCCACGCCTCGGGCTTGAACCCGCCGCGCACGACGACGTCGATGTGGATACGCCAACGCGTCAGGCGGACTTCCGGATCCAGCGTGGGAGCGTCAGGGTCGAGCCGGTTGAGGATGCACGCTACCT
>JAOPYV010000150.1 GCA_025964435.1 Thermoleophilia bacterium | reverse complement strand
GATGCTCGGGGAACCCGATCATGCCCTGCGGGAACTCCAGGCGAATGGCGCTCGGCACCTCGATGGTGCCGAATCGCGTGCTCTCCAGGACGAGCATGTCGCTGGAATTCGTGTCGTTGCTCTGGATCATGTGGGTGTCTTCCGTGACTTGGTTGGTAGGGGGATCAGATGAAGTCGAGGATGCTGGTCTGCATGATGCGCGTACCGGCAGCGAGTGCGGCCTGGTACATCGTCTGCTGCTGCGTGAAGTTCATGTACGCCTCGGCGGCGTCGACGTTGGCGATCTGGCTGCGTGCGTCGGTCAGTCGCTCCTCCACGCCGGAGAGGCGCTCCTTGAGGGACTCGAGGCGCTTGACGGTGGCACCCATCTGCGTGCGCACGTCGAGTGCACGGTTGATATCGGTGTCCATCTGGGCGATGCGGTTGTGCACGGCCTGGTGGTTGCCGGCCTGCACGTCGAGGACGAGGGCGTCGATGTCGTCGAGCGTGTTGTTGGGCGCGACGCCCAGCACCGTCTCGCCGGAGACGTTGATCGCCACGGTCTGGCCTGGCGCGACGAGTCGCATCAGCGGGTTGTTGGTGCCGGCGTAGGCGTTCGCCCCTGCCGGGTAGGGCTGCGTGCCACCGGTACCGGCGAAGACGAAGGCGCTGCCGTGCTGGGCGTTGAGCCCATCGCGCACGACGTCCTTGAGCTGAAGGATCTCGGCCGCGATGCTCTGCATGTCCGCGAGGTTGTGCGTGCCGGACGCCGCCTTGCGGGTGAGGTCCTGGATTCCCTGCAGCGCGGTCACGACCGTATCGAGTGCGGTATCGGCGGTGTCCATGAAGCCGATCGACTCCGAGACGCTCTTCTGGTTCTGCTGGCTCTCCTGGATCTGCGCATCGAAGGTCATCACGCGGCCGGCGCCGATGGGGTCGTCGCTCGGCTTCGTAATGGCACGGCCGTCGCTGACCTGCTGCTGCGACTTGGCCATCTTGGCGTAGATCTTGGAGATGTCCGCCTGGAACTGGTTGGTCATCGCGTTCTGTGTGACACGAACAGCCATTACAGACCCACCCGTCCTGTGCGGTTGATGAGGACGTCGAGCAGCTCATCCATGGTCGACATGACCCGGGCCGAGGCGTTGTAGGCGTGCTGGAAGCGAAGCATGTTGCTCATCTCCTCGTCCATCGAGACGCCCGAGACCTGGTCGCGTCGGCCGACCGCCATGTCGACGAGCACGTCGGCGTTGGCGACGTTGCGCTCGGCAGCCTGTGCCTGCGATCCGAGTGCCGTCACGAGCGACGAGTAGTACTGCTCGAAGGTCTGTCCGCCGAGCGGGCCGTTGCCGGCGCCGCGCACGGTGTTGACGAGGTTGATGAAGTTGTTGCCGTTGAGTGGCTCGCCCGTGCCACCCCAGCTGTCAGCCGCCGCGATGCGTCGCGGGTCGAGCATGATGCTGTTGGCGCCGTCGAGGGACATGGCGGCTGCCGAGGTGAAGAGCGGATCGAAGATGTTGCCGCCGGCGGCGCCAGTGGCGGTGAAGCCGGCGGCGTTCGTGGCGTTGACCTGGACGACGATCTCCGTCGCGAGGGCATCGAGCTGCGCGAGGTAGCCCGGGATGATGTTGACGAACAGCTGCTGGTCGGCGAAGGCGCGACCGCTGGTCATGTCCGCCGGGAAGGCGGCGTCGAGATCGGCGCGCGTGACGGGCGTGGACCCACCCGCGACCGTCGGATCGACGATGTTGCCGAAGGTACCAAAGGTGATCGTGACCTGGCCATCGGCGGCGGTCGTCGACGTGTAGTTCGTGATCTTGGACAGGTCGTCCATGAGCAGGTCGCGTGCATCGAGCAGGTCGTTCGGCTGGTGCCCGTGCTCGATCGCGCGCTTGACGTCGGTGTTCAGCGCGGCGATGCGCGACGTGATGCCGTTGATCTCGCCGACGGTGTCGTTGAGGCGGGCATCGCTCTGCAACATGACGTTGTTGAGGTCGGCGCTGACCTGGTTGAAGCCGCGGGCGAGCGCCTCGGCTGCGGAAGCGAAGCCCTGACGGGCGCCGGATTCCTGCGGATTCTTGGCGACTTCGTCCGCCGCGGAGAAGAACTCGGTCAGCAGCTTGGAGAGGCCGTTGGTGCTCGGCTCCTGGAAGGCTGCCTGGACCTGGCCGAGCTGGTCGACGAGCGTCTGGTTGGCTGCCTGGCCACCGAGCTGCTGCCGCACGTTCTGGTCGATGTACTGGTCGCGCAGGCGCTCGATGCTGAGCACCTCGACGCCGGTGCCGATCTGGCCGGGGCTCGTCTGCGTGAAGGCGGACGGGTTGGACCAGGCCTGCGATGCGCGCATCTCGGCACGCTGTCGCGTGTAGCCGGTGGTCTCGATGTTGGAGATGTTGTGGCCGGTCGTGTCCAACGCGGCCTGCTGGGCGAGGACGCCGCGCAGTGCCGTGTTCAGCCCCATGAAAGTGCTCTTGTACATCGTCCCCTCCTTCCCTAGACCTGTGCGTCCAACAGTCGCAGGCGTGGTGCTTCTGCCTGCGAGCCGGTCTTTGCGTATGTCTTCGTTGCCGTGCGATCCACAGTCACGCCCTGCACGAGCACGTCGATGATGGCGAGCTCCTGCTCGAGCAGCACCTTGTTCTTCGCGACGACGAGATCGAGCTCATGGGCCATCACGCGGAGCTGGTCGGCGCTGGCGGCGAGCGCCGCGCCGATCGGTGCATCGCACTGGGCGGTGATGAGGTCACGGGTCACGTCGCTGGCGCTGACGCCGAGCTCCTTGGCGGCCTGCTCCATGAGCATCCCACGCCGAACCTCGGTGCGCGAGCGGTCGAGCATCGCCATCTCGATGTCCTGCAGGATGGCGTGCACGGCGTGCACGTTGCCCACGGTCAGGGCCTCGAGCTGTGCCTGCGACAGGGTCAGCAGTCGCTGCCAGACGCGATTCTGTTCGTCGAGGTTGCTGCAGAGCTCATGGGCGATGGTCGCGATACGGCTCATGCTGCATCAGCTCCGGCATCGGGTGCGGTCGCAGCCGGCTTGGTGGCGATGCCCGCGGCGTTCGCGAGCTGGCCGTACATCGTGGCTGCCATGCCGAGGCCGCCGCCGTCGAGGACGGCCTGCGTCAGCTGGTCCTGGACCATGTCCTGGTAGCCGGACATGCCTGCGCCACCCTCCTCGTCCTCGCCGAGCAGCGAGCCGGACTTCTCCATCGGCTTGAGCAGCTGCTGGACGAAGAACCGCTCGAATTCGAGCGCGGACTGGTAGACCTCGTGCTGCTCCTTCGTCTCGACCCGCTCCCCCGTGGGCAGCGTGATCGGCTTGGTGGCGCCGAGGCTGGAGCTGGTTGTCGGGTTGAAGGAGGTCATGTCGATCAGCGACGCATCGAGTTGGCGAGACCGAGCATCTCGTCACTGGTGGAGATGACCTTGGAGACGCTCTCGAACGCGCGCTGCGCGTTGATCATGTCCACCATCTCGGTCATCACGGATACGTTGGAACCCTCGAGCTTGCCCTGCGCCAGGATGCCGGTGGCACCGGTCCCGGGATTGGCGACCGCAGGGGCGCCGCTGTTGACGGTCGCGGCGTAGACGTTGCTGCCCATCGCGGCGAGGCCGTTGGGATTGGCGAAGGTGGCGATCTCGATCTGGCCGATCGTCGTCGTCGCGCCATTGATCTGGCACGACACGAAGCCGTCGCGGTTGATCTTCAGGCTGCCGGGATCGGCCTCCATCGGGACTGCCATGGACGGCTCGAGCTGGTAGCCGGTCTTGGTGACGATCTGGCCATTGGCGTCCATCTCGAAGGAACCGTCGCGTGAGTAGCCGATCGTTCCGTCGGGGAGCGCCACCTGGAAGAAGCCGTTGCCCTCGATCGCCATGTGCGTCGCGGTGTCGGAATCGCGCATGTCGCCCTGGACGAACGACAGCTGCGTGCGGCCGGGAGCGACGCCCATGCCTGTCTGGGCGCCATTGCGAGCGGACTGGCGGTCACCGAGCTGCTGGTACAGCAGGTCCTCGAACGTCAGGCGGGATCCCTTGAACGCCGTCGTATTGACGTTCGCAAGGTTGTTCGCGATGACGTCCACGTTGGACTGCATCGCGGACATGCCTGTCGCTGCGGTATACAGCGAGTTCATCATCAGCGGTCGCTCCTGTCTCACTCGGTCGCGCAGGAGGAAGACATCTCGACCACTGGTGCTGGTGCCTCGGTCAGTCGGCACCGGCGTGAAGCCCTGCCTCGCGAGACAGTCCACTCCGTGACTTGCTGTGGTCGGGATCCATTCCCTGATCGACACACTCGATACGTGTCGTCGTACTGCGCATCGTCGGGTCGAAACGCCTGCTTGAGCGAGTGCCGAGCAAGCAACACGACATGCAAACAGCACAGGCAGGAATGCACGGCGTGAAGCGGAAACCGCCTGGCCCCGCGCAACGCCAGACGCGGCGCGCCCCACGCGCGCGAGTGGCCGAAACCCGGTTCGTGGCCCCCAAGACGCGCCCGAACTGACGTGATTCCGACAGGCAGCAGTAAATCCGTGGAATTTGCGGCCCATGGCGACAATCCACGCCCCGGTGCCGCTCCGCCCTCAGCACGGCATCGAATGTACCCATCAGGACTCGCAAAAACCGCGCTTGCATGCAGGTTATTGCAACTTATTCCTTAAGTTAGTGCAGCTTGCCGCCGATGCTCACCGGGCCTGCCCTGACGGGGTGGGTCCGGTCGTGCATGGAACGCACCCCGGAAAGACCGGTCATTCGGGAGGGGCAGGAGCCCCGAGCGAGACCACAGTCACGGAAGACAGATTGAGCCTTCGGATCGCACATAACGTCGACGCAGTCCAGGTGCAGCGGCACCTGAACGCGTCGAACGACCGCATTGCGGTTGCGATGAAGCGACTCTCCTCCGGGCTGCGCATCAACAGTGCTGCCGACGATGCGGCAGGCCTCGGCATCAGCGAGCAGCTCCGTGGCCAGATCCGCGGCCTGGAGCAGGCGAACCGCAACGTCCAGGACGGCATCTCGATGCTGAACACGATGGATGCGGCGCTCGACACGGTCCACTCGATCCTGCAGCGAGCCCGCGAGCTCGCCGTCCAGTTCAACAATGGCGTGCTCGACATGCAGCAGAAGGGCCTCATCATCGAGGAGTTCAACCAGCTCAGCGATGAGGTCGCTCGCATCGAGGGCATGACGATGTTCAACGGCATCCCGCTCCTGCAGAACGCGAACTCGCTCATCACGCTGCAGGTTGGTGCCAACGACGGCGAGACGATCACCGTCTCGCTCGTCGACCTGTTCGGCGGAGGTCTGGCGCTCGTCCGCCCCAACACCTTCAATGCACTCCCTTGGCTCGACGCCGACATCCAGGGCTTCGACCTCCACATCAACGACGTCGCGCTCGCGCGCACACGTATTGGTGCCATCACCAACCGTCTCGAGTACACGCTTGCCTCCAACCAGAACCGGCAGGAGAACTACATGAGCGCGGAGTCTCGGATCCGCGACGTGGACATGGCGGCCGAGATGATCACGCTGACCAGGCAGCAGGTCCTCCAGGCGAGCGCAGGCACCGCGCTGCTGTTCGCCCAGCAGAGCCCCTCCCGGATCCTCGACCTGCTCAAGTGATACGAGCGTGTGTTACGTGTGCGCGTGTAACCGGGCGTGCGTACGCGACGCGCGCACGACACGGGGACAGCGGGGTACGACGGGGTGGAGACCAGCGCCCCGAAGGTGCGCAGCTCAGTGACTAGCCGAGCGTGCCGACGCTGTTGACGGCCTTGTCGAGCGTGCCGTCGATGGCGGTGATCATGCGCTGGTTGCTCTCGTAGGAGCGCATGGTGGTGATCATCTCCACCATCTCCTTGACCGAGTCCACGCCCGATGCCTCCAGGAAGCCCTGGCGGATCTGCGTCGTCTGTGGCATGCCGCCGGTCTCGGTGCCGGTCCAGAGGTTCTGGCCGACCTTCGTCGCCGACGGGATGTCGAGCGTCGAGATGCCGATCTGTCCGAGCTGGTCGCCGCCGGGTCCGAAGACCGCGCCGTCTGCTCGAATCACCGGATCGCCATCGGTACCCGCGTACACGGGAAGGTTGTCGGGGCCCAGGATGAACTCGCCGGCCTGGGTGGTCAGGAAGCCGTCGGGCGAGCGCGTGAACTCACCGCTGCGCGTGTAGGCGACGCTGCCGTCGGGCTGGCGGACGCGGAAGAATCCGTCGCCACCGATCGCCACGTCGAGCGGCGCCTGGGTGCCACGGAACTTGCCCTGCGAAAAGTCGGTGACGGTGCCGGCGACACGGGTGCCATGGTTCATGGTGCCCATGACCTCGGCGCCGTTCTGCATCTTGTACAGGAGGCTGTCGGCGAAGGTCTCGTTGACCACGCCGTCGCGCTTGAAGCCGACCGTCGACACGTTCGACAGGTTGTTCGCGATGACGTCCTGTCGGACCATCGCGCTCATCATGCCTGTCGCTGCTATGTAGAGGCCGCGTTCCATCCC
>JAOPYV010000191.1 GCA_025964435.1 Thermoleophilia bacterium | reverse complement strand
TCGCGCGGCACGTCGATCACGAGCGCGTTGTAGATGGCGGGAAGCTTGCCTTCGAAGGCGACGTCGAGGACGACGCCCTTGATCTCGACGACCTTGCCGGTTGCGGTGGTGTCACTCATGGTGGTGGGTTCCTCGTGGTGCGGTGTGTATGGGGGGAATGTCGGATCGAGCTCGTGCTACAGCGCGTCGGCGCCTGCAACGATCTCGAGGATCTCCTGGGTGATGGCTGCCTGGCGGACGCGGTTGCGCTCAAGGGTGAGCGCGTCGAGGATCTCGCCCGCGTTCTCGGTGGCGTTGCGCATGGCGGTCATGCGCGCGCCGTGCTCGGACGCCGTCGACTCGAGCAGCGCGCGGAACACGGTCTGCTCGACGTACGTCGGCAGGAGACGATCGAGCAGGTCTTCCTCGCTCGGCTCGAACTCCCAGTCGGCGTCGACGCCTTCGCTGGCCTCGTGCTCGCCCTTGACCGCGCTGGCGAGCAGCTCGTCGGTCAGGGGGAGGAGGTCCTGCGCCATCACGGTCTGGCTGATGGCGGAGTCGAAGTGGTTGAAGATGACCTGGACGTGGTCGTACTCGCCGGAGCGGAAGCCGTCGAGGACTCGGCCGGCGATCGATTCGGCATCCCGGAACTTCGGGCTGTCGGTGATGCCGGTGAAGGACGCGTCGACCTGGATCTCGCGGAAGCGCAGCGAGCCTTCGCCGCGACGACCGACACCGATGAAGCGCACCTCGGCACCCTTGGTCTCCCACTCCGCCTTGAGCTGGAGCGAGCGCTTGAGGATGTTGGCGTTGAGCGCACCGGCCAGGCCGCGGTCACCCGTGTACATCACGAGTGCGACGGTCTTGACATCGCGACGCTCGAGAAGCGGATGGTTGACCGCGTCCTTCGCACCGACCGCAACGCGTGCGGTCAGCTCGACGAGGGCCTCGGCGAACGGTCGCAGCACGGTGATGCGATCCTGTGCGCGTCGGAGCTTCGCCGCAGCGACCATCTCCATCGCACGCGTGATCTTGCGCATGTTGCCCGTCGCGCCGATGCGTCGGTTGAGTTCCTGTGTATTGGCCATCAGGCCTGTCCCTCCGTGGTGGGAATGTCTTCATTGGGAGCTTCGAAGAGCCCGAGGCGGTTGCCGTCGGGATCGGTCACGACGCCGAAGGTGCCCCAGTCGTAGCTGGTTGCCTTCTGCAGGATCCGACCACCGGCGACCATCGCGCGGGCGCTGGCTGCAGATGCACTCGGGACCTGGAACGACAGCTCGCTTCGGCTGATGCCGCCAGCGGCATCGGTGCCGAACGAATCGCTCGTCGGAGCACCGTCGGCCGTCTCGAGGGCCTTGATCTCGAGCTGGACGCCGCCCATGGCGACGATCCAGTGCTCGCGACCGTCCTCATGCACGCGGTGCGTGAAGGCGGTGCGCAGCACCTGCTCGTAGAAGCGCGCGAGTTCCTCGGGCTTCGTCGAGAACAGGGCGAGCCCGGCGACGAGCGCCTGGTTCGCGGTGCCGTTCGCCGCAGTCGTCGGTATGGGGGTCTCGAGTGCCATCAGGCTTGGTCCTTCAACCGTGACCAGTCAATGCCGAATGCGACCGCGAGCACGCCGAACATGATCCCGACCGGCAGGTTGCCGATGAGGAACATGACGAGCGCGACGTTGCCGAACGCGATCAGGAATGCGGTCGACGTCTTCAAGCGCCGGCGCCGAAGTCCGTGCGGTAATCGGCGATCGCCTTGTCGAGGTCAGCCTTGACCTCGTCGGTGAGCGCGCCGACCGACTCGATCTTGGCGGACAGGCCACCCTTGACGCGCTCGCGCAGGCCGCTGTTGAAGCGGGAGACGTCCGCGATGGCCACGTCATCGAGCGCACCGTTGGTGGCGGCGTAGATGATGGCAACCTGGTCGCCGACGGTCCACGGGTCGTACTGCGGCTGGTTGAGCGTCTCGACGAGACGAGCACCACGGTCGAGGATCGAGCGCGTGTCGGCGTCGAGGTCGGAGGCGAACTGTGCGAACGCCTCGAGCTCACGGTAGGCGGCGAGGTCGAGGCGCAGCGTGCCGGAGACCTGCTTCATCGCCTTGATCTGTGCCGAACCACCGACGCGGGACACCGAGATGCCGACGTTGATGGCGGGGCGGACACCCTTGTAGAACAGGTCGCGCTTGAGGGCGATCTGGCCGTCGGTGATCGAGATGACGTTCGTCGGGATGTAGGCGGACACGTCGTCGGCCTGCGTCTCGATGATCGGCAGGGCGGTCATGGAGCCGCCACCCAGTTCGTCGTTGAGCTTGCAGGCACGCTCGAGCAGGCGGGAGTGGAGGAAGAACACGTCGCCCGGGAATGCCTCGCGGCCCGGCGGGCGGCGGATCAGCAGCGACATCTGGCGGTAGGCATCAGCGTGCTTGGTCAGGTCGTCGTAGACCACCAACGCGTGCTTGCCGTTGTAGAGGAAGTACTCGGCCATGGCGGCACCGGCGAACGGGGCCATCCACTTGAGCGGCGCGCCCTCGGAGGCGGAGGCGTTCACGATGATCGTGTACTCCATCGCGCCGCTGTCGCGCAGCTTCTGCTCGACCTGTGCAACGGTCGACGCCTTCTGGCCGATGGCGACGTACACGCAGACGACGT
>JAOPYV010000189.1 GCA_025964435.1 Thermoleophilia bacterium | reverse complement strand
TGGAGCAGGAACTGCCAGACCGGCAGCACGACGAGCTCGAGCGGCAGCGATGCGGAGAACAGGCCGCCGGTCCAGCGCGTGTCGCGTGGCAACCCGGCGAGCACCCGGGCGCGTCGGATCCGCCGATGCGTGCGCAGTATGGAGACGATGCCGGGCAGCAGCAGCGCGATGCCGATCGAGATGCACCACGCGCGATCGCTGCTGCTCAGCTCGAGCCCGCCGTACTCGTCTGGCGCGAAGGAGCTTCCCCAGGGCAGGGCCCCCAGCCACAGGAGCAGCCAGCCGGGCAGGGCGAGCGTCACCCAGGCCGCGCTCGCCGCGCCGTTCGCACGGATGGCAGCGCTCGCGTCGACGAGGTCGGGGCGCACGCGACCGAAGCTGCGCAGGTCCTCGTTGGCGCGCCACATCCAGTAGATGCGGTACGCCGGGCCGACGAGGAACTGGACGAGCAGCATCGTCCAGAGCGGACGCGTGGCGACGCGGGTGGAGGCGGCGTTGTGCAGGTTCATGGTGCCCGCCACGGGTCCCAGGCGCGATTCAGCTCGCCTTGGAGCCGGGCGAGGCCCGCTGGCGGGAACAGGCACGTCAGCAGGGCGACGCGAAACGGGCTGCCGAGCTGCTCGGGCGCGCCCGCGAGGTGCTGTGCCGTCCGGATCCGTCGCGCAGTGTGCAGCGCGGTCAGCCAGAGCGGCGCGAGCAGCAGGAGCGAGGCGGTGAAGTTCGTGATGTCGGCGGCTGCAGGCTCCAGCCCGTCGGTGAGCGCCTCGAGATAGATCGCGATGTTGCTGACCTGCAGGATCCAGCCCAGCCCGCCGGCCAGCCAGGCCAGGACCGAGATCGCCGGGTTCACGGTGATGAAGGGGAAGGGCATCGCGCCGCGCGCGGCGCCGAAGCGCGCGAGCTCGCCGTTGAGCCGACCGATCCGCACCGCACCGGAGATACCGAGCGTGCACGCACATGCAAGGCCGACGAGCCGCGGCGAGCGCGGTCGGACCGCCGCATCGAAGGCGACGAGCGCGCCGAGGGGCGGCCTCGGCGTGGGGTAGGCAGCGGTCATGGGATGCGCACCGTATCGCAAGGCATGCGACAAGCACTCGTCGGGTAGGACGTACGCGGAAGGCTCTGGAGCGCCATGGGGTGGCGCGATTCCAGGGATGACTCCTTCCCAGGGGGAACACCAATGCGCCTTGCCGTCGTCGCACAGGCATCGGTCCGTCCGATTGTCGTACCGTCAAGCGCTGGCCTGCGGCTCGCCGCTGCCCCCAGCTCCGACGAATCGCTGCTCATCGAGCGGATGCAGGCGTCGAAGACGTTGACCCACATCGACGTGCTCAATCGCACGCCGCGCACGTGGAAGACGCCGGGCTACGACCAGGCCGTCGACTACGTGGTGCAGCAGATGCGCGACGCCGGCTGGGACGTGCGCGTCGAGGAGCTCGAGGCGAAGTCGTGGTCGGGCACCGGCAAGCTGCGCAACGTGGTCGCGGAGCGACGCGGCACAGCCGCCGACGGCGAGCGCAAGCTCGTGGTCGCAGGCGCGCACCTCGACTCCGTGCGCAATGGTCCCGGCGCGAATGACAACGCCTCCGGCTCCTCCACGCTGATCGAGCTGGCCAAGTCCTTCGAGGGCATCGACACGCGCAACGACGTGCGCCTCGTCTGGTTCGACGGCGAGGAAGCCGGCCTGCTCGGCTCGATCGCCCACGTGAAGGCCAATGCGGCGGATTCCGATCGCACGATCGCCATGCTCAACATGGACATGGTCGGCTCATATGCGGGTCGCGTCGGCTTCGACCTCGGTCGCAGGACGGGCACCGCCGGCCTGAGCGACGCGATGAAGGGTGTGCAGCTGCGCACTGGCCTGACCGCGGTCGAGTACCCGGAGCGCCACTCGCGCAGCGACCACGCCTCGTTCGACAACGTCGGCATCCCGTCGATCGACTTCGGCGTCTCGGTGAAGTCCGTCGAGAAGGATGATCCGTACTACCACTCGCCCAAGGATACGGTCGACAAGATCAACCCGGACGTGCTCGAGGGCTACGGCGACCTGATCGCCGTCACGCTGCTCGACTTCGCGAACCGCAGCTCGCGCATCGGTTGATCCGCCCGCGCTACTCCGCGCGGCGGAAGCGCAGCGACAGCGAGTTCATGCAGTAGCGGTCCCCGCTCTCGCCGGGCCCGTCGGGGAAGACGTGGCCGAGGTGGGAATCGCAGGTCGCGCAGCGCACCTCGGTGCGCAGCATGCCGTGCGAGGAATCCTCGAGCAGCGTCACGTGCTCGGTGTTCGCCGGGTCGGTGAAGCTCGGCCAGCCGCAGTGTGCGTCGAACTTGGTGTCGCTGCGGAACAGGAGCGATCCACAGGCGGCGCAGAGGTAGTCGCCGGTCTCGACGTTGTCGAGCAGCTCCCCCGTGCCCGGGCGTTCGGTGCCGGCCTCGCGCAGGACGTGGTACTGCTCGGGCGTCAGCTCCGCGCGCCACTCCTGCTCGCTCTTCACGACCTTCTCCATCACGACCACTCCCTTTGACCTGCTCGAATCCTCGGTGCCAGACCAGCATACGTCGCGCGCTGCAAACGGATTCATCGCAGCTTCATCTTCCCGACATGGAAACGCAACACGCCGCGGATACCTTTCCCCCTGAACGCACAACGACGCCGCCCCCAGGGGTGGCAGGGGAGACAGGTTTTCGATGGGTGCACGCATGACACGCGCCATGGTCACGACGATTGCGATCGTCGCGACGGCGGGCTTGATCGGTGCTGGCTGTGGTGGGGACGACAACGACTCCGCCTCGGGCGACTCCAAGCTGAGCGGAACGGTCACGGCCGATGGCTCCTCGACGGTCTTCCCGATCTCCCAGGCGCTCGCCGAGGAGTTCCAGGGTGAGAACGGCGAGGTCGAGATCTCCGTCGGCACCTCCGGCACCGGTGGCGGATTCGAGAAGTTCTGCCGTGGCGAGACGGACATCTCCAACGCCTCGCGTCCGATCAAGGACGAGGAGATCGCGGCCTGCAAGGAAGGTGGCGTCGAGTACGTCGAGCTGACCGTGGCCACCGACGGCCTGTCGGTCGTCGTCAACCCGGAGAACGACTTCGTCTCCTGCCTGACGCTCGACCAGCTCAAGACGATCTGGGAGCCCTCGAGCAAGGTGACGTCGTGGAAGGACGTCGATTCGTCCTTCCCGGACGACGAGCTCGTGCTCTACGGACCCGGTACCGACTCGGGCACCTTCGACTACTTCACCGACGAGGTGAATGGTGAGGAAGGCGCGAGCCGCAGCGACTACACCGCGAGCGAGGACGACAACGTCCTGGTCCAGGGCGTGGCCGGCGACCAGGGTGCGCTCGGCTACTTCGGCCACGGCTACGCGGAGGAGAACGCGGACAAGGTCAAGGCGATCGGCATCGATTCCGGTGATGGCTGCGTCGAGCCCACCACCGCGACGATCGAATCCGGTGAGTACACGCCGCTGTCGCGACCGCTGTTCGTCTACGTTGCCAAGAAGTCGGTCGACAAGCCCGAGGTGAAGGCGTTCGTCGACTTCACGCTCGACAACGTCAGCGATCTCGTCGGTGACGTCGGATTCATCAAGGCCCCGGCGGACACGCTGGACGCGGCCACGAAGAACTGGGACACCTTCAGCGCAGCATGACGACACGCGAACTGACACGACGGCGGCGACCCGGGGAGCAGCTCCTGATCGGAGTGCTCTTCGGGTGCGCCGCCGTGTGCGTTGCCACGACCGTCGGCATCATCCTGACGCTCGGCTTCGAGACGATGGAGTTCCTGCGGCGGGTGCCGCTGCAGGAGTTCCTGTTCGGCACGCGCTGGGCGCCGACCTTCGCCGATGCCTCCTTCGGCGTGCTGCCGCTCGTCAGCGCTACGCTCCTCGTCACGGGCATCGCGCTCGTCGTCGCGGTTCCGCTCGGGCTTGCGAGCGCGATCTACCTGAGCGAGTACGCCAGGCCGCGCGTGCGCGCGGTGATCAAGCCGGCGCTCGAGATCGTCGCCGGCGTGCCGACGGTCGTGTTCGGCTACTTCGCACTGACCTTCCTGACGCCTGAGCTGCTGCAGGAGCTGGTGCCGGGCACGCGCGTCTTCAACACGCTCGCGGCCGGGCTCGTCATCGGCATCATGATCATCCCGCTCATCGCCTCGATCGCCGAGGACGCGATGCGCGCCGTGCCGAACGAGCTGCGGCAGGCGTCGTACGGGCTCGGGGCGGTGCGTCGGACCACGGCGCTCAAGGTGATCGTTCCGGCGGCCTTCTCCGGCATCGTCGCGGCAGTGCTGCTGGCAGCGTCGCGTGCGATCGGCGAGACGATGGTCGTGGCGGTGGCTGCGGGGCAGATGGCGCAGATGACGGCAGATCCCCGCGAGCCGTCGCAGACGATGACCGCCTACATCGTGCAGGTCTCGCTCGGTGACACGCCGAGCGGCTCGACCGCGTACCTGACGATCTTCGCGCTCGGCGCGCTGCTCTTCACCATCACCTTCGCGCTCAACATCGTTGCGGTGCGCATCGTCGGCCGCGTCCGGGAGCGTTACGAATGAGCACACTCACCCCCACGGCTGGCAGCGCGGTGCGCGGACGTCGGCTCGAGCGTCGACCGCGCGAGCTCGCGTTCATGTCGCTGCTCCTGTTCGGCCTGCTCGTCGGGCTCGTCACGCTGCTGACGCTCGTGATCGACGTGGCGATCGATGGCGTGCCGAGCCTCTCGATGGAGTTCCTCACGAACCTCGATTCGCGGTTCGCGGAGCGCGCCGGCATCTACCCGGCGCTGATCGGCACGCTGTGGCTGATGTTCCTTGTGGCGTTGTTCACGCTGCCGCTGGGCGTCGGTGCAGCCGTCTACCTGCACGAGTTCGCGCCGAAGGGCCGTGCGACGCGCTTCATCGACCTCAACATCGCGAACCTCGCAGCGGTGCCGTCGGTCGTCTACGGCCTGCTCGGCCTGGCCGTGTTCGTGCGCGGCGCGGAGCTGGGGCGATCGGTGCTCGCTGGAGCGCTCACGTTGACGCTGCTGCTGTTGCCGATGGTCGTCGTCGCCTCGCGGGAGGCGCTCCGCGGCGTGCCGGATTCGATCCGCCAGGCCTCGTACGGCGTCGGCGCGACGCGCGTGCAGACGGTCCGATCGCAGGTCCTGCCCGCAGCGATTCCGGGCATCATGACGGGAATGATCCTCGGCCTGTCGCGCGCGATCGGCGAGACGGCGCCGCTCATCACGCTCGGCGCACTGACGTATGTCAGCTTCGTTCCGTCGAACCCGATGGACCGCTTCACGGCGATGCCGATCCAGATCTTCAACTGGACCTCGCGTCCACAGGAAGAGTTCCAGCACGTCGCCGCAGCGGGAATCCTCCTGCTGCTGGGTGTCCTGCTGGGCATGA
Source organism: Thermoleophilia bacterium (assembly GCA_025964435.1). Taxonomy (GTDB): domain Bacteria; phylum Actinomycetota; class Thermoleophilia; order Gaiellales; family SKUG01; genus JAGQUL01. The sequence goes on along the minus strand of JAOPYV010000189.1, from coordinate 5,804 downwards.
ACGCCCTCGCGATCTGGATCCGAAGCAGGTACGAACGATCATGGTGAACCTCATGGACAGCCCCAATGCCGTCTCCGACGCGACGCCGACCGGCGACGCCGCCACGGTCTTCGAGCTGGAGAAGGTGACGATCGCGTACGGAACGCAGCCGGCGATCGCCGACGTGACGCTCGACGTGCCACAGAACGCGATCACGGCATTCATCGGACCGTCGGGCTGCGGCAAGAGCACGCTGCTGCGTGCGCTCAACCGGATGAACGACCTGATCCCGACGGCAAGCCTGCGTGGCGACGTGCGCTACCACGGCACCGACCTCTACGCGCATGACATCGATCCTGTGCTCGTGCGCCGCTCGATCGGCATGGTGTTCCAGAAGCCGAACCCGTTCCCCAAGTCGATCTACGACAACGTCGCATTCGGCCTGCGCGTCGCCGGGATGACCGACGACCTCGACGATCGCGTGCAGCATGCGCTGCAGGGCGCAGCGCTGTGGGACGAGGTCCAGCACGACCTGAAGCGCTCGGCGTACGCGCTGTCCGGCGGCCAGCAGCAGCGACTCTGCATCGCGCGTGCCATCGCCACGCAGCCGGATACGATCCTCATGGACGAGCCATGCTCGGCGCTCGACCCGATCGCGACGGCCCGGATCGAAGAGCTGATGCGCGAGCTGCGCGAGCGCTACACGATCGTGATCGTGACGCACAACATGCAGCAGGCGATCCGTGTCAGTGACAGGACAGCCTTCTTCACGACGCATGTCAGCACCGAGACGGGCGCGCGCAGTGGGCACCTGGTGGAGACGGGGCGGACGGTCGACGTGTTCGGCTCGCCCAAGGATCAGCGCACGGCGGACTATGTGGCGGGTCGCTTCGGCTGACCGCGACGCGTGAAGCGGCCGCTGCGACACCGGGCCCAGGCCTCGAGCGGGCCGCCGTGCGCGGCGGGCACCTCGACGTAGATCGACTGGCCACGCGCCGCCCGTCGAGCGCTGATCGTCGCGTTCGTGCCGGATCCGACGAGCCGCACCTCGATCGCCTCGAGGTCGGCGTGGACCTGCAGCTCGTGCACGACGATGCCGCCCAGCTCGTAGGAGGCGCCCCACGTCGCGTGCATGCGCGGATCGGCTGGGCGGTAGACGTAGCCACCGTCCCAGGTGTCGAGCGCATGCTCCAGCGGGAGCCAGCCCGGCACCTGCCAGCCCGCCGCGATCACGCGCGCGCCGGAGGTCAGCAGTCGCTCGAGCCGGGGCGCGAGCACGTCGTGGAAGGCGGGCCCCAGGTGCATGTGCACGACGTCGGCGTGCGCCGGGTCGTAGCGACGCAGGTCGTCGCGCACGACGCGCACGAGGTGCGCGACGCCGGATCGTTCGGCGGTGGCGAGCGCGCGCTCGTTCGCATCCTCGAGGTACTCGATCCCGGTCGCGCGTGCCTCGAACTCGAGGGCGGCGATGCGCAGCCCGCGACCGTGGCCGCTGCCCAGCTCGACGTAGGTCTCGCCGGGCTCGAGCGCTGCTGCGACGAAGCCCGCGCGATACTCCTCGTCGCTCAGCTGCAGCTCGGGAATGTGGACGCCGAACAGCTCACCGCGCCGCTCCGCGGTGGTCGTGGGGTCGAGTGAGGTCATCGGCTTCGGCCCCATGGCATGCGGCTCCAGCCGGGATCGTCGTGGCCACGCTCGACTGCGGCGATGCGCCGTGCAAGGCGTCGCGGGCCGCCCACGCCGGCGAGCAGCTCGTCGATGATCGGCGCGAACGCATCCGCCGGCCAGGGGCCGTCCACGGCGCCTGCCAGCGTGCATTCGAGCGCGGGGTCGGTCGCGAGCGTGACGCGAACGGGCGGCGCGATCGCCGTGCCTGTGGCGTCGACGATGCGCAGGAGTCCATCGGCGCCGCCGGCAGGGATCGCGCCGGGGTGGAGCTCCAGGTCGACGGCGCGGGACTGTCCACGCCGGAGGGATCCGGTCAGGTGGTGGCTGGTCAGCAGCGGGGCGAGCGTGGAATCCGCCACGATCGAGAAGTCACTGAGGTCGGTGCGTGCCGTGACCTGGAGCGAGATGAAGCCGTCGTAGCGGGGGTGGAGCAGTGCGAGCCGGTGGGTCTCGTCGGTGGCGGCGCGGGCTCCACCGATGGGAGCGGCATACCACCACACGGTGGCGGCGTCGCCGGGACCATCGACGCGAAGCGGCTCGAGGCCCGGCAGCGGAAGCCCGACCGAGCCGATCTCGTCGCCCTCGGCAAGGGGTGCGAGCGCTGCCCTGAGCTCCGCTTCAAGGGTCGCAACGTGGAACGTGGATTCAACTGCCGCCATGGGGTCGATCATCGCAGGTGGCTCCGGGCCGTGGTGGAGCGGGCCACGAACTCGTTAACGATACGGATGCGTTGCGATCCTGTGCAGGCGCGCTACGCTGCCTCCATGAACACGAAACCGATACGAATCGATGTCAGTGAGCGGGAGCTCGAACACGACCTGATGTACGGCCGACGTCGCGGCGCGGCGCTCGACCAGCCCGTGCTCGACGCGGCGATCGAAGTGCTCGTCGACGACGGCTTGGCGGCCACGTCGATCGAGGCTGTCGCGCGACGACGCGGCATGGGCAAGACCACCATCTATCGACGATTCGCGAATCGCGAAGCGCTCGTGGCGGCCGCAGTCGCGCGGTACGTGGGCGAGCACGTGACCGTCCCCGATACCGGCTCGCTGCGAAGCGACCTCGCGCAGATGCTGGATGAGGCGATCGTGCTGCTGCAGAGCCCCAAGGCGATGGCCGTGGCACCCGAGCTGATCGCCGCCGCCAACCGTGAGCAGGAGTGGGCGAGCGCGCTGCGCACGCGCTTCGTGCAGCCGTACCAGGACGTGCTCGCCGAGGTGATCGAGCGCGCAGTGCTTCGCGGTGAAGTCGGCGCTGACGTCGACGCGGAGCTGGTCTTCGACGCGCTGATCGGCGCCATCGCCTATCGCAGCTTCGTCACGCGCAGGCCGCTCTCAGCGGGCTACGCCGAATCGCTCGTCTCGATGGTCCTGAGCGGGGTCGCACTCCGCTGACATGTTCGCTGCGCGAGCGTGTCACGGGCACATGAATTGATGAAGGGCGGCTCCCTCATGCGAGGGAGCCGCCCTTCATTCGTAGCTGGTCTCAGCGCGCGGAGCGCGGCGTGCCGGCAGGCACGTCGTACTTCACGAACTCGCAGTCACTGGTGATGGTGTCGCCCTCGTTGGCGTAGACGATGTCCCAGCCGCTGCCACAGTTGACCGCGTCGCCGGGCTTGCCGTCGTCGGCGCGCAGGATGTCGTTGCCGACGCCGCCGAACAGGCGATCGCGGCCCGCGCCACCGTTGAGCAGGTCGTTGCCCGTATCGCCGTGGATCGTGTCGTTGCCCATGTAACCGCGCAGCCAGTCGTTGCCGTGGCCGCCGACGATCAGGTCGCTGCTGTCGCCGCCATAGACCCAGTCGCCGCCGGTGCCGCCGTAGAGCTTGTCCGGGCCGCCGTCGCCGTGCAGCCTGTCGCGGCCGGGACCGCCCGCGAGGAAGTCGCTGCCCTGCTGGCCGATCAGGTAGTCGTTGCCGGCGCCGCCGAAGATGCGGTCGTTACCGATGCCGCCGTTGAGCAGGTCGTTGCCCTCGGCGCCGTTCAGGTAGTCGGCGCCTGCCTTGCCGTACTGCTTGTCGTTGCCGGCGCGGCCGAAGAGCTTGTCGTTGCCCTCGCCCCCGTCGAGGTAGTCGTTGCCGGTTCCACCGTCGAGCGTGTCGTTGCCGAGGTTGCCGAGCAGCACGTCGCTGCTCGCGAGGCCGAAGACCACGTCATCGCCGGCGAGGGCGTCGATGCGGTCCTTGAACGGCGTGCCGACGATGCGATCGTTGCGCGGCGTCGCTGCACCGAACACGGTGATCGAGTGCGTCCGAGCCGTCGGTGCAGAGCCGGTGCGAGTGGCACCCTGTGACGTGATCGACGAGCGCACCGTGAAGACGCCCGAGTCGCCGGGTCGGCCCGTCATGGTCAGCGTCGCGGTTGCGCCGGGGGCCAGCTGGGGGACCGTCCATGTCGCGCCCGTGCCGTCTGCCACGGCGACGGCAGAACCGCCGTGCGTGGAGGAGTACGCCTGGCCTTCGACCATGGCCGGCACGTCGATGTCGACGACGACGCTCGTCGCGTCGGGACCATTGTTGGTCACGGGGAACGTGACCGTCACGTCGCGGAGTCGCTGGAGGAAGTCAGGCGTGTGGCTGATCTCCCCGAGCGCGGTGGCGGCAAAGCTGCCCAGTTCCAGTCGGAAGGCTGCCGCCGACGTGCCCGTGGTGCCGTACAGCGTCGGGCGGGCCTGGGCGTCGATGGTCAGGAACTGTGCACGTGACGCTCCAGTCCCATACGCACGATCGACGATACCGCCATCTCCCCAAGTGGCATCCAGCGCGCCCGAGGGCGTCATGCGAAGCGTGCGAACACGGTCGGCGCCAAGGTTGCCCGTCACGTAGTGGAGTCCAGTGACGCTCGGCGAGACGGCCGTCGCTTCCCAACCGCCGACCGCGGCCGGCAGGTCGAGCTGACCGCCGCTCGTCAGGGCGCCTGAGGCGTCGAGCTTGAAGATCGCGCCGCGGGATGACGCGGTATCGGCGTTGGTGGCGCCGGCAAGCCAGATCGACGAGGCCGACATCAGCGTGGACCGGCCGGTCGAAATGAGGTTGGGATATGCGGTGCGAGCTGGAGTGATGGCTCCTGGGTTGGTATCCGGGAACGTCAGGCCGACGAGCTCGGAGGTCCCCGCAGCACCTGCTGGCACACAGCCGATCGACGTCAGGCTGCCCGCCGTTCGGTAGCCGGCACCGACTGCGACGAAGGATGTCGCACCGAGCGCATGGAACGACGTGAGTTCAGGTACTCCGCACAGATCGCCCGTCGCTGGCACGCCCTGGGTCCACACGGCGGTGCCGGCCGCCCCACCGTTCGCAATTCGCCCGACCGTGAATCCGCCGGCCGAGTACTGGTTCGCGGCGAACATCACGTCAGTACCGATGGCGGCCACGCCGATCACGTCCTCGAACGCGGCATTCTGCACGACGCCGGCCGCGCCCCAGGCATCGAGGGCACCTGCCGCCGTCACCTTGGCGATGAAACCGGCGTTCGCCGGTCCAGAGGAGTCGAAGCTGGTGCCGCCGATGACGAAGCCTGTCGCGGTCGGCGCAACATGCTTGGCGGTCTCCGCGAAGCCCAGGTCGAAGGTGCGAACTCCGCCAGTCGCGAAGCCCGCATCAAGCACGCCGGCGGGGGTCAGCTTTGCGATGAAGGCGTCGCCGGTGGTTGCGGAGCCGGTCGTGCCGACGACGATGGTGCTGCCATCGACGAGCGGGAGGGAGAAGTGTGCGAGGCCGGGGGTCGAGGCGTTCGGGATGTGTGCGATGCCTCCCGACCCGAACGTGGTGTCCAATGTACCGTTCGTCGCCATCGCTGGAGCCGAACTGACAAGCGCTGCCATTCCGAGCGCGAGTGTCAGGAGTGCGGCGCGGCGGGTGCTGCGGCGGAGCGAAGCGAGCATGGAGATTGGAACCTTCTGTGGCGTACGGGCGAACGATCGCCAATGAGTGGCGCGCGAACGTAGCGACACACTACCGACCGGGCCTCACTTCGACAATCAATAAATCGGCCTATCGACCTGTGGATGCGCCCTGATGCGGTAATCCGCCCTTGACGGGCCGGTGATTGGCCGCACACTGGATCCATGGATCTGGCGTCGCTGTATCGCGCATATCGCGATGGCCACGCCTCGACCGTTCGCACGGGCCTTTCCGCGTTGCTCCTTGGTGCCATCTT
>JAOPYV010000183.1 GCA_025964435.1 Thermoleophilia bacterium | reverse complement strand
CCCCAGAGCCAGTCGTTGCCCGCGAAGCCGCGGATGAGGTCGTGGCCACCCCACCCCATCAGCGCATCGCCACGCAGGGTGCCGGCGAGCACGTCGTTGCGAACGAGGTTGACCCGGCTCACGATCGTGATCGAATCGCAGTCGAGCGCCACGTCGCCGCCGCGGATGGCGGCCGTGTCGCGCCCGCCGCCGCAGTCGACCCGGTCGTACCCGTCGACATCGGTCGCCAGCGCGAGGATCGTGTCGTTGCCCGGCCCGCCGTAGATGATGTCGCGTCCCGGCCCCGGCAGGATTCGATCATTGCCGTTGCCGCCCCAGAAGATGTCGTTGCCGACGTCGCCGACGAGCGTGTCGTTGCCGTTGAGCCCGGCGAGCCCATCGAGCCCGTCGTCGCCGTAGAGGTGGTCATTGCCACCCCAGCCAACCAGGTCGTCGTTGCCGCCGCGTCCATGCATCAGGTCCGGGCCGGGCGAGCCGTTGAGCTGGTCGCCGATCGGCGTGCCGTTGCGGATCCAGGTCCACGCATCGGCGCTCGACGGCAGCGCCGTGAACAGGAGGATGAGCGTCAGGAACACCAGCGTCGAAGCCGTGGTTCGTCGTGGAATTGCGCTGTGCATGGTGTGCCTCCGGTCGTCGCTGCATCGTCGCTCCATGCGCTTCGTACCCGCCCCGGAATGTGCAACTCCCGACGCATGCGATCCGTTTCACGCCCGACCACCGCGGTAACCCGTTACTGCACCGCGAAGCCGAACCACGATCGGAGCCGACATGCCTGATCCACGCGATCCGAACCGCGATCTCGACGCCACCCGCGACCCGTTCCTGGAGCCTGCCGCACCCACGCGCGACTCCGCCGACGTGTCCGAGTCGGTGGAACGCGCCGAGGCGGGCGTGAACCCGGACGTCGAGCTGCAGCCGAGCGACGCACCTGCGGAATCCGACACGGCACCGCGCGAATCACCGGACCTTCCGGTCGAGCGATCGGGCGCGCTCCCACGCTGGCGCTGACGCTTCCCCCACGACGACGAGAGTGACAGGTAACGACCATGGCCGACCACACCTCCCACGGCAGCGCCGAGCTGGACAAGCTCGCCGACCTCATCGAAGGGATCGAGATCGCCCAGCTGGCGACGGTCCGCCGTGACGGCACCATCCACAGCCGGCCGATGGCGACCCAGGAGATGCAGCCCGACGGGACGCTCTGCTTCCTGACCGAGCGCGATTCGGGCAAGGTCGATGAGGTCGTCGAGCGCCAGCATGTCCACCTGGGCTACTCCGACCTGCGTCACTCGCGGTACGTCTCCGTCTCGGGCACGGCGTCGATCACGAGCAGCCGGCCGCTGATCCGCGAGCTGTGGACTCCCTTCGCACGCGCCTGGTTCGATGGACCGGAGGACCCGAGCATCGTCGTGCTGCAGGTGCGGATCGAGGAAGCCGAATACTGGGACACGCCCAAGGGCGGCAAGCCGATCCAGCTGCTGCGGCTCGCGACGTCCGCATTCACCGGCAACCAGCGGTCGACGTCGGACTCCGGCGACCACGGCCATCTCGACCTGCACTAGGCTGCGCGCGTGACTGCTTCCACCTCCGCCTCCGCCTCAGCCTCGCCCACCGCCGCCTCGCCGACCGAGTGGTGGCGCAGCGCCGTCATCTACCAGGTCTACATCCGCAGCTTCCGGGACGCCGACGGCGACGGGATCGGCGATGTCGCCGGCATCCGCGAGCGCCTCCCGTACCTGTGCGCGCTGGGCGTCGACGCGCTCTGGATCACGCCGTGGTACCCATCGCCGATGGCCGACGCCGGCTACGACGTCGCCGACTATCGCGCGATCGAGCCCAGCTTCGGCACGCTCGCCAGCGCACGGTCGCTGATCACCGAGGCGCACGCGCTGGGCATGCGCGTCATCCTCGACATCGTGCCGAACCACACCTCCGACCAGCACGCCTGGTTCCAGGCCGCGCTCGCCGCGGCGCCCGGCTCCCCTGAGCGTGCGCGCTACATGTTCCGAGCGGGGCGCGGCGCCGATGGCGCGCAGCCGCCGAACGACTGGCGCAGCGTCTTCGGCGGCCCGGCATGGACGCGCGTGACCGAGGCCGACGGCACGCCGGGCGAGTGGTACCTGCACCTGTTCGCGCCCGAGCAGCCGGACCTCGACTGGGAGCATCCGGAGGTGCGCGCCGAGTTCGAGTCGATCCTGCGCTTCTGGTTCGACCTCGGCGTCGACGGCTTCCGCATCGACGTCGCGCACGGCATGATCAAGGATCCCGCGCTGCCCGACCTCGGCCTCGACGAGGAGGAGATCCTCGCGCCGCCGGCGAGCGAGGACCACCCGCACTGGGACCTCGACGGCGTGCACGAGATCTACCGCTCCTGGCGCGCGATCGCCGACAGCTACGAGCCGCCGCGCATCTTCGTGGCCGAGGCATGGACGCGCAACCAGGAGCGCCTCGCGCGCTACCTGCGCGCCGACGAGCTGCACACCGCCTTCAACTTCGACTACCTGCGCGCCCCGTGGCAGGCGCAGCAGCTGCGCGCCGTGATCGAGGAATCGATCGCCGCGGCCGCCTCGGTCGATGCACCGCCGACCTGGGTGCTCTCCAACCACGACGTGGTGCGCCACGTCTCGCGCTTCGCCCGTCCGCAGGATGGGATCCCACGCCACGCGCTCACCGAGATCGCCGCGCTCGGCGCGCCGGACCTCGAGCTCGGGACGCGTCGCGCTCGCGCCGCGGCGCTCCTGATGCTCGCGCTGCCGGGCCGCGCATACGTCTACCAGGGCGAGGAGCTGGGGTTGCCGGAGGTCGAGGACCTGCCCGACGCCGCGCTGCAGGACCCGACCTGGGAGCGATCGGGCCACACCGAACGCGGTCGCGATGGCTGTCGCGTGCCACTGCCATGGCGCGCGCGGCCGGATGACTCGACGGGCTTCTCGATCATCCCGGCGACGGCTGCCCCGTGGCTGCCCCAGCCCGACGACTGGGCGAGCTGGTCGGAGGAGCGCCAGCACGACGATCCCGATTCGATGCTGTCGCTCTACCGCACCGCCCTGCACATCCGTCGTGCGCATCCTGTCACTGACACGTCGCGGCTTCGCTGGCTCGAGGCGCCCGCCGACGTGATCGCCTTCGAGCGCACGCCCGAGCTCGCCTGCGTCGTGAACTTCGGGGCCGATCCCGTGCCGCTCCCGGACGGCGCCGAGGTGCTGCTCGCGAGCGCGGCTGGCTTCACGCAGGACGACCCGCCCACGGCGATCGGCCCCGACGAGGCCATCTGGTTCACGCCCGCTGGCGCTTGACGGGCCAGCAGCGGCGGTGGCTCAGCGCAGGCGCGCGGCCACGCCCATGAGGAAGTCGGCGAGCTGCCCGTCCATGCGGTCGAGCGCGTGGATCGCGCCCTGCACGTCGGGGCGCCCGGTCGGGGCGTTGCGGCCCCAGATCAGCAGGTCGTCGATCGACTCGCTGGTCGTGAGTGCATCGGCGACGTGGTGCCAGTCGCCGGCCCTGAAGACGTGCTCCTTCGGCAGTCGGTAGAGCACGGTCTCCTGGTGCATCTGGACGCTGCCGTCGTAGTTCATCAGCGCGTTGCCGCGGTCGTCGGGGTGCACGCGCCCGTTGTGGATGTAGCGCGGCACCTCGTTGCGCGCGAAGGCTTCCGTCGCCGGATCGTGGTTCATGTACGGCGACACGGCGCGGCGTGCGTCATCGAGGCTCGATGTCAGCATCCAGCCGGCCTCGCCGCGCGTGGACGGGATCGGCAGGTCGGAGATCTCCGCAAGCGTGGCACGTGCCACGGCGATCTTGCTACGCGCCGCGTCGATCTCCCGCGCGGGCTGGCGCGGGTCGCCGTCGACGCGGGTCATGGTTGACCCCGCGTAGGCGAGCGCACGATTCGGCCACGGCAGGACGCTGTAGTTGGAGGAGACCATCGCCGTCACCAGTCCGATCCAGCGCCACCCGAACCGGGGTCATAATCGCTGCCGCCCGAGCCGGGGTCAGAGTTGCCATCCGATCCACCCGGGTCGACGGGTGGTGCGGGAGCGGGCCGGTTCGCCTCTTCCTCGGCTCGACGTCGCGCCTCCTCGGCGCGCTCGGCGGCCTCTTCCGCCTGGCGCTGGCGTTCGGCCTCCTCGCGCTGGAGGCGCTCCTGCTCGAGACGCCGCGCTTCCTCACGCACGGCAGCGCGCTGGGAACGAAGTGCCGAGGTGCGTCCCCAGTCGACGTTCGTGTCGCGATCGATGCCGGTGTCAGCCGTCGTGCGGGTGCCGTGGTCGGTCCGCGTCTCGCGCCACGTGCGGCGCTCTTCGGTGTAGTAGACCGTCTCGTTGCCGGGCGAGCCCTCGTCGGTGGTGTAGTAGGAATCGAAGGAGGTGTGGCGCTCCGAGATGCCGTCGACCTCGCCGAGCCGCTCGTCCCAGCTGGAGCCGCCGCCGCCCTCGAGCTCGTAGAGATGCGCCGCGCCGCGTGGGCCGTCAGATTCCACGACGGCGTAGCGACGGTCGGAGTAGAGGTCGCCCTCGACGCGCGACCAGGCGCCCGACGTCGAGCTGGAGCTGTCCAGGTGGCGCACCGCGCGGCCGCGCGTGCCGCCCGCAGCGAGGTCGTGGCCGAGCGGCTCGTCGATCTGGAAGGGCACGGAGCGCTGCTCGAAGTGCCAGTCCGCACCTCCGGTACCGAAGGCGAGACGCTCGTTGACCAGCTTCAGCTTGGAGTACGGGTCGATGCCGGTGCGCAGCTGGTCAGGCGCGCCATCGAGCTGGACGCGCACGACGCCGTCGCGCAGCTGGACGAGGTAGACGTTGCCGCCCGCGGTGGATGCCGCGGCGTTGGCCTCGGCGGCCGAGCCATACGACTGGCCGACCGACGCGATCCGCACGATCGAGGAGCCGTCCATGCCGAAGCGCTGCCCGACGAGCGAGCTCGCGCTGGCGACGGGCAGGTTCGCGGCGTCGACCGTGACGATGTGACCGCGCGTGCCATCGGCCGCGTGCAGGTCGGCGCCGTACTGCTGGCGCAGGCCGGCGTTGGGTCCGAGCATCGTCGAGAAGCCCTCGAAGCTCTTCGAGATCGCGAACGCCGCGACCCCGTCGGCGAGCTGCACGAGGACGGAGTGGTCGCTGCCCTGCTCGAAGAGCGAGCGGGCGACGGTGGCGGTGTCGGCGCCGGTCGCGATGACGCTGCCCAGGCGCACCATGCCGGAGCCGATGCGTCGACCCTCGAGCTGGGATGCGTCGGCGAGCGGGATGCCCGAGACCTCGTCCATCGGCATCGTCGTGGCGCGCGTCGCCTCGCCGGGCTTCGCGAACGTCGCGACGCCGTCCTCCATGAGGAACTCGACGTTGCCGAACGGCTCGACGGCGGTGCCGCGGGCCTCGGCCGATCGCTCCACGGTGCCGCCCTCGATCTCGTACGTGACGAAGCCGTCGGCCAGCTGCACGACAGCGACGTTCGACGTGCCCTGCTCGAACTCGGTGCGGATCGCATCGGCGCGGGTTGCGTGCGCCTCGCCCTTGGTGCGGACTGCTCCGAGCGTCAGTCGCTGACCATCCCCGGTGGCACCGAGCTGCGTGCCCGAGAGCTTCGCCGCATCGGCCGACGTGAGGTCGGAGACATCGGTGCGCACGGGTGCGCCGAGGTTCTTCCAGCCGCTGCCCTCGGGGACGTACGTGTCACCGAGCTCGGAGGCGAAAGCGGCGAACTGCACCGGCGGGGTGCCCATCTTGAAGCCGTCGGGGCCGGAGCCGTCGATGTCGATCTTCTCGCCGCCGAGGTCGACGAGACCCCAGGAATCCTCATCGACCTGGACGACGCCGATGTCGCGCCCGAACCCGGCGGCCTGCGTCAGTGCGTCCTGGCGCGTGCCCTCCGTCTTCGCGAGCCACGGGATGTTGTCGGCGCCCTTGGTGAGCCCCACTGCCGTGCTGACGGCGCCGGCAACGGCCGCACCGATGCCGGCGAACATGAGCGGTCGAGATCCATGCGCGCTGAGGATTCCGGCCAAGGCGGGTCCCGGCAGGCGCGAGATGCCGAGCATCGCCGCGCCTGCGCCGAGCGTGCCGAGGCCGCCGGTCAGGAGCACGGTGCGCAGCACGGGGTTGCGATCGACGACGATGCCGTTCTCGCTCAGCGTATTGGCGTCGGAGTTGGCGTCGCTCGTCTCACTCGCGCGGCGCTCGGTGGCGACGGGTCCGCCGCCGATGATTGCTGGTCGCTGGATGCTGCTCATCGTGCGTCAGTCCTTCATCGAGTCAGCGAGTGCGAAGCCCGCGGCGGCGAAGCCGGCGGTCACGGCGAGGGTGCCGCCGAGCAGGATGGCCGCGCGGCCTTCCTTGGGCAGTGCGCCGAATCGATTGGCGGCGCGGTCGATGGCCCCGCCACCCCCGATCGGCGGGTCCAGCTTCGGCGGCTTGGGCCCGGTCGGCGGGAGCGGATCAACGGGCGGCTTCGTGTCGATCGGCGGCCTCGGGCCCGTCGGCGGCTTCGGTCCGTCGCCCCGCGCGAGCGCCGTGTCGAGCATCGCCTCCATGTCACTGATGATGCGGCGCGAGCCGGCGATGTCGGGCCGGTCCCTGATCGCGCGACCTTCGACCTGGTAGGTCAGCGCGTAGGTGAAGTCGTCGGCGAGCTTGAGCGCGTCCTCCGCGACGCCGGCCGCATGCTTCGGCACGTTCGCCTTGTCCATGCGGAACAGCACCGACTCCAGGTCGACGCGTGCCGAGCGCGCATCGTGGAGGCGCGTCGAGACCTCGTCGGGGTGGATCGAGCCGTCGGGCAGGTAGTTGGGAACCTCGTTCTTGGGGTCACCGAGGTCCAGCCGCTTCGGGTAGATCGCGGTGCGCGCGCCATCCATCGTGTCGCGCACGCCCTGCGGCACCTCGCCGATGCGCTCGAACGGGGGGAAGTCGAAGTCAGCCAGGTCGCGCAGGAACGCATCCGACGTCGCCAGCTGCTGCTTCACGCGGCCGAGCGCCGTCTTCCACTCGCCCGGCTCGTTGGTGATCTGCGCATGGCGCGACCAGTCGTAGCCGAGGCCCTCTGCCGGGCGTGGGAGGGCACGGTGGCCCGCCCACGTCGGCGGCGTGATGCCAGCATTGCTGCCAGTCTTGAGTTCGCTCATGGAGACCCCCATCGTTGCGAAGGCGGCCGTCCCCACGGCGTAGTGCCCTCCCCGAGGTATCGAATGCTTCGATACTCGTCGTCTCGATGGTCCGCGGCCCATCGGTGGCCGTTCTCGCTCGTGCGCGCTCGCGCATGAGGTAGCGTCGGCGCCATGACGATGACGCCCGAACAGCTCCGCGACTTCTGCCTCGAACAGGTCGGTTCCGACGAATCGTTCCCGTTCTCGCCCGAGGTCTCGGTGTTCAAGGTCGGCGGCAAGATGTTCGCGCTCAGCAAGCTGGCGGACGAGCCGCTCGAGGTCAGCGTCAAGTGCGACCCCGAGCTCTCGGAGATGCTCCGCGGCGTGCACGCGTCGATCATTCCGGGCTATCACCTGCCGAAGCGGCACTGGATCACCGTCACGCTCGGCGGCGACGTCGATGACGACCACGTCCGGGAGCTGATCGAGGCGAGCTACGACCTGGTTGCGCCACGCCGCGCCTAGCCTGCGCCCCGCCCGTCAGCAACGGGCCGGCCCGGGATCCGAGGGGGTACAAAGTGGGTCCCGAGCCGGTGTTGCGTCGAAGCTGCTGGCGCAGGCGATCGGTGCCTGCACGTTCGAATATGTCCTGGCGAGCACGGGAAGCAACGCTGCGAAACTCCGAAATCGCCGGATCCTCCCGGAACCGGTGGCCGCAATTCGTGTTCCGCAAAAAGATCCGCTGAGCAGGCGATCTGCACGATGCGGCCGCCTTGTGGCCGATTCCGTGAAACAACCTCGGGGCGGTTCGCGAAGTACTGGCGAACATAGCGTGCGGCACACGCCGCCGGCATCGTCCCCCCGATGGCCGCTGACCTCGTCCCCCCTTCGTCAGCAGCCGCAGCCGGCAGCGTCTCGTCCCCTCGATCCGCACGCACAGACCGCAGCTCGCTGCCCCCGTCCCCCCTTGGGCGGCGAGCGCCAGGTCGACGACAGGCCCCGACTCCCCCGTCGGGGTCTCGTCGTCTTCGCAGCCCCCTCCGAGGTGTGGCGGCTGGGTGCTCCTATACGCGAGTGACCCGCCACACCTCGGCACGGTTCGTTAGCATGCGTAGCGAACCCTTGGGCGATGCGCCTTCGGACGACATCCGGAGTACCTCATGATTCGTGCCGAACTGATTCCGCCGAACGAGCCTGCCCGCATCGCTGCGGTGCATCGCTACGACATCCTCGATACGCCGACCGACGGGACCTTCGATCGGATCACGCGGCTCGCGAGCACGCTGCTCGACATGCCGGTGGCCATCGTCAGCATCGTCGACACCGACCGCATCTGGTTCAAGTCGCACCACGGCCTCGATGCACAGCAGATCGATCGCGATCCGGGCCTGTGCGCATCGGCGATCCTCGGGACCGGCGCCTGGGTCATCGAAGATGCCGAGTTCGATCCCCGCACGCTCGCCAACCCGCTCGTCGCTTCCGAGAATGGCGTTCGCTTCTACGCGGGTGTGCCGCTGACCACGCAGGACGGCTTCAACCTCGGCACGATGTGCGTGCTCGACACCAAGCCGCGCGAGTTCCCCGAGGACCGCGTGTCCCTGCTGCAGGATCTCGCCGCGATCGTGATGGACGAGATGGAGCTCCGGCTCGCCGCGCGCACCGCGCTCGCCACCATCGAGGAGCGCGCGCGTCAGGCAACCGAGATGAACGACGACGTCGTGCAGTCGCTCGCCGTGGCGAAGCTGGCGCTCGACCTGGGCAATGCGGAGGAGGCGGGCCAGTCGATCAGCTCCGCGCTGGTCGCCAGCCGCCGCATCCTCGATGAGCTCGCCCAGGACCTGCCGACGCTGCGCAGGACCGCTGCCGTCCGCATCTGAGCGTCAGCTGGCGTGGACCTCGCGGATCGCGCGCAGGATCTCGTCGGGGAGCAGGCCCTTCTCGAGGTACCGTGCGGCGCCCGCGTCCATCGCGCGGCGACGGATCGCATCCGTGCCGAAGCCGGTGAGCATGACCACCTTGGTGCTGGGCGATGCGTCGAGGATCTTGGGGAGCGCCTCGAGGCCGTCCATGATCGGCATCGACATGTCGATCAGCAGCACGTCGACCACCCGGCTCGAGACGAGGTCGATTGCCTCGAGGCCGTTGCCTGCCTCGCCGACGACCTCGATGTCATTCTCCATCTGGAAGACGAGGCTCAGCAGGCGCCGGAACGCTGGCACGTCATCGCAGATGCCGAGTCGCGCGACGGGCTGTGGGTCGGAAACCATCTCGACATGTTATCGCCCTGTACCGACACTTGGGCCAGTTTGTTTCCTAGGGGGAGTGGCGGGGAGGCGGGGAGGACGTGTACATCCCCCACGCAAAGGAACGCCCAATGCCAGCCCAGCTTGACCAGGACATGCAGGCGAAGGCCGAGCAGCGCATCGACCAGCTGCTCTTCGACGCCCACGCTGCGGAGCTCGCGCTCGTGCAGACACTCCTCGCGCACATCGCCATGACGCCGGCCAGCACCTATCGCTCCGGCCTCGAGTCGCACCTGCGCGAGACGCGCGACCATGCCAAGCGGATCCAGCGCCACCTCTCCGGACGCCAGCATCGGCGCGGCCTGATGCAGGTCGGCTATGGGCTCGCGACGACCGCGCTCGGCCAGGCGATCGCCGTCGGCAAGCTGCCGGTCGACCTCGCCCGTGGCATGAACGGCGAGGAGAAGCTGCTGCGCAACATCCGCGACGAGTGCGCCAGCGAGGCGATGGAGATCGCCATGTACCTGACGATCGAGCAGTACGCGCGCGAGGTCGAGGACCACGCGACCGAGCGTCTCGCCGCATCGATCCGTGCCGACGAGGAGCGCATGCTCGAGCGGCTCTTCGCGCAGGTGCCCCGACTGACGGCCGACGCGGTCGCCGCGGACGTGCGCGGCTCGAGCCAGTACAGCATGCTCCGCACTGGAGCCGTCGACGGCGTTCGTTCCGTGGCGGCCTCCGCGGCGCGCTCGGTCTCGCGAACTGCGAGCCGTGCGGCCCGCCGGTCGGCGCCTGTCGGCGGATCGTCGGCCAAGGGCTCGCGCCCCTCGGTGCGCAAGCCGGCGGCGTCCAGCTCGCTGACGCGCAGTCCGGCCACGTCGGCCGGCGGTGCTACGAAGCGCGCTGCATCGAAGCCGCGTTCCGCCGCGTCGAAGCCCCGTGCGTCCGCGGCCTCGAAGTCGCGTTCGGCCACGGCCTCCAAGGCCCGCTCGACCAGCGCCTCCAAGCGCGCGTCGACCAAGCGCCGAGGTGTCTCCGCGTAGGATCGTCGCATGACCTCTCCCGCGCGAAGCAGCACGCCGACCACACGACCCGACTCCGTCGACCCGGCGGCGCCGCGGACGTGGCGGTCGGCGGGCTTCGCGCTGGTGCGCACCGAGCCCGAAGATCGAGCGCGGCGCGTCAAGCATGTCGTCGACGGCAAGCCCGCCCCGTGGCCGGCCGTGATCATGGTCGAGGTCTCCGAGCTCGAGGCGATGGCGTACCGCTATGACCGCGCCGCGAACGATGCCGGCGACACCTGGCACGCCGACGAGGCGGCCGCGTGGGCGTACGTCAGCTGGGAGTACGAGGACCTGCTGTCGGAGCGCTTCGAGATCCCCGCCGGCCAGAACGCCGACGACTACGTGCTCGAGCGCGCGCAGCGACACGTCTGGAAGCCGGTCTAGCGACTCAGGCGATGAGCGTGGTGGCGCGCTGTACCTCGTCCGCGATCGTGCGGGCGCAGAGGTCGTAGCCGGCATCGCTGGGATGCAGCCGATCGCTCGAGAACAGCGTGTCGTCGCCGTCGAACTGCGCTCGCAGCCGCGCAGCGATGTCGAGGAAGCACACGTTGGCCGCCACGCAGGCGATCCGCACCTCACCATTGAGCGCCTCGACACGCTCGCGCAGCCCGTCGCGCAGTGCGCTCGGCACCGCCGGCGCGACGTCGATCGGCGCGACTCCCGTGTGGAGGATCAGCGCGCGTGGGAAGCGGCGCCGCAGCAGCATCAGCAGCGCGGTGGTGTCCGTCAGCAGCCGATTCGGTCCGGCGCTCGCCCGCGCATCGTTGGTGCCGGCGCCGACGATCACCAGTGAGGGGTCGATGTCGTTCGCGCGCGGCAGCTGGTCGAGCAGGACGTCCGCGGTGGTCGCGCCGGAACGGGCAAGGTTGATCGCTCGGAAGGCGCCGATGTCGGGGGGCAGGTAGGCCGCGATCGCCGCCTCCACCGTAGCGTTGTGGGCGCCAACGCCCGCGATGGTGCTATCGCCGAGGTAGAGGATCTCTGGGGCGGCCGCGGGAAAATCCATGGACGTAGTCAATCGAGGTTGCGGCCCGCGCGTCAGGGTGATCCCAACCATTTGCACAGGTCCTGCGCAAAGCCGAAAGCAGCGGCTGGCGCGCGGGGATGGGCGGCCAGATCAGCTCCCGATGCGGCCACTGCAGCGTCCGTTCACTGCACGAACACTGCACTACATGACACGCTCGCGCGTGGTTCCGCACGTTGCGGTGCTACCTTGCTTCCCAGGATGGATTGAAGATCGTGACCGAGACAACCGACACAGCACAGGCTTTCGCGGAGATGCCGGACGTCCACGAGCACACGGTCGTGGCGCTCGATCGTGCTGGACTGACACACGCATTCCCGATCCAGGAGGCGGTCGTCCCGGTCGCCTCCAACGGCGCCGATGTCCTCATCAAGAGCCCGACCGGATCAGGCAAGACGCTCGCCTTCGGCCTCTCGATCATCTCCCAGCTGCCGCGTGGCAGCCGGATCCCGAGCGCGATCATCCTCGTGCCGGGCCGTGAGCTGGCGATCCAGGTGCGCGATGAGCTCGTGCCGATCGCCTGGGCGATGCAGCTGCGCGTCGTCGCCGTCTACGGTGGCGGCTCGGGCCACAAGCAGGCGAAGCAGGCGGAGGGGTCGCCGATCATCGTCGCGACGCCCGGCCGGCTCGTCGACCTGATCCGCCAGAAGAAGATCAACCTCTCGCTCGCGCCGATCCTCGTGCTCGACGAGGCGGACCGCATGCTCGACATGGGCTTCACGCCGCAGGTGATGGAGATCGTCGCCGCGATGCCGAACCGCCGCCAGACGATGCTCTTCTCCGCCACGCTCGGCGGCAAGGTCGGCAAGGTCGCCGACGAGCTGACCGACGAGCCGGTGCGCATCGAGCGTGACGACGCCCCCGGCGACGGCGGCGA
This sequence comes from Thermoleophilia bacterium, assembly GCA_025964435.1. Classification (GTDB taxonomy): domain Bacteria; phylum Actinomycetota; class Thermoleophilia; order Gaiellales; family SKUG01; genus JAGQUL01. Next base: position 8,986 of record JAOPYV010000183.1, on the reverse strand, counting down.
GATCGAGCACGTGCTCGTGCAGACGAGCGCGGCCGCCAAGGCCGACGCCGTCTACGACATCCTGACCCGTGAGGAGCGCGACCTCGCGGTGCTCTTCGTGCGCACCCAGAAGGGCGCCGCCAACCTCTCCGAGACGCTGCGGTCGTACGGCCTGCGCGCGACGGCGATCCACGGCGGCCTGAGCCAGCCCGAGCGGCTGCGCGAGTACGGCCTGTTCCAGCGCGGTGAGGTCGACGTGCTCGTCGCCACCGACGTGTTCGCGCGCGGCATGGACCTCGACCGGATCACGCACGTCATCAACTACGAGCTGCCCGAGGACGCCGACGCCTATCGCCATCGCACCGGCCGTACCGGTCGCGCGGGCCGCACCGGCACGGCGATCACGCTCGTCACCGGCAAGCAGCACAACCTCGTCGAGGGGCTGCTGCTCGACCTCGACCTGCCGCTGTCGCTGCTCAAGGACATGCGCGCCGGCTCGACCGAGCGGCCGAAGGAGATCGCCCCCGAGCTGCGCTACGTCAGCCCGGCGGCCAAGGAGTCGCTGCGGCGCGGCGGCGATCGCGTCGACAATCGCCGTGGCAACGCTGCCTTCAGCAATGCGAACGACCGCCCGACCTTCGAGCGCGACGGCAACGGACGCGGCGCACCGCTGCGCCGCACGGCCCCGCAGCGCGGCGCCCAGGCCGGCGGCACAGGACGCGGCACGATCCTGACGTACGACCCTGCGAAGGGCTTCGGCTTCATCAAGCAGGAGGCGGGCGGCAAGGACGTCTTCTTCCATCGCAAGTCGGTCAAGGGTGTCGATGACCGCACGCTGCGCGCCGGCATGCCGGTCTCCTTCGGCCTCGATGCCGCCGATGGCAGCAACAAGCTCAAGGCCAGGCAGGTCGCGCTCGAGGCGACGCGCGGCGGCCGCTGACTGCGGCTTCTCGCTGAATTCATGCGCGCTTCATGGCTGGTGGGCCAGTATGGCGCGAGATGTCGGCTTCGTCCCACACCACGATCCACTGGACTCGGCCTGTCGCCGCTCGTCGTCGTCGCGTGCTGCTGCTCGTGCTCGATGGCCTGAGGCCCGGCTCGATCAACGCGAAGCTGATGCCGAACCTCGCGCGACTCGCGGCGCAGGGCGTGACCTACACGCGCTCGCGCACCGGGTTCCCGAGCGAGACGATGGTGGGCGCCGGTGAGCTCATGTCCGGTGCCTATCCCGAGCGCAGCGGGGTCACCTCCAACCTCATGATGGTTCCGGCCGGACCATCACGTGGTGTCGAGCTCAAGTCCCTCGCGGGAATCGAGCAGATGCGCGACGGCTACGGCGGCCGCGCACTCGCGTCGACGAGCATCTTCGAGGCGCTGGGGAGCGCCGGGAAGACGTCGGCGATGATCGGCAAGGAGGGCCCCGCCGAGCTCGCGTCACTCGCGGGCGCGGACTGGACCGTCTCCTCGGGCGGGTCACTGACATCGCCGCGTGGGCTGGCGCTCGAGGAGACGCGTGCCAGCCAGCCGTTGGCCCAGATGGTCGAGGCTGTTGCGGGCCCGGCGCCTGCATCCGGGAAGGACGACGACGGCGCGCGTAGTCGCTGGCTCGTCGCGGCGGCTGCTGCCGTCGATGCCGCGCATGCGCCCGATCTGCTGACGGTGTGGCTGACCGACCCCGACAAGACCCAGCATGGGCACGGGCTCGGCGCGGCGAGCCAGCGCGCCGCGCTGCTCGATGCCGACCGCGCCGTCGGACAGCTGTTCGCCGACCTCGAGGCGCGTGGCGTGCTCGCGGACTTCGACATCGTCGTCACGAGCGACCACGGCTTCAGCGACCACGTCGAAGCGCCGAAGGTGCCGCTCGCCGACGCGCTCAACGAGGCGGGGCTCGATGTCTCCCACGTCGTCGCCTCCGGCAACCAGCACCTCGTTCGGTTCCGTCACGACCCGACGCCCCAGGATTTTGCGAAGCTGCGCGCGACGATCGCCGCGGCGCCGTTCGCCAAGCTCGTGCGCACCGTGATCGACAACCCGCGCGCGGGGGTCGCCGGTGATCGCCGCTCCGATGGGCGCCTGACCGGGCGTGACCTGCGCCAGGGCTCGACGCGCGCAGCCGACGCCTACGTGATCTACCAGCGTGATGACGTCGGGGTGCCCGGCCCGCGCAGCTCCGGTGGACGGGGCCCAGCGAGCGTGATGGCCAACCCGGGCTCCAACAAGGCGGGCCATGGATCGCTCGGCTGGAGCGACATCAACAACACGCTGGTCGTGGCTGGGCCGAGCTTCGACCAGGCGCAGCGCGGTCGAGCTGCGCTCCGGACCAGTGCGCCCGCCGGCATCTTCGACATCGCGCCGACGATCGCGCACCTGCTCGGCGTCGCGACGCCGGGCTCGATGCAGGGTCGCGTGCTGGCCGAGGCGCTCGCAGGAGCAGACGGCGGCGATGGCCACGTAGGTCGCGTGAAGCGGCGCCGCTCGGTCGCCTGGACGGACGTCACGCTCGGCGCACGCACCGTTCGCACGGGCCTCGTCACCGAGTGGGTCGGCGCCGCGAGCTACCTCGAGCGCCTGATCACGCGCGGCTGAGTGACGAGCGCCACGCGCTGCTCCGAACGAGGCTCAGGCCTCGACGACGACGCTCGGCGCAGCGGGCGCCGATGCGACCGCAGGCGCGGGACGCTTCACGCGGATCAGCGCGAGTGACACCACCAGCGCCAGGCCGGCGATGACGACGGCCCCGGTGAAGGCAGCGCCCTGGCCGTGCACGAAGATGTCATTCGCGACCTCGAGCGGTGAGCGACCCGCTGCGCCGGAGCCCGCCAGTTGCGCGGCGCGATCCTCATCGGCGTGGGTGGCGATCGTTCCCAGCACCGCCAGGCCGATGGCGCCACCGACCTGCTGGCCCGTGTTGAGCAGCGCCGAGGCGAGCCCGGTCTCGTGCCCGGCGACGCCATTGACGGCGGTCATCGTCAGCGGCACGAAGCTGCAGCCCATGCCGAAGCCGAGCAGCAACAGACCGGCGAGGAAGTGCAGGTACGAGCTGTCGGCATCGAGCGTGGCGAAGACCGCCATCGCGCCGATCGCGAGCGCCGGCCCCGCCGTCAGGAAGGGGCGCACGCCGATCTTCGGGATCGCGCGCCGGACCACGACGAGGGACATGAACATGATCGTCATCGGCATCGGCAGGAACGCCGCGCCGGTACGGAACGGGCTGTAGCCGTGGACCATCTGCAGGTACTGCGAGCTGAAGAAGAAGGTCGCAAACAGCGCGCCCGCCAGGAACAGCATGATCAGGTAGGAGCCGGTGCGGTTGCGGTCCTTGAGGATCCGCATCGGCATCAGCGGCGCGGAGTGGCGCCGCTCGATCAGCACGAAGGCGATGAGCAGCGTGACGGCGGCGCCGAGCGAGAGGATCGTGCTGGTCGCGTCCCAGCCATGGGTCGCGGCATTGCTGAGACCGTAGACGAGCGACGCCATGCCACCGGTCGCTGTGAGTGCGCCCGGCACGTCGAGCTTGGAGCCCGAGCCCTGTGACTCGTCGAGCACGCGCGGGGCGAGCCACAGCACGAGCAGGCCGATCGGTGCGTTGATGAAGAGCGTCCAGTGCCAGGAGGCGAGGTCGGTGAGGATCCCGCCGAGCAGCAGCCCGAGCGCACCACCACTGGCTGCCATCGCCGCGTACACGCCGAACGCCTTGTTGCGCGCGTCGCCTGCCGGGAAGGTGGTCACGATGAGCGCCAGCGCCGTCGGCGCGGCGATCGCGCCGCCTGCGCCCTGCAGAGCTCGCGCGGCGATCAGCCATGCCTCGTTCTGTGCGAAGCCGCCGAGGAGTGATGCCCCCGAGAAGATCGCGACGCCGATCATGAACATGCGGCGCCGCCCGAACAGGTCGCCGGTACGCCCGCCGAACAGGAGCAGCCCGCCGAAGGCGAGCGAGTAGGCGGTGATCACCCAGGTCAGGCTCGAGGCGGAGAAGCCGAGGTCCTCGCGGATCGAGGGGAGCGCGACGTTGACGATGGTGGCGTCGAGCACCACCATCAGCTGCGCGATGCAGATCACCGCGAGCGCGAGCCCGCCATTTCGAGGCGCCGAGCTGGGAGCGGGTGTGGATGGTGTATCGGTCATGGCTGCTCCGTCGGTTCGTAGGCAGTTGCGGGAAGTCCGAGTGCGGGGCGCAGCAACGACCCGACGATGCGCCGCGCGTAGTCGGCGCCGGCCGCCTCGCCTGTCAGCAGCGCGCGCTGGAGCATGAGCGAGGGCAGGAGGCTGGCCGCCATCTCCAGGTCGACGTCAGCGCCGAGCTCGCCGCGATCGCGCGCGCGCTCGAGCATGGCCTGGATCCGGGCGATCCGTGGTTCGGTGAAGCGTTCGCGGAAGGTCGCGAGCAGCTCCGGGTCCCGTGACAGTGCTGGCGCGACGTTGAGCATCAGCGCGTTCGCCTGCTGGGCCGGTGCGCTGCATGCGAAGGTCATCATCCCGGCGAGGTCGCCCTCGAGCGTGCCGGTGTCGACGGCATCCATGCCGCGCTTCACGTGGCCGATCGCGTCGATGACCAGCTCGGCCTTCGAATCCCAGCGCCGGTAGATCGTGGCCTTGCCCACGCCCGCCTGCACGGCGACCTGCTCCATCGTCAGCCGGTCATAGCCGACCTCGACCACCAGCTCGATCGCCGCCTCGATGATCGCTGCATCACGCTGCGGATCACGAGGTCGACCACGCCGCGGCGCGTCGTCGATGGATGGGGTGCCAGGAGACATTCCGCCACCGTAGCACCAAACGGAACGCATGCGTCTCGTATATCAGAGTTAGCGAACCCTCACCAGAAAACCCCTGCTCAGCGCACTAGTGCGTGACGGTCGCGTCGGGCGAGGGGTCGGGCGCGCCGGCATCGCCGTCATCGCTCCCGCCGTCCTCGTCCCCACCGTGGGGGATGAGGATCGAGGCGACGATGCCGCCGCCGACGATCACGACGACCAGCAGGAGCGAGACCCAGACCGGCAGGTGGATGACGTCGACCAGCACCAGCTTGAGCCCGATGATGACCAGCAGCAGTGCGAGCGCCGGCTGCAGGAAGCGGAACTCGCCGAGCATGCCCTCGAGCAGGAAGTAGAGCGACCGCAGCCCCGCCAGCGCCAGCACGTTGGCCGAGACGACGACGAACGGATCGAGGGTGATCGCGAAGATCGCGGGGATCGAGTCGAGCGCGAAGAGGAGGTCGGTCGTGGCGATGACGGCAAGCACGGCGAGCATCGGCGTCGCGAATCGCTTGCCGTTCTCGCGGAAGGTCAGCTTGGTACCGTGGTAGCCGTCGGTGAGCGGGACGAAGCGCTTGATCGCCTTGAGCGTCCGGTTCTTCTCGAGGTCGACCTCTTCCTCCTCGCCCGTCGTCGCCATCTTGATGCCGGTGAAGATGAGGAAGGCGCCGAACACGTAGATCAGCCAGTGCGCCGCCTCGAGCAGGCCGATGCCGAGGAAGATCATCAGCACGCGCAGCACGATCGCGCCGAGGATGCCCCACATCAGCGCCGTCTGGCGCGCCGCGGCTGGCACGGCGAAGGCGGCGAAGATGAGCGCGAAGACGAAGACGTTGTCGAGCGACAGGCTGCGCTCGATCAGGTAGCCCGCGAGGTACTCGCCGCCGCGATCGGCCCCGAGCCACATCCACACCGGAATCGTGAAGGACAGCCCGACGACCATCCAGATGATGCTCCAGGTGAGCGAGTTCTTGAAGGTCATCGCCTTGCCGGGGGAGCCGGCGACGAACAGGTCGATGACGACCATCGCCACGCCGAATCCGGCGAGCATGAGCCAAGCGAGCAGCGGAACAGTTTCCATGGAGCTACCTTTCATCGTGCATCAAGTGCCTGATGAAGGTCTCTCCCCCTTCCAGCGCTGGGGCTGGAAGGTCCGCGACCGGGCGATCTACGCCGTAATGACGACCTGCGGGTTGGCGGGATACTCCCCTTCGTATTCGACAGCGTAGCAGCCCGCTACACTCGAGTCCCCAACGTCAGGTCTGCCAGCGTGCACGAAGTGCTCCTTGCCATACCGCTGGGCATCGCGATCGGCATCTCGATCGGGGCGCTCGGCGCCGGAGGTTCGATCCTCACGATCCCCGCCCTCGTGCTGATCCTCGGGCAGGACGCGCACGAGGCGGCGACCACGTCACTGTTCGTCGTCGGCAGCGCTGCGGCCGTCGGCGCGATCGTGCACCATCGCAAGGGGACGGTCCGGCTGCGGTCGGCGCTGGTGTTCGCCGGCGTCGGCGTCGTGGGCTCCCTGCTCGCGGGCTACGCCAGCGTGCGCACCGATTCGGAGACCTTCACCTTCGCGCTGGCGGGCATCATGCTCGTCGCCGCCGTGCTCGTGGGCCGGCGCGGCGAGCCCGATGGCGACGGAGGAGCTGGTGCGGAGGCGGGTGCGACCGCTGCAGGTGCGGCATCCGCCGACCGCGCGCTCCCGCGCCACGCGCTGCTGCGCACGCTCGCGGCCGGCACCCTGGTCGGCGTGGTCACCGGCTTCTTCGGCGTCGGCGGCGGCTTCCTGACCGTGCCCGCCCTGATCTACGCGCTCGGGCTGCCGCTCACGGTGGCCGTCGGGACAAGCCTCGTCGTCACCACGCTCAACGCCGCGACGGCGCTCGTGCCGCGTATCGGCAGCGACCTGCTCGAGCCGGGCATCACGATCGCGTTCGTGCTGACGAGCGTCACGGGCTCGATCATCGGCGCACGGATCGCGCACCGGCTGCCGCAGCGTGCGTTGCGCATCGGATTCGTCGTGCTGGTCGTGCTGACGGCGGTCGCGCTCGCTCTGGATGCGGCGCTGAAGTAGCGCTTTCCCAAAAAGTGCGGAATACTCTCCCGCTTCCCCGATCGCGGAGGCCGACGCACACATGAGCACCACCCCAGCAATGCCCCACGACGATCGCGGCCCCGCTGCCGACGAGAAGTTCCCGCAGGCAGCGAGGGCGCAACCGGCGGGCTCGGCGCGGCCCAGGGCATGACCGACGAGGTGCGCGCCCAGCTCGGCGACACGATAGCCGGAGCCTTCGGTTACACCTTCTGGTGGGCGCTCGGGCTGCTCGCGCTGGCGGTCGTGCCGGCGCTGCTGCTGCCGCGTCGACCGGTCGAGGCCGACGACCACCTCGTCGACGAGCACGGCAACGACAGCGGCCAGACGGTCGCGCCGCCCGTGATCATGCACTGATGCCGCGCGGCCACGGCCGTCAGCGCGCGACGTAGATGAGCAGTCCGGTCTGGATGGCGATCACCACGAGCTTCGTGGTGGTGCCGATGACGAAGGCGAGCAGAGCGCCGACGCCGAGCCGGCGATAGTCACGGTCGGTGGCGGGCTGCGTCCCGGCCGTGCGTCGCGCCCGCTCCTCGCCGATCAACGTGCCGGCGACGGCACCGATCGGTGGACCGATGAAGAGCGCGAACGGCCCGAGCAGGAGGGCGAGCACGAGGGGCCCCACGAACACGCCGATCGCGCCGCCCCACATCGCCTGGCGTGAGCCGCCGACCCGCTTCACGCCGAGCAGCTGCGCGATGTTGTCGATGAGCAGGTAGATCGCCACGAGCACCGCCTGCACCGCCCAGAACCACACGGGCAGCTCGTCCCAGCCGAGGAGTGCGCCGCAGGCGACGGCGCCGGCGACGACGAAGAGCGTGCCCGGCAGCACCGGCACGACGGTGAAGAAGGCACCGGCGAGCGCCGCGACGGTGATGACGAGCAGCACGATGGTGTCGGTGTCCATGGATCGAGCGTACCCGCGCGTCGCCCGATCGATCCCTGCAACGTCGGCCCGCTCGCGCCCGATAGATCGGAGTGGGACCTGTCGGGGGATTGGTCCACAGCTTCGGGGGATCAGTTCAGATGCAGGTGAATCGGCTCATTTCGGGCGCCGTCGACATGGTCGGTGGCGCCGTGCACGTCGCGGGCGATGACATCGTCGAGGCGGGCGCGAAGGGTGCCGGCCAGGTCCGCACCGGACTCGGTGCGCCGGTCGCGGCGCAGAGCAAGGACGAGCTGCTCGCCGACCTGCTCAAGTTCCAGGTGCAGCGCACCGACGGTGGCAGCTTCGCCGAGGAGACGGCGCGACAGGTCCGCTCGCGCGCGACCGGCGGCGTCGGCGCGCGCACGGACCTGCTCCAGGATGAGCGCAAGATCGCGCGCAAGCTCGACGTCTCCGTGACCCAGGTGCGCGACGCGATCCACTCCGTCAAGGAATCCAAGATCCCCGGCGCGCGCCGCAACGGCGACGTCTGGGTCGACGTGAAGTCCGGCGAGGTCTACCCGGTGCGCACGGACGGCAGCGCCGGCGACGATTCGATCGGCAACCTGCTGGCCGCGCTGCGCGACCGACGCCCTAACTGACGGCCGGAACCGCCGGCAGTCGCACGCTGAAGCGCGCGCCGCGCGGCTCATTCGGCGCGTAGGACGCCCGACCACCGTAGGCGTGGGCCAACCCCTCCACGATCGACAGCCCCAGGCCGGCGCCACCGCGCTGCTGCTCGCCCGCCTGCGGGCCGCGGGCAAAGCGCGTGAACAGCTCCGCGACGAACTCTTCCGGCACGCCCACGCCATGGTCGACGACCGTGATGTCGATGCGGGCGCCGTCCTGACGCACCTCGATGCCGACCGGGGGCGCGCCGTGCGTCATCGCGTTGCCGAGCAGGTTGACGAGGATCTGCTCGATGTGGTCCTCGTCGACGAGCACCACGATGTCGGGATCGCAGGTCACCTCGATGTCCGTCAGGCCGAGGTGCTCGAGCGTGCGCCGAACGACGGGCTCGAGGTCGACCGGTGACTGGACCGGACGGACCCGCCCGCTCTCGATGTGCGACAACGTCAGCAGGTCCGAGACGAGCCGCCCGAGTCGCTCCGACTGCTCCTCGATGATGGCCACGAACCGCTGCTTGTCGGCGTCTGGCAGCGTTTCCCAGTGATGCGTCATCGTGCTCGCGAATCCGGAGATGGCGGTCAGCGGCGTGCGCAGCTCGTGCGA
>JAOPYV010000160.1 GCA_025964435.1 Thermoleophilia bacterium | reverse complement strand
GACGACGCTCCACTCGCCGCTCGGCATCGCCGCCATCTCCGCAGTGGACAGGCTGGTGCTCCATGTCGGCGTCGCGGATCCGTTGTTGAGGACGATGTCCGCTGGGGCGTACCCCGGGGTGCCGGTGACCTGCACGAAGCGGAGCGTGACCTGCACGACCCCGGCGCGGTCATCGATCGACGTGCCATCGATCGCCAACGGCGTGCTGCCGTCGATCGTCGCGGCGAGCGGCGAGATCGTCGCCGTGGGATTCGAGGCGTCGACCTTGATCGAGGTGGTCCCGGTGACGTGGCCCACGTTGGAGACGTTGTCGATCGTCTCGATCCGGTAGCGATGGCACGTGTCGAAGAGCAGCGCACCGTCGGAGTAGTCGGGCAGGGGCGCAGGGCCCAGGACCTTCGGGCCGACGTCGACCCAGGCATCAGACCACGTGCCACAGACCAGGCCGGGCCCCACGAGCGGGGCCGTGTCGCGCTGCAGCTGCCTGCTGCGGACACCGGAGTTGGCGTCCGTCATGTCAGATGTCACCTTGACGAGCTCGCTCATGCCGGCCCAGCCGTCCGAGTACTCGAGCACGCCCCCGATCGGACTGGTGTTGTCCACCGAGATGCGGAAGCGGTTGGTGCCCGTCGTGAAGCGATCCACGGAATCGAATGCGACGGGACTCTCGTAATCAGGCTCGTCGGCTCCCATCGTCCATGCGTAGCGCTTGGTGTAGGCCGGGCCCGGCCCCACGACGTCACTGTCGGCGGACGGTGTCCAGTTCAGCCCGGGCGCGACTGCGGGGAATCGAACGAAGGCCATGCCCGACTGCGTGTCCGTAGCGGTGAGGGTCACGTCGAAGTCGCCGGCGCCGGTGGCGGTGTTGATCCACATTCGGTTCCCGATATCGTGCTGGAACGTGCTTCCGGCACCATTGGCGTACGAGTTGAAGGTGATCGTCGGCACGTTCGCGTCGTAGCCGCGGAAGCCCGGTGCAACGAGGAACAGCTTGTTCTCGAGGCGATCCTGGACGACGTAGCGGTACTCCGCGCACTGGCCGGAAGTCAGCGCGCCGCCGGGGCTCGCGAGCGGACCATCCGCCGGGTTCACGCCTCCGACGTCGGTCCACGGACCGTACCCGCCACAGGTTCCGTCGCCTCCGCCTGACCCGATGCGTCGCTGGAGCTGGCGAGCCGCAGTCGGATGCAGGCCGATTCCCGCATCGCTGATGTTGGCTGCATTGGGGAACGTGACGTTCGGTGTGCTGTCGTCGGTCCAGCCCGTGTCGTCGATCGCGACGGTGCCGGTCGAGACGACAGGCGGCGTGCCGTCGGCACGGAACTCCACGGGGATGGTGCCAGTGACGGCGCCATCGCCGTTCGTCGCGCTCGCATTGACGATGCCATCAGCTGCGCCGACGCCCCAGCTGTAGCTGCGCGTGAAGAGACCTCCACCAAGCGTGTACGCGGAGGCGGGAATCACCGGATAGGTCGAGCCGACCCACGGGGCACCGGCGGCGCCGGCGTAGGACTCATCCGCCGCCTGGTGGCAGGCGGTCGCCCCACCCGGGGTCGTGCTGAAGACGTCGCTGGGGGTCTTCCACCTGAGGATGGCAATCGCGCCGCCACCGTCTTCCTCCATCTCGACGCGGATCCGGTATGGAATGGCCGAGTTCAGGTTGATACCGGGGAAGCACGACGTCTCGGTCTGGGTGGTGTTGTTGTTGCGGCCGAGCACGAGCTCTCCCGCGCCGAACGTGCCATTGTCGTCGAGGTCGATCCAGACGCGCATCTCGATGTCCTGGCGCATCTGCAGGAAGTAGGTGCCGGACGTGGGTGGCAGCAGCCGCCCATCCCAGCGGACGGAGAAGCTGTGGCTGACGTTGAACCCGGCATACGGCAACGTCGACGCGTTCCAGTTGTAGTTGATCGACGGGTCGATGCGCACGACAGGCGTGCCGGTGAACGTGCGGCCGCTGTCGAAGTAGGAGCCGACGATCCCCGGCTCGTCCATGGACGAGGAGTCGTTGGATCCGGGTGGCGACCAGCCAGCCGGTGGCGTCGGCCATGTCACGTGCTGGACCCCGGATTCCGCATCGTTGGCCGAGACCTTGGCGACCGCGCTGCCGGCGAAGTTCGGATTGAACCACAGCCGATCGACGTCCAGCGTGTTGTCGTAGTGCGCGTGTGGCGAGCTTTCGGTCCAGTTGACGAAGTTCGCGTCCGGGGGCGTCGCGTCGGGATCGATCACGTACGGCAGCGGCAGGTTCGCGTCATCGAAGCTGAGCGTGAGCACGTCGCCGCGCAGGACCCACTCCACGGGCTGGTCGAGCTGCTGGAGCTGGGCGCCGAGCAGCTTCGGCGGCTCGAGCAGGTAGCCGCCTCCGAGGTCGACCTGGCCGGACGGCAGGAGCTTGGGCTTGGTCTGGGCGTCGACGGCGTGGAGCTGCCAGCGCCAAGTCTTGGCACCCTGCCGCTCGTTGACGACGACGTACTCGCGCAGGCGGTCGGCGTCGACCATCTGCAGCACGTCCCACTCGCTGCCGAGGTAGGCGGCGCCGCCGGCGACGGCGACGCGCTCGAGCTTCGGCACGTCGAGCATCGACCAGCCGGCATTGCCGATCTGGCCGGTCGGGCCGGGCTGGCCGAGGCGGACGCGACCATCGAGCGTCATCGGCAGCTGGGCCCATGCGGTGTCGGTGGCGGTCTGGCTGGCGGGGGCGACGAGGCGGCCTTCGAGGCCGGCAGGCATGCGATCACGCAGCGTGGCGACGAGCGGAGCCTGGGCATCGAGGGAGATCGAGCTGGTCAGCTCCGGCAGCGCAGCAGTCGCGGACTGTCGATCCGTACCCAGCATCGAGGCGAGCATGAGCGCACCAGCAGCCAGCAGGATGCCGATGGTAGCGAGGATTCGAGATGAAGTGAACGAGGCGCCGAGCGCCATGTGCCGTGACCCATGCCTTCCGGGGCCTCGCCGCACATGCCTGTGCGCGTTGACCCGTAGGGAGGGGCATCGGCCACAAGTGGTGATGGGCTTGAGCTTGTCCGGTGCATGGCGCACGCCTTGCAGCGGGACTTGGGCCACTTGGCACACGAAACTGGAAGTTCACTTTTGGAACTGCAGGCTCACCGACGCGTTAGTTGGAGCGGGCCGACGCTGCGCTCCGCGGTACTGCGAAGAGCAGTCCACCCGCGACAACCAAGAGGAAACCGATGGCCAACATGACCGTATTCCGATCTAGGTCGACCCCTGTAAACGGCAGCGAACCGCTCCCGGTGATGCGCGGCGTGGCGGCGCGCGGAAGCGTGGCCGGCGTGGTCGCGCTGACGTCGATCTCGGCCGTCTGGCCTGCGGCGACCGACGCGATCGGCTCGACGACGTCGGGCGTTTCCCCCGTGGGCTCGTCGGGTGCCGGTGCGACTGGAGCGGGCGTGACGGGAGCTGCGGGCTCCTCCTCCACGAACGCTGCGGGCGGATCCTCCACGGCCTGCGGCGTCACGTCGACGGCCAGCGCGGCGGTCGGCGCGCACACGGCTGCTGCCAGGAGCAGCACGATGAGCATGGGCAGGCGCAAGCGGGTCATGCCTCGAGCGTACGTGGAATTCCGCCGTATGGGAAGAGCTTCTGCCGCGCCGACCCGCGGGCGCTCCGATCCACCTCCTAGAATGACGCAACGCGCGCGAGCGACCGGTGAAGGAGTTCGAGGCATGCAGCAGGCAGCAGACTGGGATATGGCCCGACTGGCGGCCGTGGCGCGCGGCGACGAGCCTGCCGACCTCGCCATCCGTGGCGGTCGCGTGCTGTCGGTGCACACGCGCGAGTGGCTCGATGCCGACCTGCTGATTGCCGAGGGGCGCGTGGCCGGCGTCGTCGAGCGCGGCGAGGGCGACGCGAACGAGACCCATGACGCGAGCGGGCGCTTCGTGACGCCGGGCTTCATCGACGCCCACGTGCACATCGAGTCGTCGAAGCTGACCGTCGAAGGATTTGCGACCGCGGTCGTTCCGCGCGGCACGACCGCCGTGGTGACCGAGCCGCACGAGATCGGCAACGTGCTGGGCGTTCCGGGCACGACGTGGTTCATGGACAGCGCCGATGGCGTGCCGCTGTCGTGCTGGTTCATGGTTCCGAGCTGCGTGCCCGCGAGCCACTTCGAATCGGCGGGCGCGACGCTCGGCCTTGCCGAGATGGAGCAGCTGCTTGAGCATCCCCGAGCGCTCGGCGTCGGTGAGCTGATGAACTTCCCCGGCATCATCGCCGGTGACCCCGACGAGCTTGCCAAGGTGCGCGCGCGTGGCTCCGACCACGCCGATGGGCATGCCCCGGGCGTGACGGGGCGCGCGCTCGATGCCTACGCCGCCGCCGGCATTCGGTCCGACCACGAGAGCACGACCGTGGCGGAGGCGCTGGCCAAGCGCCGCCGCGGCATGTGGGTGTTGCTGCGCGAGGCGTCGAATGCACGCAACCTGCGCGACCTGCTGCCGCTCGTGCGCGACCATGGTCCCGACTTCTGCGCCTTCTGCACCGACGATCGCGAGCCCGACCACCTGCTGGGCGAGGGCCACATCGACCACCTCCTTCGTGTGGCGGTCGAGTTCGGCATCGATCCGATCCATGCGCTGCTGCTCGCCACGCTGCATCCGGCGCTCGCGCACGGGCTCGACGGGATCGGCTCGCTGACGCCGGGCGCGCGCGCCGACGTGGTCGTGCTTCCGGACCTCAGCTCCTTCCGCCCCGAGGCCGTCTGGGTCGCTGGCGCGCTCGTCGCCCGCGACGGTGAGCTCTGCACCCCGATCACGCGCACTGCGCCTGTGGAGATGCGCGACACCGTGCACGTGGCGCCGCTCGACGATGACTCGTTCCATGTCCCGGCGCCTGGCGACACTGCAACGGCGGCGACACGCGTGGTCGGCGCGCGCTCGGGCCAGCTGCTGACCGATCACCTGATCGAGCAGCTCCCCGTCCGTGATGGCGTCGTCATGCCCGCACCCGAGCGCGATATCGCGCGGCTCGCGGTCGTCGAGCGCCACGTCGCGAGCGGCAGGATCGGCAACGGCTTCGTCCATGGCTTCGGTCTGCGGGGCGGCGCCTTCGCCTCGACCGTGGCACACGACGCGCACAACGTCGTCGTCGTCGGCACCGACGATCCGTCGATGCGCGCCTGTGTCGAGCGCCTCGCCGAGATCGGTGGCGGCATCGTCGTCGCGCGCGACGGCGCGATCCTCGGCGAGCTGGCACTGCCCGTGGCCGGGCTCATGAGCGACCAGCCACCCCACCTCGTCGCGGCGAAGATGGACGAGCTGCACGGCATGCTCGAGCAGCTGGGCGTCGAGGTCGAGGCCCCCTTCATGATCCTCTCCTTCCTCGCCCTCAGCGTCATCCCCTCACTCAAGCTGACCGACCGCGGCTACGTCGACGTCGATCGCTTCGAGCTCGTCAGCGCCCTGGCCGACGCCGACGTGTCGCACATGAGCATCCAATAGGAGACATGAGGTTCGACACCTCCGCCGGGCGCGGCCCGTGCCACGTCCGCATCCCCCTTGTCGGTGTGACGGCAGTCGTGCGCTACTGGGGTCGGACCACTGATGGAGGGGACTTCCATGGGAACGAGCTGCAGCGCACCAGCGCCTGCCGTGTTGCAGGGGGGCGGACCAACCGCCGCACCTGCCGCACCGGCACCGATGACATCCAGGCCGGCGATGCCGGAATCAACCGTGGCCGGAGCAGCGGGTGCGCCCGTGACTGCCGGCGGCCCTCCCGTGAAGGCCGGCGGCGCGACCGCTGCGCCCGGAGTGCCACCGTCCTTGGTCGGGTCGGCGACGGCGCCCGCGAGCATCACCGGGGCCGCCACCGGCGCCCAGGCGCTCGGCGGCGGCAGCCCGCTTCCTGCTGACCTGCAGGCGCAGCTGCTGCAGGTGCTGACGAACCTGATCAGCGTCATCAAGCAGATGGTCTCCGCGCTCGGCACCTCGGGTGGCGGCGGAGTTCCGACGCCACCGACGGTTCCGGGCACGCCGCCCGCCGCCACGGCGCTTCCGGTCACCACGACCGTGGCGACGACGGCAGCCGCGACGACCGCGGTTCCCGTGCCCGCAGCCGCGACGGCCACCACGGCCGCAGCTCCCACCACGGGCGCGCAGCCAGCAGCGCCACCCACGACGGGAGGCGGCGGCGCTGACACGTCGACCGCAACCGGCATGGCAGCAGCAGCGCCGCCACCGCCCGGCACGTCGATGTAACCAATACGGCATCGTCTTCGAGAACCAGGTGTGACCACGCATGGACGTGCGCGGTCTCGCCATGGGACTCGGGGACGATGCTGCCAGTTACGACACTCAATTCAACGGCGCGTGCGATGGCGCACGCGGCCACGCCTGCGACGAGCGTCGTCGGCGACGCACTCACGCACGGCCAGCTCCTGCGCTCACAGCCTGCGCAGGCACTCGATCACCTCGAACAGGTGCTCGCGCACGGCCAGGTCGATCCACTCTCGGCGATCAGCGTCGGCGGCGGGGTCAATGGCCGGCGCTTCCGCATGCTGCTCGACGATCCCGCCCAGCCGGGCACCAAGCTCTGGGCGGTACGCAAGCCGGCCGAGGCACAGGCAGCACAGGAAGCGTTCAGCTGGAAGCTCGGACGCGAGCTGGGCGTCGATCACCTCATGCCGGCCGTGGCGCGCCGTGCCGATGGCGCTGCGTGGATCGAGTACAAGCCGGGCGGCAGCCTCAGCGCCGGCGGGATCACGAACACCGCAGCCCTGGACGGCGCGCTCGAACGCTCGTACGCCGCTGACGCCGTCCTCCAGCTCGGCGCGCAGGATGCGGCGCTCGCCGCGCGCACCGACCGACAGCTCCTCCAGGTGCTCGACTACGTCCTCGCCAACAGCGATCGCCACCTCGGCAACGGCCTCTACGATGCCAGGACGGGCGCACTCTCGTTCATCGACTACGGACACATGGGCCGTGGCACGGCGCTCGAGGGCGCCAGCCGACTCTCCCCCGGCCTGCGTGAGTTCCAGGCAGGGAATGCGGGCGGCGAGGTGAAGATCGACGCCCCGGTGCTCGACTACATCCGTGCGCGCCTGACGCCGGATCGGATCCGTGCGCTGCACGCAGAGACCTTCCACGCGCCCGGGATCGAGACGCCGAAGGCAGGCTCGATGGGCGCACGCATGTTCGGACAGGTCAATGGCCCTGCGTTCCGCGAGGGCATCGTCGCCCGCCTCGACCATGTCCTGCAGCACGGCTCGTACCGCCACGTCGTGGCCGATGGCGACGTGATCACGGACCTCGAGGATCCGGGCGCCGTGCTCGAGCGCGCCGTCGGGCTGAACGAGGTACGTCGGGCGATGATGGCGCTCGACGGCTTCTAGCCAGCGACCAGCGGATTTGTCATGCTGCGCCATGCGTGGTGCAGCACGCATCCTTCGATTGAAAGGAGCCGGTCCATGTCGACTCGACGGATCCGCCACTACGCTGCCGCACTCACGACCGTGTCCCTCCTCGCCCTGACGCTTGCTGCGTGCGGCGATGGCCCAGCCGCCGACGATGCCCCGGCGCGGAGCGGCCCTGCTGCCTTCCCGGTGACGATCACCGATGCTGCCGGCGACAAGGTGGTCGTTCGCGATCGACCGAAGCGCATCGTCGCGCTGTTCGACGTGAACGTCGCGACCCTCGACGAGATCGGCGCCGACGCGCAGATCGTCGGCATCGATGACTTCGCTGCGGCGCCCAAGGACGCACCCGCGTCGCTGCCGCGCATCGGGGGCGACAACTTCCAGTTCGACGCAGAGGCCGTCGTCGAGCTCGAGCCCGACCTGGTGATCACCAGCATCGGCACCGAGGATGCGCTCGACCAGCAGCTGCGTGACGTGGGCATCCAGGTCCTGTCGCTCGGCTATCCCGGAACGATCGACGCGACACTGGACCACGTGACGACGCTCGGCGCCGTCAGCGGCCACGTGGACGAGGCGAGCGCGCTCGTCGATGAGCTTCGGTCGGGGATCGATCGTGTCACTGACATCGCGGCTGACACGGCACCCGTGAAGGTCTACTACGAGACCGACGCATCGGTTTCCGGCAAGCCGTACACGGTCGGACCAGGATCCCTGATCGATGAGCTGCTCGCACGTGCCGGCGCGAGGAACGTCTTCGCCGATGCCAGCGGATTCGCCCCGCAGGTCTCCTTCGAGGCGATCGTCGACGCGCAGCCTGCGGTGATCGTGCTGGCCGACGCGAAGGGCTTCGTCGGTCCCCGCTTCCTCGGCGCCGTCACCGTCGACTCGGTGGAAGCGCGGCCCGGCTTCGACACCATCCCGGCCGTGCGCGACGACGCGGTGCGTCCAGTGCGGGCCGATGAGCTGCTCGTGCCGGGGCCGCGCTTGGCGGAGGGTCTCGCCGCCCTGCTCGGTGCCGTGCATCCCGAGCTCGCCGACGAGGCGACGGCCGCTGCCCAGTCGTGATCACGCGCGCCCGCATCCTGGTGGCGGTGCTCACCGTCGTGGCCCTTGCGACGTGCAGCGTCGCGCTGCTCGCGGGCAGTCGCTGGTTCGCGCCGACGACGGCGG
Source organism: Thermoleophilia bacterium (assembly GCA_025964435.1). GTDB lineage: Bacteria > Actinomycetota > Thermoleophilia > Gaiellales > SKUG01 > JAGQUL01. The sequence goes on along the minus strand of JAOPYV010000160.1, from coordinate 1,135 downwards.
CCCAGGTGCTCGTCGAATCGATCCGCGGCGAGGCAGCGAGCGATCCGGTCGACACCGCGATCCTCGTCAAGCTGCGCCTGCCGCGGGTGGTCGGCATGTTCGCGGTCGGCGCATTGCTGGCGGCGGCGGGCGCCCTCCTCCAGCTCGTGCTGGCGACGCCCTTGGCGGACCCCTACATCCTCGGCGCCTCGGGCGGTGCCGGCGTCGGCGCACTCCTGTCACTCTGGCTGGGGCTGCTCGGCGGAACGGCGCTCGCCGCGTTCGCGGGCGCCTGCGTGGCGACAGCGCTGACGCTCGCGATCGGACGCGCGATCGGCGGCTCCCCCGTGCACCTGCTGCTGAGTGGGCTCTGCGTCTCGGCGCTCACCGGCGCCGCGATGAGCGTGCTGCTGCTGGGCACAGCCGCCACCGGGCACGGCGCCGCGCCCGCGTTGGCGTGGCTCCTGGGCGGCGTGATCCCATCCGACTGGTCGACGATCACCGCAGGCCTGACGGTCGCCGCGCTGATCATCCTCGGGTCGCTGTTGTTCGGGCGCGACCTCGACGTCCTGACGCTCGGCGAGGACCCCGCCCGCGCACTCGGCGTGCGACCGAATCGCGTGCTGCTCGTGGTCGTGCTCGCCACCGCGCTGGCAACCGGCATCGCCGTCTCGCTCGCAGGGCTGATCGGATTCATCGGGGCACTCGTGCCGATCGCGACGCGCGCGCTGCTGCCCGCCTCGGCGCGGATGAACGTGCCAGCTGCGGCGCTGCTCGGCGGCACGAGTCTCGTGCTCGTCGATGCGCTGGCGCGCACCGTGCTGCGGCCGACCGAGCTGCCGGCGGGAGTCATCGCGGCCTGCCTCGGCGCGCCGATCGTCCTGCTGGTGATCCGTGGCGAGGCGGTCGGCCGTGCACGACTCTGACGCCACGCATGACGCCCCCCTCCTCCAGCTCGAGCAGGTGTCAGTCCCGCTCGGCGGCCGCGACATCATCGTCGGGCTCGACCTCGAGGTGCGCGCCGGCGAACGGGTCGCGCTGCTCGGTGCCAACGGGGCAGGCAAGAGCACGCTCCTGCGCGCGGCCTGCGGCATCGCGCCCGCCAGCGAGGGGCGCATCCTGCTCGCCGGCGAGCCGCTCGCCGCGCTCAGCCACC